>NZ_JAGING010000001.1:2759998-3119997 GCF_017875835.1 Psychrobacter sp. PL19
ACCCCCTTATAGCCCTGACTTAAACCCTATTGAGAAAAAATGGGCACAAGCAAAGTTTCTACGCCAAGGATGGATGGAAAACGACTTATCTAAATTGTTTTATGATATTAATCCTTGTCATAACACTTTTATTTTGAATTGACTATAGCAAGGGTTTAATGACTAGCAAAGGTCGTAGGAGCCAAATCAGTTTAACGACTGATATCATCAAAGCGGCGGCAACATCACGAGCCTCTAGCCAAGTATTAGTTGATGATAGTTGGATGGAGAAAATATGGGATTGGGCAGATGAATTTAAGATTCCTGAGAAAACAATACCACGTAATCGAGATGAACTACTGGCTATAGATACTCTAATTATTAATACAAAAAAATCGGTTATTTACACAAATAAACTTAAAGGGCATAAAGATACAGTCTTATCTAAAATCGACTATATACCTGATGAATTAATATATCTTACAAACCTTTCTTTTATTGCATTTGTTGGCCTTAATTTGAGTCATTTACCATACAACATAGGTAATCTCAATAATTTAATTACACTTATGATTATTGACAACGAGCTTAGAGAGCTACCTGAAAGCATCGGTCAGCTTAGCAATTTAACTGAACTTAATATTAGCTATAACGAGCTTAGTAAATTACCTGAAAGTGTATGTCGACTCAGTAACTTAACTAAACTTAATATCAGCTCTAATGAGCTTAGAGAATTACCTGAAAGTATAGGTCAACTCAGTAACTTGACAGGATTTTATGCAATTAAAAACGAGCTTAGAGAGCTACCTGAAAGCATCGGTCAGCTTAGCAACTTAACTAAACTTTATGTTAGAAATAACGAGCTTAGTAAATTACCTGAAAGCATAGGTCAACTCAATAACTTAACTGAACTTGCGGTTGAGAATAATAATTTAAAGAATAAAGATGTTGAGAGTTTGCTATATAAGATTGCCGTAGCAAAAAGAAGATATACGGGCGGTAAACTTGATACTGAACTTAGAGAGATTAGATCTTTAGCAGCAAAAATGGCTGAAGATAATTTTAAAGAGATAAAATCTTGTCAAGATAACCCCACCGAAGCCTGTCTAAATCAGCTTAGAGTTGATTATAGTAACGTTAATTTTGAAGAGCTTGAGAATGTATATCGTTTATATCCTGGTACACAAACGACTTTAGATGGTTATAAACAAAACAACAATTCTGTCGTTTCTTGTATAGTCAATTCAAAATAAAAGTGTTATGACAAGGATTAATATCATAAAACAATTTAGATAAGTCGTTTTCCATCCATCCTTGGCGTAGAAACTTTGCTTGTGCCCATTTTTTCTCAATAGGGTTTAAGTCAGGGCTATAAGGGGGTAAGAATAGAAGCCTGTGACCATGCCTGTTAAGCAGTCTTTTCACACGTTTATGAAAGCTTGCGTTATCCATCACAATCACGCACTTACGTTTAAGGCTTGGAATTAAGGTATATTTGCACCAGTTGTAGAATATGTCGCCATTGATATTCTTATTAAAGTAATCAAGCGCAAACAGTATCTTTTCATATAAAGCACCAATAACGTTGGTTCTTTTTTTACCTTGCCAGTTATAGCTATCAATGCATGGGGTTCCAATGGGTGCATAGCCAAAGGGACGCAGGGTTTCAGACTCAAAGCCGCTTTCATCCATGTATACAATAGCAAAGCCTTGAGTGATATAGTCGTTGAGTTTGCTTAGATACTTAGCTCTCTTTAGGGGGCAAGCTTTTGGATGCTCTAAGGTCTTTTTTTTTGCTAATACCTAAGCGCTTTAAGGCGTGATAAATGCCTGATGGGCTACAGTTTAATCGACGAGCTCGCTCATACTGGTAATCGTCAGGATGCTCTTTAACATCATTGAGCAGAACGTCATCGCTTATCTTATGAGGTTTAGTTTGCCTTGTTGTTTTGCTGTGGACACGCCGCTTCCAGTTTTGTATGGTGGTTGGACTAAGATCATAGAAATCAACCGCCTGAGCAAAGGTCATACCCCCGTCCAAGCT
Organism: Psychrobacter sp. PL19; assembly: GCF_017875835.1. Taxonomy (NCBI): domain Bacteria; kingdom Pseudomonadati; phylum Pseudomonadota; class Gammaproteobacteria; order Moraxellales; family Moraxellaceae; genus Psychrobacter; species Psychrobacter sp. PL19. The sequence continues at coordinate 2,762,022 of NZ_JAGING010000001.1, forward strand.
TTTAAGGACTTGTTTGCGAAAATCTAGTGAATAAGTCATGAGTATTTATAATAGTAATAGGTTAGTTGGTTTAGTTTATAACATTTTTAAAGGAAATTGACTATAGTACATCGCGTCCTGCTGATTGTATCTATATAGATGGGGGTTTAAGAGTTATAAATGGCGCAGTTTATGAAGCTCTAGGCGCTGGTGCATTGAGAAAAGTACCTACTGGTACAACTGCTCAGAAAGCTGTTAAAGAAACAGTGCAAGAAAGCGCACCCAAAAATATGGATTTTAGCAAGGTATGTAGTGGTACAGTATGCTTCACCGCAGGTACTTTAGTACACACTATAAATGGTCTAAAACCGATTGAAACGATTAACTGTGGTGAGTTAGTTTGGTCGCGAGAAGAGTTTGGTAATAAGTATGACTATCTTCCAGTAGTTGAAACCAAAGTAGCACCCAATGTGCCTATTTATGAAGTTAAGATCAAGCATGATAGTGGCTTAGAAGAAACCTTTAATACTACTGAAGAGCATCCATTCTGGATTGATGGTGAAGGTTGGCGCAAAGCTTCAATCTTAGAGTCAGGTATGAAGCTATTAGATAAGCATGGCAATGTGACAGCAACTGTTATTAGCCAAACTCAATTAGAAGAAACTGACACAGTTTATAACTTTGAAGTACAGGACTTCCATACTTATCATATTGGTGAGATGGGTATTTGGGTACATAATGCGGATTGTTGCGACTTTACCAACAACTGGGGAAGTATTGAACCAAAATTCAAGGCAGCTGGTTGGGTTGATTCCAAAACCAATAAGGTCAGATATTTAGATCCATTCGATGGTAAATTAAAGAACTTTCCTGATGACGTAAAACCATCTGTTGATCATATTTTGCCAAGAGCTGAAGCAAAAGATTTAGCAGGAGGTAAATTGACAGCGACAGAATTAAATAACATTGTTAATGCGCCTGAGAATCTTATGCCATTACCGAAGTATCTCAACTCATCAAAAGGGAGAAAGGTAGAATATTCAAATGGCGGTTGGGTAGAATATGGCAATAAAGGTAAGCCAATACCGATTAGCCCAATTTATAAGGAAAGTATTGGAAGGATTCAATTAAGAATTCAAGAAAAAATTAGAAAAGCGGTTGAAGCTAAAGAGGGAAAATAAAATGAATACACATATTTTAGATAGGTTTGATAAGATTTTTTATGACTTAAACGAAGTTAGTATTAATGATGTTTATATTAGAAATAAAGATGAAACAGAAATTGAATTTAACCCATTAAATTTTAAAAATGATAAGCCTAAAGATCAAAGTTTTAGTGAGTATTTTTTTAAACCTTTTAAAGATACCCAACCTGAAATGTACAAGATTTTATCTGAGGTTAAAGAAGTTTTTTTCTACGGAATTGAGAGATCGTCTATTCCAGAGATACTTTCTGATGCTACGGCGTTTGGTATAAATATAAATGGTATTATTGTATTTTTAGGGTATACGCCTTACATTGATAAGCATGCTCAAAGAAATGAGTTCAATTTACCTAGAGAGATTATTCAATCTTGGCTATGGCATAGTGCTGGTTGGTATATTCCTGAGGGTATTAATATTCCACCACTAAATGCAAGTGGCTTGCCGTCTAGTAATAATCCATCCATAGGGTCGGTCTATAAAGATCTTAGAAAAACAGACAAAAAAGCTCAGGGAAAGGTATCTTTTTTAGAGAAAAAATTTGATCAACCTTTTTTGATAGAATATGGTTATAAAGGCGATGAAAAACATGATACGCACTTTCAATTGCACGCATTAATTGATACAAGGTTTAACGGTTTAGAACAACAGGAAAATTTCCAAATATTCTCTATCACTAATCATATTCAAAAGGATATGTTTCTTATCCAAGACCAAGATGTTTATAGCATTAAGAAACTTGTCAATCCAGCACAAGCAATAGACAAGTACGCAGCCCATTTACTATCAAGACAGGACGGTTTCTTTGACTTTAGAGATTATGGAGAAGAGTTTCAATATTGAAATAAAATTATGTATTTTATGAATTGTATGGACTGATCAGAGCTTGAGACCTTCAACTTCTTAATTGTTTAAAGTAATAGAGCACCGATATACTTAAGCTCAATTAAAAACCTTTGACTAATTGTAAGACTAAGGCTTTTGTTAATGGTAAACGATAGAACAGTAAAACACTGAACCTTGCCGTCAATCCCATACAGTTAAATTTGGGAGATTTTAATCACGCATCTTAACAGTAAATCAAACCACGTTTAGTTCAGCAATCGGTAGCCATTCGCTAACAATGAAACAGTATGATACGACTTTTGGAGGAGTGCGGATGTAGATTTACACCCTTTTTAGCAAAATCTATCTAAGTTAAATGTATAAAATATATACCTAATTTTTTATGATAAAGTATAATTTTTATACATTATAAGTGACCAAGATTGACATATCTGACTTGATAAATAACGTTAAATGACGCTAAACGTCATTTGAAATATTATCCTGTATCCCCTTATTGGTAAGGATTTTTAGGTTAAAGTACTTTAATACAGGTTAATGAAATATGGTGGGTCTAGCCTGTCACGCCGGGGGTCGCGGGTTCGAGTCCCGTCCGCTGCGCCATATTTAGTAAAAAGTTAAAACGAATTTAGACTTTAGGTTTAAGCAAGTTTCGCCTCAGACATTAGATTGTTTGGGGTTTTTTTGTGTCTGGTGTTTCCTATTCCTTACTGATTTAATTAAGGGTTTGATAGGACTACGTCAACAGGACCTATAACAAACTTATAAAACCAACACTTACAAAGATCAATTACCCTTCTATATTAAGTGTAATACTAAGCATTATGTTTCTTATCTTAACCTTTCTTTAATATGCAATTTGCTACTCTAATGGCCTTCAAGCAGATATTCAACAAGGTATCACCATGAATCAAATTAGCGACTGGGTACTGGCTATCATGGCAAAGTTTGGCTACTTCGGTATTATATTTGCCATGTTTGCCGAAAACGTTTTTCCGCCCATACCGTCTGAGGTTATTATGCCAGCAGCAGGTTTTGCTGTGGCGAGAGGCGACTTAAACCTAGTATTAGTCATACTAGCAGGTACGCTCGGAACGGTACTTGGCGCTCTACCGTTATATTACTTGGGGAGCCTGTTTGATGAAGAGCGTCTAGTACTGTTTGCTAAAAAATATGGCAAGTATGTGTTTGTTAAGTCTGATGACGTCCTAGCTTCTAGTCATTGGTTCGATAAACATGGTAAAAAAGCAGTGTTTTTTGGACGAATGGTGCCCGGCATTCGCTCACTTATCTCTATTCCTGCCGGTATGAATAAAATGCCGATGCTTCCCTTTTTGCTACTGACTGCTCTGGGGTCAAGTATTTGGATAACTTTACTGACACTGGCAGGCTATCACTTCGGTAGTAATTATGACGTTATCGAAGCCGTACTCGCGCCATATTCTAAAGTTTTCTTGCTAGTTGCCGTGGCTATTATCATTGGTTGGTTTATTAAGCGGCGACTCTCTAGTCAGCACAATAAAAACACTGTCTAGTACTGGAACTTACTCGTTAATCCTATAAATTTAACCACTTTAAATATTAACTCTGAATGACTTTTCCAACTTATACCAATCCCAATAACTAAAGTTGCGCCCAAGTCCGAGTAGTCAAAGAGCGAACTCTCTCTGGCTGCTCAAGCAACTTATTCCAAGCACAGCAAGCCGCATCAACAATAGACTCATAGTCCTCATAGCAGCGATTAGACAACTCATTCTGTTTGAGATACTGCCACACGTTTTCAGACGGGTTTAACTCAGGTGAATAAGGGGGCAGTTTAAGCATCGTCACATTGTGTAGATTCAAGCTTGGTTGATGCCATAATGCCCCGTCCATCACCACCACCGCATGACGACCTTCGGGAACCGCCTTACTGATCTCTTGCATATGCAAGAGCATGGTTTGCTTATTAACCCAAGGCAGAACCAGTCCCACACTGTTTCCCGTAGCAGGACAGAAAGCACCAAAGATATAGGTTGATAAGAACTGTTGTTGTCTGATGAGCCGAGGTCTTTGACCGCGGTAATGCCAAACTCGAGTCAGTGATCCTTGTTGTCCTATGCGAGTTTCATCTTGAAACCAGATATCGACTTGTTGTAAATCAATACCTTCAGGTAATATTTCTTCGACATGGGTTATAAAGTTTTTTTAAAAGCTTCTTGTACCGCATCATTGGCTTTTGGGTGCTGACTACGAGCACTTATCCAGCTCATACCGATACGCTTTAACATCTCGTAAATACCGTTAACGGTATAGTGAGCATTATAGTGCTCTTTGGCTATCTGTTGGATGTCTTTACCGGTTAGACGACCGCCAGCTCGCTTTTCTTGCTCAGAGACGATCATGGCTTTGAAGGCATCTATGTCGGCTTCCGCCAGTTTGCTATGCCGACCTCGGCGGGGACGGTCATAGATACTGTCAAGTCCACGTTGAAGATAACGTTTCTTGGTGCGTCTGGCGGTTTCAGGGTGAATGTAGAGGTCTTTGGCAATGTCGTTAGTGGCTTTGCCTATGCTATATTGATATAGAATAAGGAGACGTTGGCGGGCTCTGGGGTTACGCTCGGTCTTCGAGAGTTTGCCAAAGTTATGATCTTTTAGGGTGTCTGTTGGTATAGTCATGGTTCAATTATACTATATATTTTGGGTTTGGTATTAGTTCTCTTAACATTTTCTTAACAGACTACTTGCTACCTTAGAAGCCTAAGCCCTCTCTAACTCTGTTAAGAAGTCAGTATATGTTAAGACAACTAGTTCCTAATATAAATATTGCTAAAGCTAATAACACAGACAGCGATATCAGTAAGTTCTATAATCGTGAGGTTAGTCTCGCTTATCTTATTATAATGGTTGCGCTATATCTCGTTGCGACTGCAAATATTGGCTTCTTTAGGCAAGCGTTGGCTATTTATCCTTTTGCTGACAATATTGGCTTTATAGTTTCTCTTACCGGCTTACTGTTTGGGCTGATGTGGTTGCTATTTCAGCTGCTATGCTACCGGCCCACAGCAAAAGTAGTGCTGGTTGCCATAGTTATTATTGCTGCAATCTGTGGCTATTTTACTGATGCTTACGGGACGATATTTGACCGTGATATGCTGATTAACAGCTTGCAGACCGATCAAGCTGAAGCGATGGGATTGATGGCACCAAGCTTCGTCATCCGCATATTATTATTGGGTGTACTACCCGCTTTTATTATTAGCAAGATTCGTATAAGGCGTCCCACTTGGCGACGAGCTATATTGCAAAAAGCAGTCACACTGATACTGTCTATTGCGCTAATCGCAATCTGTCTTTTGCCATTCGGCGATCAATACGCCAGCTTTTTTCGTCAGCATAAAATGGTGCGTAGTTATACCAATCCTATTACCCCTATTTATTCGGTGATCAAACTAGGTACTGACTATTTCTATGAGCTGCGCCGACCTGATACCTTAATACTGCATGCGACAGATGCAAAGCGTGTAGCGCCCGCCAGTAATACCGCAAAGCCTAAGCTAATGGTATTTGTGGTGGGTGAAACCGTTCGTGCTGATCATATTGGCTTAAATGATTATAAGCGCGATACCATGCCATTACTAGCCAGCCAACCAGATATCTATAGCTTTAAGGATGCGACTTCCTGTGGCACTTCTACTGCTTATTCAGTCCCTTGTATGTTTAGTTACTCTAATAGAGCGAACTACGACGTAGATACTGCTAAGTATAATGAAAACGTCTTAGATACGCTTAATAAACAAGGCGTTAATGTCATTTGGCGTGATAATAACTCTAGCTCTAAAGGCGTGGCAGATCGAGTGATTTTAGAGGACTATAAAACACCTGAAGTGAATCCTAACTGTGATATTGAATGCCGAGATATCGGAATGCTTGATGGTTTTGACACATTGGTTAAGTCAGACACAACGCCAAAAGACACGCTAATTTTGCTACATCAAATGGGCAATCATGGACCTGCTTATTACCAACGTTACCCCAAAACATTTGAAACATACAAACCGGTTTGTATGACTAACGAGCTGTCCAAATGTGATGATCAGTCAGTTATCAACGGTTATGACAATGCTATTCGTTATACCGATTACTTCTTGAATGCGGTTATCGATACGCTAAAACTTTATCAGCAAGATTATGATGTGGTGATGGTATATATTAGTGATCATGGAGAAAGTTTGGGCGAAAACAACATCTATTTGCATGGCCTGCCCTTCAATATTGCCCCAGATGCCCAGAAAAAGGTACCAGTGATTATTTGGTCGCCCAATGGCAATAATATTGACGCAGACAGCCTTTCTCGTATGACCAGTCAGCCAGTATCACACGATTTTATCACGCCAACTTTACTTAATTTCTTCGGTATTTCTACCCAAGAGGTGGCATCAGCCCCCACTTTTTTTAAATCTACTAATTAAACTGTTTTTTTACTCTAGAGCATATTGAACTTTTTTAATAGACAATAATTGTAGATAAAACGCTCATGGACAAAACACTCATGTATAAAATACTTATCGTTGAAGACAATCCCGATATCGTGGCAAATATCTATGCTTTTTTTGAACCAAAGGGCTTTGAATTGGACAATGCCCACAATGGACTCAGTGGCTTGGCACTGGCAGCAAACAATCGTTATGACGTTATACTGCTAGATGTGATGCTACCCGGTATGGATGGCACCAAACTGTGCAAAACGCTTAGAGAAGAACTGCATAACAAAACGCCGGTATTAATGTTGACCGCGCGTGACACTATTTTGGATAAGGTGGCAGGGTTTGATAGTGGTGCTGATGATTATCTAGTCAAGCCCTTCTCCTTGATTGAATTAGAAGCTCGTATCAAAGCCTTGATACGTCGTTATCAAGATGAGCATTTTGGGCATAGTATAGAGGTAGGTGCTCTGTCCATAAATGTAGCTGAACATAGTATCAAACGAGAAGACCAACTGCTCAAGCTAACCCCCACAGGATTCAAAATCTTACATGCCTTGATGAATGCCTCACCTCGGGTCGTCAGTAAAACCGAACTTGAAGAAAAAGTATGGGGACAAGATATTCCAAGTAGTGATGCCCTTCGCACCCATTTACATAGTGTGCGTGCACAAGTTGATAAACCCTTTGATAAAAATATGATAGTAACGATGCCTGGTGTTGGCTACCAAATTATTGATCCGGGCAAGATATAAAATTTTATAATATGATTAAAATAATAAGCACTATTATAAGCAGCCGTATCTGTGTTTCTTCTTACCCTATCTACTGCCTTACACTATTAAGTAAATGCCATGTTCAATATAGACTCAATAGCCAATAAGTTTCGCATCTCATATTTTTTATTTGCTTTATTGCTTTGCACCACTTTCGTCAGTATTTTTATGTATGCTGAAGTCAGAATAGAGCAAGAATTGGTCAAAGCTCGTCTGCTACAACAGTTAGAGCTTAGTCAAGAAAGAAAGGGTGAGCAGTCTGTTTATGTTGCAGACCCAGGCATTAAGATCTATCACTACGATGTCGCACCAACAGACTTACAGACTTTAGCGACCGAAACAGTACAGGAAATCCCTGTGACAGTGAATAATCAGGCTGGCAAGCTAAGGACCAATTTACACTTTTTTACCTATCAACAAGACAAACAAGCCTATCTTTTGACTTACTTAGAAGACAGCGAAATGGTGATGGAGAACTATCCTGTTTTGGCAATTTTTGAGCATCTAGAAGACATCTTTGCTGATGCGCTGAGAATCGCTGTCATTTTAAGTTTGCTTATCGCCGCGATATTCTCTCATTTATCATCTAGACAAATTACCAAGCCACTATTAAATCTGAAGCAAGCGGTGGAAACCGATCATCAAAATTTAACCGAATTGACTCACCTGCCCTCAGAGGTTGGAGTGTTAGCAAGGGCAATAGATACTCAAAATCATAAACTGGCAGAGTATCTAAAACGTGAGCAGCTATTTACCGGGGACGTCAGCCACGAATTGCGCACGCCATTGACTATTATACTAGGGGCATCAGAAGTGCTTGCCGCGCAATTAGAAGACGATCACTATCTAAGCGAATTCACTAACCGTATCAGTAATACGGCTAAAGAAACCTCTGAAATTATCAGTGCCTTATTATTACTATCTCGTAATCCTGAACAACTGGACACGCCGCAAACGTCTATCAATAGTATCGCTATTAGCGAGATTGCACGCCTAAAATATTTAATCAAGTATAAACCCGTGACTTGTACCGTAGTCGCTGAGCAGGACTATGTGGCAGGCGTACGGCCTGAGCTGCTAAAAATGGCTTTAGGTAATCTAATAAAGAACGCCTTTCAGTACACTGATGATGGTGAAATAACGGTCACTATTGATGCTAAAAAGATTACAGTGACCGATACCGGTCTTGGCATTCCTGAGATTATGATGCCGCTACTGTATGAAAGGTTTGAGCGTTTAGGCCGTAACAATACAGACTTTCAGAGTAACGGCAAGTTCACAAATCATACAGAATCATATGAGTATTCTAATAATAAAGTGGAAGGTACAGGGTTAGGTCTTAGCATCGTGCAACGTATCATGACTCATATGGGCTGGGAATTAACGCATCAAGCAAATAAGACCGGTGGTAGTACTTTTAGTATTTGTTATAAGTAGTATTTATTATAAGTAGGGTTTCTTATGAATAAAGCCTATTAATAGATTGCTGTTAAAAACTTACAAGGCTGTAAAACACTTTATATATAACTGGCTAAAAAAATCAAACTTGCGATGCAATGTGCCCTTAATATTTTTTTTCTTGCTGTTCGTAAGCGTGACAGAGGCTACAAAAAATTCTTATCAGCAGCACACTATGTCCTTTTAAAATCAGCTCGACTATAGCTAGTGACTTCCTCTCAACTGCGATAATTGCAACAATAATGATATTGGTGATCACACTTAAACTATAATTTTAACCTTAATGAACAGCAGTAGCCGATACCATGATAGACGAGGTGTCGATTACTGCTTTTTTGTATGTGTAGCGTTTAACATTGGAATGCTTATTGATGACGCTATCAAAAACTTCTCTCGTTTAATAACCATCATGTTTTACAGTGCTTTATGCTTCCACGAACCAATATTGTCTTAACGCTTTCTTAATCTGCCCTGTCTTATACTGGTTTGATAAGAACAGTGTCCTGATTTTTTGTTGCATTATTTTTTCGCTATTCAAAATTCACAGCATACCTTGATATTAATGACTATTGAGAATTCAATATGAGCAAAGTTAATCCCATTAATCTTGCGAACGACCAGGCCGATCATAATCCTTTAAGCCAAACAACCTCTAATCAGTTGCTTGCTCCCGATAGCTATGCCAGTCAGGCTAAAGGCAAAAAAGGGGTTTCTCGTATTATAAAAGCCACCGGTTACTCTGTAGATGGTTTTAAAGCCGCTTACGAGCTTGAAGCGGCTTTTAGACAGGTTTTTTGGCTTAATCTCGTATTGTTTATGCCGATTATATTCATACCGTTTGGTACCAGCATAAAAATGATGTTAATAATCGCCTCTTTTTTATCACTTATCGTCGAGCTATTTAACACGGGGCTTGAAGCCAGTGTTGACCATACTTCAACGGACCAACATCCACTGGCTAAAATAGCTAAAGATGTGGGTTCTGCCGCGCAGTTTTTGGCGTTATTGCTATTATTTATCTTATGGTCAATGGCGTTATCAGGCCTTTTGTATTAAGCAATACTTGGGTATTTGCAGCTTAATATATCTTATAAGGTGTTTCAATGACTTCAGAAAGTAATTCAACTGATTGGGTTTGGCTCAAGCTACTATGCTTAACCATCATTGCGACCCTGACATTTGAGCATAGCCAATTAGATGTTGGTATTAGTGAGCTTTTCTACGCAGATGGACATTGGCTGTTAGAAAAAGGCGCACAGCCTTATGCCTTTATCTTTTATGACTTTCCTAAGTTATTATTAATTTTATTGGGCGTCTATTTAATAACGATATTGACTTGGCGGTATTGGCAGAGCCGATATCCTGATACTGTGAATGCTAAGCCATTTTTTATTAAGCCAATCGCAGCATTGTCTAGCCGAGAGCTAGGCTATCTGTTAATCACTATCATTATGGTACCTACTACTATTGCGCTGCTCAAAGGCGTAACTCACGTTAGTTGCCCGAATCACTTGACTCTTTTTAATGGCGATTTGCCCTACCTTAATCTCTGGCAAAACATAGTCGCTATGACACCAGCAAAGTGCTTTCCAGCCGCTCATGCCAGCGCCGGGTTTTCTTTATATGGGTTAGCGTTTTTACCCACACTACGACAGCATCGCTATAAAATATTTGTAATAATCACTGTTTTAGGATGGACGATGGGCCTATATAAAATGCTTTTTGGCGACCATTTTTTTAGTCATACCCTAGTATCTATGTTGCTGTCATTGACAATAGCTTGCGCGCTCGCAAGTGTCTTTTTTAAAAGAGCGGCAGTTAGACCTATCAGATAAGCGTTGATTGCCAACAGGCTTAAGGTAAAGCCTGCAGCGATAGGATCGATGTGGGTTACTATAACCAAAGACAGCAATATTCGATGGTTTAGCTTAATCCGTATATCAGGGTCATTGACCGGCTAAAACTCTGGACAGTTAAATATAGCTGCTAACTTAACGTTTGATATGCGCTAAGTCTCTGCTATGTATTACTCTGTATAATGAGCTTATACCCAACAAAGGATGACATCATGAAAAAGCTATCAACCCTAAGCAAATCTATTATTATGGCACTTAGTATCATCAGTATCGGTAGCGCTACGATCGCTGTAGGACAAGCAGCTACGTCAAACAGTCAGATCAGTGAAGCAATGGCGGCGACCCAAAGTAAGGTCAGTCTTGAGCAAGCGATTGTTATTGCCAACAAAACAGTCAAAGGTGATGTCATCAGCGCAGAATTTGATCAAAATGACCATGCAGCGGGTGGTAAATACGAGGTTAAAATTATCGCTAATAATACTGAGTATGAAGTAAAAATCGACGCAAATACCGGTAAGGTGGCGAGAAACAAGCAAGACAAACTTGATAAAGAAGATATAGCAGAATATAACGCTATGAGACAGTCTAAAATTAGTCTAAACCAGGCGATAAAAAAGGCTACCCAAAGCGTCAATGGAACAGTGATTGAAGCAGAGTTTGACATAGATTTTGGCAAACCTGCCTATAAGATTGAAGTCGTTAAAGGCAATCAAGTACATAAAGTAGTTATTGACAGCATGACCGGCAAGATTATTCGTAGTCAAGTCGAAGCAGTAGACAGTGATGACTAATAGCACTGCAAATAATAAATACTAAGATAGCCAGCTAGAACCTTACCTTTAATACTTTATAAAAAGCTCTAAGCAATACGACGGTATTGTTTAGAGCTTTTTGGTTTAAAAACGTTACTATAAATAGGTCACTATAGTCATATCTCTAGCATATCGAAACTAGAAAACTGAGATACTGGACGCAGATGGACCACCAAATATATCAAGCAGTGAGATTAACGCTGTAACGTATTGATATGAGTGTTGACACATAAATAAAGGAATTGCCATGCGCGTGTTACTGGCCGAAGACGACTTAATGATTGGCGAGAGTCTAAGCGACGCTTTGCACGACGAGGCTTATATCGTTGATTGGGTTAAAAATGGCCGCCAGGCTATTCTGACGCTAAAGGTACAACCTTATGACATTATATTATTGGACTTGGGCCTACCAGAAATCGATGGTATGGGTGTCCTGACCGCCATTCGCGATGCTAAGATTGACACCCCTGTGTTGATCATTACCGCTCGCGATGAGGTAAAGGACCGTATTGCAGGTCTTGATTCAGGGGCAGATGATTATGTGGTCAAACCTTTTGAGCTGGGGGAAATTTTTGCGCGAATGCGAGTCCTGATTCGTCGGGCTCAAGGTAAAGCCGACAATCAGCTCACCGTTGGCAACTTAAACCTAGATACCGCCCATAAACGAGTCGCCATGGACTCTATTCCTGTCGATTTGACTGCTAAAGAATATATGCTACTCGCCACCTTCATGCTGTCACCTGAAAAAGTCATGTCAAAAACTGAGCTTGAGGACTCGCTATATGGCTGGGGTGGTGAAGTTGAAAGTAATGCCGTTGAGTTTCTGATTCATAGCTTAAGAAAAAAACTTGGACAAAATAGAATTAAAAACGTACGAGGACTTGGTTGGTATATCAGTAATAACAAAGTAATTACGCCAAAGGATAGTTAGTCAATACTTTCACAGCATACAGTCATTAGGAAGGTCTTAAAGGCGCAGCTATGCGCTCAGGTGCTATACGATATTTATCCTTTATTACCTATAAAACCTATACTACTTTCAAAGACTCATACTATGCCATCTATACGCCAGCTCTTTAAATCTATGCAGTTTCAGCTGATTTTTTGGTCAGTTTTAGCGCTGTTACTATTAGCGATAATCGCTGGTGGCTATGGGTTTTGGTACAGCTATAAAGAAATTAATGAGTTCCAAGACGACAACCTTAAGAGCATGTCAGCGTTACTTGAACAAACGCTTGATATTGGCATGTCTGATTCCAATCAGCTGCATGAAACGAGCATCCACTTTGATACCGATGAAGACGATGGCAGTATCACGGTTGATGTAATCAATACGGCGGTAACAGCGCCAATAACCTACAACTCATCGCATAACGACAGTACCTCCAAAGATCATAGCGATGACGATTTTGATGATCTGACTTTAGACGATCTCGATTCGATACCAGTAGGCATCAGTACCAAAATGATAGATGACCATGTATGGCGCGTCTATCGCAGTAATAATGCAGACCAAGTTATCATCGTGAGGCAGCGTACCGAGTTTCAAGAAGACCTGGCCAAATCTAGCGCTATGCAATCTTTTCTTCCTTTAATTATTGGTATGACATTTTTGATGTTGCTACTACCATTCATTATGTGGCGGATGCTCAAACCTGTACGTCAGCTACAGATTGAGATTAATAAGCGTCAAGAAAGTGATCTGCATCCTTTATCTATTAGCAATTTGCCAACTGAGCTATTACCTTTAGCGGAGTCTTTAAATCGCCTATTAGCGCTAGTGAAGATCAGTATTGAACGTCAGCAACGTTTTATTGCTGACGCCGCACACGAGCTGCGCTCTCCCCTAACGGCAGTTTCCTTACAACTACAGCGGTTACAACGTCTGACCAGTGATGCGGTCATGACCGAAGGCTTAGACAAGCTTGCCATCCGCCTGAAGCGCAATCAACGATTGGTCGAACAGCTTCTAACGCTCGCTCGAGCAGGTAATATTAATATTGTAAATAATGCCAAGCATGAGCGAATCTCTATCAAAACTATTGTCGAACAAGTGATCGGTCTATTAGTGCCAATCGCTGATAATAAAAATATAGAACTGACTGTCCAATTATCAGACGTTCCCACATTGGCAGCACAAGTGAGCGTGGATGAAACTGCCTTGTTAATGCTCGTCAAAAACCTTATCCAAAACGCTATTGTTTATACTCCCGATAACGGCCAAGTAGCGGTTAAACTGTCACGATTTAGCGCAACAGCGAAAGAAGTCAGACGTCACGACACTAGTCTACTAAATAGCCTTGGCACTCATATTATTGGACTTACAAAGCAAAATAATTTACCCCGTTGGCTTGCTGGTAGACTGGTATTACAAGTCATGGATTCAGGCCCAGGTATTCGCCCTGATGAGTATAAAAATTCATTTGAGCCATTTGTAAGACTTAGTCAGATGCATAGTACTGTTGAAAAAACCTTAAACAATATTGGTCTCACGCGATCTGATAGTGCGACAACCAAATCTGAAGTCATAGAGGGGACAGGGTTGGGACTGTCGATAGTTAAATCGATCTGTGAGCAAGCAGGTATCGATGTTTTTATGCATGGTTCTATCTTGACGGCTGCCAATCGGGAAGACAATCGGGGGCTGTGTGTCACGTTGGTTTTTTAAAGCCTGCTACAGCATATAAATGAACGACTGTATAATAACGTAAAGACAAATCATTATTTAGAATAACGTAATAAACACTTAGTTTTATTATTTAAACTTTTGTTCACTTGTGTTGGATATCGTAAGTTTTTCAGTAGGAAGGTTTTTCAGCAAGAGAGTCTTCAGCAGGAGAGTCTTCAGCAGGAGAGTCTTTAATAGGCGATGTCACCAAGGTAACTAGCTCTAGTTGAATCGGTTTAAGCTCAACTGTTTTTATCTCGGGACGTGCCAGACTAGCCATAGATACTACAGCCCAGGCAGTGAGACCGTGCAATATGATGACTAGCATCGTTATCAAGGCATTAATAGAGCGAGTAAATGAATTTGGTATCATAAGAGTTTATAAGACGGCCGATTAGAGACAAGCATGAGCATATTTTAATGAGAGTGATAAATTGACCCGTTAAGCTCGAATGTGTTGCGTAAAACACTGGGCAGTTTATAAGTATTTTATATACTTTATTGATTTTAACGAGCATTTTATGATCTGATTAAAGATATAGACTGTCTTATGTTGGTTGTGGGTTATTTCATAGCTTTACGGCCATCCGACAGTCTCTCTTTCAGTATCTTTGCAGCCTCTGAAAACGCTACTCTTGCGTCGTCTATTTCTCCTGCCATGTTCATAAAGGGATGCGGTAGAGTTTCATAGATTTTTAGCTCAGTGTCGACGCCAGCATCTTTAAGCTTTTGCGCGTACTCAATACCCTCATCTCTAAGTACATCAAAGCCTGCCACCAGTATTACCGCCGGTGCAACGTCACTGACATCACCAAATAATGGCGATACAAGTGGATCAACCTTATTGCTCTCATTATTTATATAATGGTCAATGTACCAACGGGCCTGTGAGCGATCCAGAAAGAAGCCATCACCAAATAAATCATAAGACGACCGCTCTGTACTCATATCAACCCAAGGTACCCATAATAATTGTAGCATGGGTGAATCTTGGTCAAGTTTGGTCTGCTGCGCCACCACAGCTGCCAAATTGCCGCCAGCACTATCACCACCATGATAATACACTATGGCGGATTGCTGATCTGCTGCGTCTCGGGGTCGATAACGGCGCAGACGAATGCTGCGTCGTCATTTATGGAATATAGACTTAATATTTACTTTACCAAGCCAACTCAAGTAGACTCATAAAAATCCAGTATAAATGAGTATTGACTCAGTCATAAGAAACTCATATCTATATAACAAGCAGCGTATTTACATAGTTTTATTGATAACTGATAGACTAAGAGGACTATACAAGGAAGAGCCGTATGATAGGAATTGAGTTTTACACCAATGGGCATATCATCAGCGAAACTGATAGTATGCGCCAAAAATTAGGCGCATTAGCTAAGCAGTACTGTGCCACATCGGCCATCATTATCACCGATGCTGGAATTTCTCAGCTGGGTTATGACGATATTGCGCAACGGTCATTGCAAGATGCTGGCGTTCAGGTGGTTATCTTTAATGAGGTCGTTGCTGATCCCCCTATTGAAGTGGTTAATAACGCTATTGAACTTGCTAGAGCCAATCAATGTGACTTAGTCATCGGTTTGGGTGGTGGCAGCTCTATTGATACCGCAAAAATCGTTGCTTTATATCCCAATGATTTCGAATCAGTCGACGATATTTTAGATCTTGATTTGAGTGATTTTAAGAAGTTACCACTGTTCGCAATACCCACTACTGCAGGCACAGGGGCCGAGGCCACCTTTGTATCGGTAATCACGGCTAAAGATGGCAGTAAAAAGGCCATTTATACCCCCAAAATATTACCCGATGTCGCCATTCTAGATGCCACCCTAACACTCAAGCTGCCTCAGCATATCACTGCTGCGACCGCACTTGATGCGATGGTACATTGTATTGAGGCTTATACCAGCCGTACTAAAAAGAATCCTATTTCAGATGCGATGGCCGCTAAAGGGTTGCAGATGCTATGGAATAACTTTGAACGGGTACTTGAGCAAGGTGATGATCTTGAAGCCCGTGCCGAGATGCTATTAGGCTCGACTCTAGCAGGCATAGCATTTGTCAATTCTTCGGTAGCTGCGGTTCACGGGTTATCTTATCCGCTTAGTATTAATTTCCATATTCCCCATGGACACGCTAATGCGCTGGTGATGTGTCCGGTATTTACTTTTAATTTGCCAGAAGCAGCATCCATGTACGCAGAATTAGCCAGAGTCGTCATGCCAACTCAAATTTCTAATATGACTGATTTAGTCGCGGCAGAACGCTTTATTGAGCAATTAAAAAAGTTTTTAGAGGTGAGTGGTCTTAAATATCGTTTGAGCGAATTGGAGATTAAAGAACAAGATATTCCCGATCTAGCGGATATCGTCATCAATACTTACGCACGGCTCATTGCCACCAACCCTAGAGATATGACCTTAGGAGATGTGACTGCCATTTATAAAGAAATACTCTAATAAATAGCGGCATTCATTAAGACTATTTGCTAAAATCATGACCTGACAAAACCATTACTAATCAAGGAAGATTATTATGTCAAAAATTATGTCGAAATATGAAATAAGTGTGGTTGTTGATGGCTTTCATTATTTAGAAGGCCCTCGCTGGTACAAAGAGGCTTTATGGTTTGTCGATTTTTATACTCAAGGCGTCTACCGGGTGAACGACCAGGGTGTGGCAGACAAAATCGTTCATGTCGAGCAACAACCCTCCGGTTTAGGCTGGTTACCGGATGGCCGTATGCTAGTCGTATCCATGAAAGACCGTAAAGTATTACGCTTAGAAGACAATGGTGAGTTGGTCGTGCATGCCGATATTTGGGATCATTGTGCAGGTCATGCCAATGATATGGTGGTGGCACCAAATGGTAATGCCTATGTCGGCAACTTTGGCTTTGACTTGATGAGTGGCGCTGATCATAAAGATGCCGCATTAATACTGGTCAAAGTAGACGGTAGCTCACAGGTGGTTGCCGAAGGCTTATCTTTTCCAAACGGTATGGTTATCTCTGCCGATCAAAAGACCTTAATCGTCAACGAGCTGTTTGGTAATAGAATTTCACAATTCGATATCAAAGCAGATGGCTCTCTTGGCGAAAGACGCGATTTTGCGAGTTTTGGCGCATTAGGGGATGAGCCTAATCTCGGCTCCCGTATAGGTCAGGCTAAAATATTACCAGATGGCTTGGCTTTAGATGCAGAAGGAGCGGTATGGTTTGCTGATACTTTAAATCATCGCGCCGTGCGTATGGCAGAAGGCGGTGAGGTTTTAGAAGTAATAGATACTAGCCCTGAAGGGGTCTTTGCCGTCGCTTTGGGTGGCAAAGAGGGTAAAACGCTGTTTATGTGCGCGGCACCAGATTGGGATGAGGCCTCTCGCAAGTCTGAGACCAAGGGTCGTATGCTATCTACCCAAGTGAATGTTGGTCATGCCGGTACCCCTTAGCCTAGGGTAATAAAGTAGCAATTAAGAAACGAGGGTATCTATCACCCACTGTTTCTTAGTTGCTGCTTTTTTTGCTCATTATTTTAACGATTGACTATCAAATAATTGAGCCTTGTCTGCTATTTTTAATGGTTAACGCTAATACTGACAACTCGCTTATTGATTGCAACTGCCGTATTAAAGATCTAAAAAGTATCAAGCCTTTTCACCATGACGCCAATGATAACGCGCTACGCTGGGTGATAAAGCCATCCGGCGTTTGCCCATTGTCCCCTTGCCAGCGCTGAAATGCTTTGCGAGTATTAGTACCGACGATGCCATCAGCACCCTTAGTGTCGTAGCCTGCATTGGTCAGCCGTTGCTGTAAATTGGTCACTTGCGAGGTTGATAAGGGACGCTCATAGCGTGGCCATGACTTTTGCAGTCCGCTTTGTCCAGCGATGGCTTTACCCAATAAGCTAACTCCTAGCGCATAGCTAGACGAATTGTTATAGACCTTGATAACGTCGAAGTTCTGACTTAACAATAATGCTGGGCCATCTTTGCCAGCTGGAAGCCAAAGCTCCATTGGGGTATTGGCATCTAAAAATACGTCAGCGATGGTATCAACACCAAGAGACGCCCATCTAGCCGCGGGTTGCTTACTATCAACAATCGAGTAGTCAAACGAGGCCGGCAAGGTAACTTCATAAAAAGGTGCCAGACCACGAACCCAACCTGAGTTACTCAAATAGTTGGCGGTAGAGGCCAATGCATCAGCCGTTGACCACGGATTACGATGGCCATTACCATCACCATCTACCCCCTGTTTTAGCCAGGTATCTGGGATAAATTGCGTCTGTCCCATGCCACCTGCCCAAGAGCCTTCAAGCTGTAACCAAGACACATCACCACGTTGTAGCAGGGTCATTAAGGACAATAACTGAGTCTCGGCAAACGCTTGGCGACGACCATCATAAGCAAGAGTGGCAAGCGCACTAGGTAGATGGCTGTTCCCAGTCACAGCACCGTATGATGACTCCATACCCCAGATCGCAGCAATCACTTCGGCATTGACCCCATATTGCGATTCTAAACCCAATAAATATGGACGCTGCTCCGAAAACTTACTTTTACCCGTACTAACCCGTCCATCTGAGACCGCAGAATCCGCATAGTCCCACGGCATCTTAGAAAATTCTGGCTGACCTGAATCTAATGAAATAACCTGTTGATTTAAATAAGCAGACCCGAGCAGACGCTGGACAGCTGAAGCATCATAACCTGATGACATCGCACGCATAGAGAAGTCTGACTTCCAGTCCGAAAAACTATTATAGCTTGGCTGCGGAACAGGCTTGGGCGTCACTATACTCGGTACGGGCTTTACTTGAATGGTTTGAGTCTGAGTAATTTGAACGCTACCTTGACGCACTGGTGTACTAGGCTTCTTGATGGCCTGCTGGCTTGTACAACCTACTATCAATAAAGCAAAAAGTGACGTAGGCAAAAAGGCAATATATTGTTTTTTTAATATCATAAAAGGCCTCAAGTATTAACAAATAAAGTAATTAGTACAGTTATCAAAAAACAGCATTATATTTAACGTCCTAAGACTGCGCGTGGATCGATAGGATTACCATTTAGGCGCACTTGAAACTCTAAGCCAACTTGATTGGTTTGGCCAGAGCTACCCATACTGGCAATACGCTGAGCACGCTGTACCTGATCACCCTCTTTGACTAGCAACTGACTGTTGTGAGCGTAGGCGGTGATATAGTTTTCACTATGGCGAATCATGATTAAGTTACCATATTCTGGCAGTCCGTTACCCGAATAAAGCACTGTTCCAGATTGACTAGCAACGATTGGATCACCTTCTTTGCCGGCAAACCACATACCCATGTTGCCCGTTGACGCATCAAAGTTACGAACCACTTGGTTACGACTGGGGTACTCGTAGCCTGAGGTCGAATTGGCAGTCACTTCGTACGCTGGACTTGAGTTGGTAGTCGCGGGCGGCGTATATGTTGGTGCCGGCGTACTAGCAGCAGCGTTGTCAGTATTGTTACGTGCAGGGGTTGCTTCGCTCCCCTCCCATAACTTGAGCCATTGCCCACTATAGATTGTATATTTACTATCTAAACCATTAAACGCCCCAACTTGACGATAATTTAATTTATAGCGCGAAGCGATTTGACTGACCGTATCACCACGCTTTACCAGATAATAATTAGGAACACCTTGAGCATTGGTAGTAACTTTAGGTCCCATTTGGGTCGGCGATTGATAGCTGGGTTTAGTGGCGCAACCTACCATCGTTAGCATCGCTACTGTCATGGTGCCCACCAAAGCGGCAGTCGCTAGCTGAGAGCCAGTCATCAGGTTTTTCATATAAGGTTTCCTATTTTTTAAGTTACTCACAAGTATCCTATGGGTTGGTGTACGACTTAAGAGCGCATATGTACAGTCATAAAGGCTCTATTGTGTGGACGGTCCTATATATACAGTCGTATATGTGCAGCCACTGCCATTATCACTCTATGGTTGGTGTTACTTTGTAATATAATTAGTGGCCACTTATAATGCTAGTTACAAGGTTACTATTATTTTTACTGTGATCTTTATTATGGTAGCTTTTGTTATTATGTCTTCATAGCGTCAATGCTGAAAGCCTAGCAAGGGTAGCCGTTGGCGTATGATGTAGTCGCACTGGTGACAAGCTAATATAACCGGCTGCGACCGCTTGATCGTCAGTATATATAGCTGACGCATCAGCCTATTTGGTTAACGATGACTCATTTGCATCTTCAATGGCTGGTGTTGGCGACAAACAATACTCGCCTATGCTCTCTATTGGCAACGCTTTCTGACTTTTGCGTAAAGACAACCATTTGCGTAAAGACAACCAGTAGGCATCGCGCCCACGCGGGTCAATCACATGATGCACAGGACGAGCTATCTGACTGTGCCCCAGACTGGTAATCTTACGACCTTTGATACTATCGGCATTTTTTACATCAGGAATATTAACGTTTAATACATGATAGGGCAAACTTTTGAGCGCTTCTAATATAGATGTTTCGGTCAAAATCTTGACGATCTCATTGGCTGCTACTTGATAATGACTGCTGTCGTCCTGCCCATTGCCTATTATTGCACCACCGACCAACGAAGTAGCAATGGCCAGTATCCCATCATCATTACTAATTAAAAAATTCATTTCTACTCAATATACTCATATTTAACCGCTTATCTACTGGTATAACCATCCGTCTATCTGAGCACCTTGCTACTATAGAATTGCTATAATAAACGCTGGGTATCACACCTTTACTACTTAACGGTACTAGCACTTTATTATGACAGCTAGCGAATTTTCAAACGCTCTTTTGTCTCTATTATGATGATTACTCATACCATCGGCAGATTCTTATCTTTGGCTATGGCATTGTTGTCTTCATATATCGCTATCATACGAGCATAGTGTAAATCTTAGCGAGTCAGAGATAATCGGTGGGCGACACGAGGCGACAGCTCTACTGCTATAAAATGCTACTACTATAAATAGTTTTGATCATAATAAAAAGTAGCAGTTAATATGAAAGGTGAAAGATAACAACGCCAATTTAAATAGAACCGCATGGTTACGACGCGATAAGTTACGACGCGATAAGTTAAGACATTATAAGATTGCAGTCGAGTATACCCTAATAATCTGCAGGCACGAACTAACTCTTGACCTCTGATTTACTTAGCAGTCGGTTTTATTATTATGATTATTGGTTGGTATTTGAAATATCCTGTTACAATAAGCAATAAATGATAACAATGTTAAATCATACTTTTAGGCTGACGTAACTTATGAATGGATACTGCTGATATGTTGCTGTAAAACGCTCACAGGTCACAATATAGCCACACACGACGCAATATTTTATGTGACTTTTGTTTTTTTAACTATTACCATATGACCATTAAATGAAGATAAGCGAGTGTGATACTTAATGAAAAATCAATCGATATTATCTATAGCTTCTACCATAGCAAAGTTCGCTTCAAAAGTCGGTTTTGCTGGACTGATAACATCAGCTGCCATGCTATCCCAAACGGCCAATGCTGCTAGTAACCCAGCAACCACTATACCACTCGATATGTCCGGTATGAATATAACCAAGCATGAGATCGCGGTTATGCAAGTGTTGTCGGAGATTTGCCCACCCATGCTTTATGGCAAACAAAAGCAGCGATTCTATAAATCTTATACGGTGCAACTGCATGAGCTAATGCCCTCGTTAGAAGACCCAAAAGCCGCTATTCAGTATTTATCAACGCAGCAGGATTATCGCCAGATTCTACAGGGTATTCGCAGCTGGACAATGAAGTTCTCTAAACAAGAGAACAAAGCATTGTGCGAAGATCTAGCAAATGCAGAATACTAGCGGTACTAGTAGCATAGGTGGATTGATTGGCCTAGGCTTATTGATTAAAACAAGCTTGTTGACATAAATGTTATACGATTGGCTTAGGCAAAAATGGCGTTGATACAAGAGATTGAAATGAGCGACAATAATAAATCAACGTTATCAATTATGGTTTTTATAACGGCTTTGTAAATGTAGTAATGACTTAAGAATAACCAGTAAAGGCTTAAAACGCTCCATTTAGATTTTATTGTTATCTGTATATAGCTTGCTGTAGCCCCGCGTATCTTCGCGAGCGGCGCAGCAAGCTTTTTTATGCTATAAAAAAGTACTATTGTGCGCATTATTTTTAAGCATTTTTTTGATCTTCTATCCGCCTGCTATTCTCTTTCTATCAAAGCCTGACTTTATCTTATTTATTGTTTCCCCATCGGTTGGCATTTTGCTAAGATGGGGGGTTAATTTTATGTCCATCGCTTGGTTATCGTTGTCCTGGTCAAGATTAAATTTCGAAATGCGACCTTCAAGACTAGATGTTGCATGCACCCTGTTTAAGACGCGGTGTTTAAAACACGGAATGAGGTTCGGGATGATGTATGAGGCGATAGATGCATTTGGTTTCATGATGTGGTGTAACAATATATGATAGTAAAGCGTGTAAAACAGCAGTTTGTACAACTGGCAATTGGTGTGAGTATTTCTATGAGTGCGGTGATGGCGAGCGCTGCTATACAACCACCTGAGATGGACAATACTGCCTATGTATTAATGGATTATAATACTGGAGAAATATTAGCGCAAAAAAATGCTAACCAACCTCTACCACCAGCCTCACTAACTAAAATGATGACCAGTTACATCATTGAGCAGCGCTTAGCTTCAGGAGATCTTAAGGAAGACGACCAAGTGCTCATGAGTGAGAACGCTTGGTGTCGTGGCAGTAGCAGTCAGTCTTGTATGTATGTACCGGTTAATAAAACCGCCAGCGTTATCGATATGCTACGCGGCATTATCATTCAGTCCGGCAATGATGCCTCAAAAGCAATGGCTGAGCACATCGCTGGTAGCGAAAGCTCATTTGCGATATTGATGAACGAGCAGGCACAAAAGCTGGGTATGAAGAATACTAATTTCATAAACTCCACCGGCATGCCTGATCAAGGTCACGAAGCCTCCGCTTTAGATTTGGCCATACTGGCACGAGCTATCATCAAAAACAGTGGTGATTACTACAGTATTTATGCAGAAAAAGAATTTACCTATAATGGCATTACCCAAGGTAACCGCAACGCCCTACTCGCCACTGACTCTACGGTCGACGGGCTAAAAACAGGGCATACTGATGCGGCTGGCTACTGCCTGGTTGCCTCTAGCAATCGTGACGATATGCGTCTAATTTCTGTAATCATGGGCACAGAAAGTATGCAAGCACGTGCTGATCAGTCGCGCGAACTACTTAACTGGGGCTTTGGTCATTTCACCACCGTTACTAAAGCCCCATCAGGACAGTTTGTTAGTAAGCTACCGGTATGGTTTGGCGAAGCCGATGAGGTGGAACTGGCGACAGGAGGCCACTTACAGGTACTCACCAGCAAAACCCAGAAAAATAAAATCACTACCGTCATTGATATTCCTGACAGCATAGAGGCCCCTATCGAAAAAGGCCAACAGATTGGCAAGATGATGGCCGTCATTGATGGCAAAGCGGTCGCATCAGTCCCTATTATTGCTACTAATGATGTCAAGCAATCAGGCTTTATGAGCCGGATGTGGCAACATGTCGTACGCTGGGCACAAAACTTGTTCTAGTAAAATAAGCGGTTAATAATGCTGCTCAACCATAAAAAAACGCCCTCGTATTGGGCGTTTTTTTATGATTATATTTTATTATTTTTCTTGCGGGTGCGGTGTCACTCATGACCGTTATATTAATGCGGCTAAGAATATTCTCGCGCTCGCGCTTGAGCGTTTATAGTCAATGAAAAGTAATGTCGATACAGAACCTACTGCTGGCATACGTTGTTCTTGCTTGCTGTACCTACGCAGACAGAGGCTGCAAAACGCTTATACTAGCAGTACCGTCGCATTTTTAAGGTATTTTAACTATAGCAGTAGGAATCCACTCCATTTAGAGAGCGGAGGAAGTCAAACCATCCAATCCTTTAGCTGTTTACTGAGTACTTGGTCATCACGAATAGCATTATGACAGTAGTCGACACCCGCCGCTTTCAGTCCATGCTCGATGCTGTCTGAATAATGCGTTTGATGCTGGGGATACCAATAAATCAATAAGGCACGATGCGCTGTTTCGTGCTCACGAATGTGCCTTGCTAACGTTGCGGCCTGCTCAGGTAGGATATCCTCTGCAAACATCACCATATCCATTTTTATAGTACTTATCTGTTCAATAATTGATTGGTCATACTGCTGACAAGTGACGGTAGCACCAAGACGCCGTAACTCGTCAACCATAAATCCTATCTCATGATAGTAGTAATAAACCATAACCAGGCCGGCGAGTACATACTGCTGTCGCACCTGGTCCTGATTGCGCAGAGGAATAATAACTGTAAACTGACTACCGACGCCTGGTGTGCTGTCAACCTCAATAGCTGCACCAATCAGTTGGGCCATTTGTTTAACGACTGACAAGCCTATACCGGTACCTTCATAGGCACGGGTTTGCGATGAATCTACTTGAAAAAACGGATTGAAAATATCTTCTAGATGATTGTCTGCAATACCGATACCGGTATCTGTTACGCTAATCTGCCAGCGATTACTTTCGTGAAAATGGGTCAGTTGCGACTTAATAGTGACTTGCCCTGACGGAGTAAATTTAATAGCATTATCAAGCAGTGAAGATAAAATTTGCTGGATTTTTGCCGCATCACCCTCCAGTATATAATCGATATGATGGATGTGACTGATCAGCTCTAAACCTTCTTTTTGGCCAATTGGCTCATATTCTGCAAGGAGATCGGCAATCAGTTGTAATGGATTAAACTCACTTAAATTAATGCTAATTTGACCTTTTTCGATCTTATTCAGCTGAATAATCTGCTCCAGCGTTCGCACTAACTGTTGACTGCCTTTACGAACGATAGCCAAAGCATCTTTTTGCTCTATATTTAAGCTTTGGTGATCTAGCAGCTGTAGGCCACCGACAATGGCATTTAATGAGGTTCTTAACTCATGAGTAATCATGCCTTGAAAATTATAGCGCTGCAGATTAAGTGATAGATCCTTGTTATGTAGCTGATGCTCAAAGACCGCAAGCGCTTCATAGTTTGTCTTCGCCTGCTGTAGACGATCAAATAAGATAATGAATGCTTTTTTAATACCTATTAACTCTTGGAAATCAAAATACTGCTGAATAGCTGGTAGCTGCTGCAACTTCGGATTGTTAGTGGCCACTTCACATACCTTAGCCAGCTCAATAATATCTTTATTCGGCCAGTAAAGTTTACGCAAAATAAACCAAACAATAAGAACAGTGAAAGCCACAGTCGCAAGCCAGGGTAATAGACTCAGGAATAGCCACTGCCAACGCAGTCTGTTAATATCTAAGGTGATATCGATATAGCCAACTAAAGTATTGCGAGCAGAAAACTGCCGTGCAGACGATTGTATTTCTACATCACTGATAGAGGAGGTGTCAATAAGCTGTTGGCTAGAGTTGGCCCGTTGAATACTACTGCCGTCAAAGTAGCGACTGGTTACTGCCTGATTAAAACTGATAGTGTCCGCAAATAGAGCGTCATACCAATCACCACTGACGACCTCAGTAGTGGCTTCGTCAAGATTAACGATAGGATGATCGGTTGAATAAAACACAATGCTTTGTAAAGTAGGATCGTCATCTAATAAGGTACTGACTTGTCTAGCAACTAAGTTAGCACCGTTGGGCGTTGAAGCGCTATTGGCGAGTAATGCGGATAATTGCTCGATGTGTAGACGTTTTTGTTGATAGTGGTAAACAAAACCATAAACAAAGGACATTAAAAAAGCCGACAAAACCCCCACAGTGATGGCTTGTATAACAGCGCGCCTGATAGTCTTGGGCATGGTTCTAATAGGGCTTGGGCTCATGTCACTCAATCAATGTAGGGCAGCTTTTAGTCATAGTATCTAATAACTGCGTCAATCATTTATTTATTTTGCAACACTTTACGGTGATGCTAGATACTGCCATCACCGCAGTTTTTTCTTAACTTGATAATTTTAAGGGTATTTATTAGCCTTGCCGTTAGTGATACATTATTGTATTAATAGAATTAATGAAAAATACTATCTAACGAGGCTTTTTATCTTTAGTGGTGAATTTTTGTGCCCGATTGCGCCCGCGCTGACGCAGCTGTTGGGCTTTTGCTTTGGTCGGGGTGTCACTTTTGCTGGCATATGGATTTTCGTTGAGCTTAAAGATCACATTAAGCGGCGTACCCTCAAGCTTAAACACTTGACGGAATTGATTTTCAAGGTAGCGCTGATAGCTCTTAGGTAGCGATCCCGTTTGGTTACCATGAATAACAATCACCGGTGGATTATGACCACCGATATGCGCGTAACGCAGTTTAATACGGCGACCACCAACTGTCGGCGGTGGGCTCGCAGTAACCGCATCTTGCAAAATTTGGGTCAAACGGTTGGTTGACACTTCGAACATCGAAGACTCATAAGCACGTAGGATTGAGGGGTATAAGTTGCCCACATTCGTGCCGTGCAATGCAGATATCATATGAACTTTGACATACGAAATAAAGTTAAAACGACGATCCATTTCTATCTTAATAAAATCTTTTTGATCAGAGCTTAAACCATCCCACTTATTGATCGCGACGACTAGTGCGCGGCCAGCATCAAGCGCGTAACCAATCATATGTAAATCTTGATCAACGATACCTTCTTGGGCATCAATCACAATAACAGTGACGTTTGAGTCTTCAATCGCTTGCAAGGTCTTAATAACGGAGAACTTTTCTACTTTTTCATCAATTTTGCCACGGCGACGTACTCCAGCGGTATCGATCAGTACGTAGTCTTTGCCGTTACGCTGATAAGGAATATAAATACTATCGCGCGTTGTGCCTGGCATATCGAACACCACCACTCGGTCTTCGCCTAACAGACGATTTACTAGCGTTGATTTACCAACGTTCGGACGGCCGATAATGGCCAGTTTTAGGCCACTTGGCTCTTGTGTATTGTCTTGCTCTGGCATATCCGCAGTTAAAACTTCGAGCAGATTACCAACACCGCGACCATGGCTGGCCGCCATCGGATACGGCTCACCTAAGCCTAATGCGTAAAACTCAGCAGGCGCAGAGTCATGGGCGCCGTCAACCTTATTGGCAACCACATATACCGGCTTGCCTAGTGTGTGCAAAAACTTGCCAATTTCAGCATCGGCACCAATCAAGCCGACGCGGGCATCGACTACAAAGACAATAATATCTGCTTCATGAATCGCGGTATGCGACTGCTCAGACATGTAGTCGTCAATATCGCCCCTGCCATCGTCCGCTTCACCAATGCCACCAGTATCTACAACGATAAATGCTTTGCCTTCATATTCAGCATCACCATATTGACGATCACGGGTCAGACCAGATAGATCGGCAACTAAGGCCTGCCGACTTTTGGTGAACTGATTGAATAAGGTAGATTTACCGACATTTGGGCGGCCGATTAAAGCGACCACAGGCTTGATACTCATGCGTTACTCTCAATGATTTGCAGTGACGGACAATGACTAAAGCAAATATGCTTTATATTACTGCAAACTTAAATGGATGATAGTGATAATAGAATATTAATAGTATAAATAACATTAATATTCTAAATAGAGCCGGCTACTAAATTGTTGATTAATATATTAATTTGATTTAATACTAATTCAACTGTAAATATTTGATCAATGGTTAATAAACGTTAAATTTGTTAAGGGCGCATAGACTACGCGAAACTAAATGTTTAAACAAGCGATTTGCACAAGGCGTTAAACGCTGAACAAGCAGCGTTTATATCCCGTAAAGTTGCTATTAATTAATACTGGTTCGTTAAGCGTTTTAGTCGTAAAACACCTAGCGAGCCAACTGCCAAATGGCCACCTGCCCTGAGGTGCTTTGGGTTATCAAGCGGCTACCTTGAACTTGTAAATTAGTCAGCGGACCTTTGGTCTGCACACGGCTCACGATATTACCAGCTACAGGGTCGAATAAATGGACGACGCCATCCAAATCACCAATTGCAATATAATTACCGATCATTACTGGATTGGTCAAATCGCGATAAGCCAAGGCTTCACTTTCCCATGATACCTGACCATTGTTACGGTCATAGGCAACGACTTTGCCTTCTAAGCTGGTGGCAATAACTTGTGTACTATTCACCGCAAGCGCTTTAAGACTGGCAAGCTCGTTAAGAAACATTACCTGCCGCGATGCTAAATCAATCCCAAGCAGCTGGCCACTGTAGCTAATAGCAAACAGTTGGTTGTTATCAACAGTAGGCATACCATCGACATCACTCATGCGCTCGACTTCGCTGCTACCCGCACCTACCCCAATGCGTCTTGACCACTGTGGTAAACCACTATCAGTAGTAATAGCATGTAAGCGTCCATCAGCAGTTGCTAATAGAGCAGTTCTATCATCTAATAAGGTCGGCTCGGCAGCACCGCGAATACTAATGGCCGGTGTCTGAGTGGCAAACTGCCATATTGACTGACCATTTTGTAGCGACAAGCCGTGCAAAAAGCCATTGTTAGCGGACAAAATAACTCGGTTATTACTAATTAATGCAGGCGTTAACACCGAACCTGATAGCTGCTGCTGCCAGCGTTTGGCACCAGTGGCACTATCAAAGGCGAGCACTTGGCCGCTGCGCGTACTCACGATAGCGGTCTGACTTAGAGAATCTAAGGCGACGCCACCGGTGATTTGATCACCAACATTAAGTGACCATAAAGGCTGACCCGCTTTATCAAAACCCGTCAAATCACCGCCACGTGATGCGATAACCATTTGCGTAGTGTTATAACCAACCTGCAGACTAAGCGGATCTTTTTTACTGGCTTTTTTATTACCAACATCCACACTAAAGACTGGCTGTAGCACGCTCATAGGTTGTGCAATCTGGACCAGTTTCACAGGATCATTAACGACCGGCTTAATACCCCGGTTACACCCAACGACAGCAGTGGTCATTAGCGCCAATACCGCCACATTCATGACAGTCGCTTTGATGGTTCTGCCTTTTATCATTTTACTGGAGCGAATAGATCGGGTCATTATATGTTCTCACTACGAATAAATTAACGATTATTAAATGGACTATCAGTAAATAACCAAACGGTAAATAACAAGCAGACAGCAGCCCGAATCAGCACTATAACTTATCAGTACTATGACTTAGTAGTATCCTACCAACTTACTGCGCGGCTCAGCTTCAGACCTTGCTTAACATACTATCTAAAACATACTAACAAGTAATCTGAGCTATTTTAGCTGGTAACTTAATTTGCCAAATTAAGCTTAGTTTGCAGCATTACCAGCATCATCGTCTGCCACACTTTCTATGGCATCATCAATGGCTAACGGCTGTTGCGGGACAGTAGACGCTCGAATAAGTGCTGCTGGCTCACTGATAGGCTCAGGGATAGTCCCAAGGCTTTCCATTTTTAAGGCTAGCACGGCACGGGTTTCTTGACGTTTACGTAGCAATTCCCAAGCATTATTATAAGCTTGAATAGCCGCCTTTTTATCGGATTTTGCCAAATAAATGTCACCTAAGACTTCTTGCTGACTGGCTTCAAACGAGCTTGGTAGATCGTTATTGGCTTCCGCTAACGCGGCATCAGCATCGCCCGAGGCCAGTAAGGTTTCTGCATACCGCAAACGGGTAATAGCGTTTAAACCGGCATCACCCAAATCGATTGCTAATGCTTTTTTAAAGCTCTCAACCGCACCAGAAAAATCATCACTATCGACTTGTGAGCGTGCTTTTATCATTAGCGCTTGCCATGCATATATAGAGTCGCCATGAGTGCTAACAAGCGCATCAATATCCTTGCTGAGCTGCGTACGACTGTTCGTAAGTGCGGTCAGTGCCTCTGCTTCTAGATCTGGGTTTTGCGCTGCCAAGCTCACCTCTTCATTTAGCCGTTGAATATCGGCATAATGGTCGGCGGCGACCGTGTCTACCCGCGCGTGGTTGTCTTGCCAATAGGTCCAGCCAAAGTAGCCAGCTAGTGCCAATAAAATAGCAGTAATAGTATAGCTGCCATATTGCTTAAGCGCTTGCATCGAGTTATCTGCATTCGGCGAACGAGGTGTCTGAGCCATGTTTATTTACCTGATGAAAACTAGTGACTAAAATAAATTTATATACGGTTCGTACTATCAAATACTGATAGCATCTGATATTAATACTCGTATTTCTTCTGAGTGCTAATATCATACATAGTATATTTGGGTCTGCTAAGAACAAGCGCGTTACCTAGCAGCTATTCGGTGCTTAATCGAGTGTTACTGACTTAAGCGCTCACATGAAAAATTATCCACACTTGCCAGCCAATCCTGCGCTTCCGTCTTTTGCTCGCCGGTCTGCATATTTTTAATGCTGATCGTATTAGCATCAAGCTCTTGCTGCGCAATAATAACCGTCAACGCTGCGCCTGACTTGTCCGCTTTTTTCATCTGAGCTTTTAAGCTAGTGGCGCTGGCCATCTTGACTCGCAGATCTGGGCGACTGTAACGTAAATTTTGTGCATAGCTGAGACCCGCACTATAAACATCAGGATGGGTGGCCACAAAAACATCACAAGCGGACGTTTCTGTTAGAGGTGCTACCGCCTCAAGCAGTAACAACAAACGCTCAAGACCCATCGCAAAACCAACAGCAGGCTCAGACGTCACCGGCTTATTGTCCAGTGTATCATTACGTGAGTTTACAGATTTTAATTGCCCAACCAGACCATCATAACGACCGCCAGCACAGACCGTTGCTTGACTGCCAAGCTTATCGGTCACCCATTCAAATACCGTCTTATTATAATAATCTAAACCACGTACCAGATGCGGGTTCAACTCATAATCAATACCGAGCGCCGTTAGATATGCTTGAACCTGTGCAAAATGTGCCACACTGTCTGCACCCAAAAACTCAGCGAGCTTCGGTGCATCAACCAATACCGCCTGAGTGCTCGCTTCTTTGCTATCAAGTATGCGTAGAGGGTTGGTGGTTAATCGACGCTTACTATCATCATCCAACTGGTCTTGTTTGTCCGTTAAATAGGCCACCAAAGCATTGCGATAAGCATGACGCTCATCAAGCTCGCCTAAGCTATTAAGCTGGAGACGCATCTCATCTTTGAGACCGAGCGCTTGCCACATCAAGTGGGTCATAGCAATCAATTCGGCATCCGCATCCGGTAGCGCACTGCCAAAGCTCTCAACACCCAATTGATGAAATTGACGATAACGACCTTTTTGCGGACGCTCATAGCGAAACATCGGACCGATGTACCACAGCTTTGGGGTGTCGCCGCGCAACAAGTTGTGCTCAATGACCGCGCGTACGGCACCCGCTGTGCCTTCAGGGCGCAGAGCTAGCGGCGTTGGTGGCTCAGACTTGTCGGTAAAGCTATACATTTCTTTTTCAACAATGTCCGTAGCACCGCCGATAGCACGGGCGAATAAATCAGTTTGCTCAACGATCGGTAAGCGAATATGCTCATAACCGTATCTGCCTAGCACATCGGCTAATACTGCTTCTAATTGCAGCCATTTGGCAGCTTGCTCTGGCAAAATATCGTTAAACCCTTTGATAGCTTTGATCATGGTGCCGTTATATCCTCAAACGTTAATGCTGTTGTATTTGTTATTGTTGTTTCTATTATCAAGTGAGCGCTATTTTACTCGAATAATTTCGTTTTCACGTAGTTTTTCTAGCTTATCGGCATGAGCCCGTACCATGCTTTCTATCTCATCGACTAAATTGTCAGTATCAATAAGATGGCTCTTTTTGCCCATACGGTATACTAGAGACTTTGGCGCCGCACCTACAATACCGATATCTGCCTCTTTGGCTTCGCCAGGCCCATTGACCTTACAGCCAATCACTGACAAATTCATCGGTTCACGGATATCTTCTAAGCGCGATTCTAAAGCGGTCATGACTCTAATCACATCGAACTCTTGGCGTGAACAACTAGGGCAAGCAATGAAATTTACCCCATTAGAACGAATATTAAGCGATTTTAGAATATCAAAACCGATCTTAATTTCTTCTTCAGGTTCTGCTGCTAGCGAAATACGTATGGTGTCGCCGATACCGTCTAATAACAGACCACCCAGTGCAATAGCAGACTTGACCGCACCCGTGCGATAAACACCAGCCTCTGTCACTCCTAGATGTAGCGGGTTATCAATTTGCGCTGATATTAAGCGATAAGCATCTAAGGTTAAAAATACATTACTGGCTTTAACTGATATTTTATATTGGTCAAAATTTAGGCGCTCTAAAATATCAATATGGCGCATGGCTGATTCTAGCATCGCCTCGCCTGTCGGCTCAGTATATTTGCGCTGGATTTCTTTTTCTAATGAGCCGGCATTAACCCCGATACGGATGGGAATATTGTGATATTTAGCGCAGGCGACCACTTCACGTACCTTAGCATCGCTACCAATATTGCCGGGATTAATACGTAAGCAATCAGCCCCCGCTTCAGCCACCGCAAGCGCTATTTTATGATCAAAATGGACATCCGCTATTAGTGGCACACTGACCAATTTACGAATTTCACCAAAGGCTTTAACGGTATCCATGGTTGGCGTGGATACCCGCATCAGATCAGCACCGGCCTCAACGCAGCGCTCAATTTGTGCGACAGTAGCTGCCACATCACAGGTATCGGTATTGGTCATGCTTTGCACACTAATCGGCGCATCGCCACCAATCGCAACATCACCGACGTATATTTTTTTGGTAAGGCGACGGTTAATAGGTGCTGACGTTGACATATAAAAATCCTTTAATCCCATCTAAAGATATAAAAAAATGGCAAACTATAATAGAACACCCTATATCGAATATGCTGTATAGGTCAAACCACTTATACTGCGATAGCAGTCATAAACACAATCTGAGGGCCACTTAAATAATTTAAGGTGCGAGCTCAAAACTGGCTTTTTTATCAATTGTATACTGATCTAATGCGACCGATTGTTGGTTAAGCATCAAGCTAACATTATCAACATTATCAATCTGCACATTAAATGGTGGCGTACCTAATAACTTGTAATCTCCGCGATTCTGACTGCCGTTCATCAAGCTGCTGCCCGATGCATCCATGATGCTGATCGTGGCAGTATCAGTCAGTTTGACCTCTAATGAGGCACTGCTCATACTCTCACTACCACCCAGATTCAGTGCGGAACCGGACGCACCGACCCCACTAGACTGATTATTGATTGCGGCCCCTTGCGCTTGCTCTGCTGCGGATATGTCTTCGGTGACTGGTGCAGGGTCTTGGTTGTCTTTGCTAGCATTACTGACCATACGAAACAAGAACACCGCTAAGATAATTAATGCAATCACTGCCACAATCAATAACGGGTTAAAGCGAATCCGATTATGAGTATCACGCTGTAACGTGCCCATTGGCTGCAATGGTGAATCGATGTTGTTCACCGAACGCGACTTGAGCTCGTTCGGATAAGCGGCATCAAAACTACTCACGACTTGTACCGGATCTAAACCTAAAAACTTAGCATAATTGATCGCAAAACCACGAGCAAAAGCCGCTTGTGGTAGCTCAGAAAAGTTTTCACTTTCTAGCGCCTGCAAATGGCGCTTTAAAATAAACAGCTCGGCTGCCGCGTCCTCTAAGCTCACTTGCTGAGTTTTGCGGGCTTGCTGCAACATGGCACCAAATGAGCCTTGAGCGTTAGATTGATGATTTGATGGTGGGGTGGTCATTTCCATGGTGCCTCTGGATTGTTAAGCCAAGTCTTAAGTTGTTTTGCTTCATCGCTTAGCGGATAAGCAGACAAAAGCTGCTGCGCTAACTGCTGACGCGTCGTTTTATTATTTTGTGCTGCAGCAAGTTTGATACCTTGTAACAGCAAGCGCGGGCTAATACCTTGACCTTGCACTAGTATCAAAGTCTCATCATAAAGAAGCTGTGCTTGCTGAACACGCTGCTGCGCTAGTAGCAAGTCCACCAACTCAATATGGGCAATTAAACTGCTACGATTAGAGTCTAATACTCGCAAAAATACTTTAGCAGCGGCAGTACGGTCATCTAGCTGAAGATAGGTACGCCCTAAATTTTCAAGGGCACCAATGCGACCTTCATAACCCAGTGCCGAACCTGCAATCTCAAACTGCGCCACTGCTTCGTTATAGCGTTTCATCTGAGATAGGTACACGCCGTAATTGTTGCGCGCCTGCTCAAAATCCTTATCGAGCGCGATCGCTTTCTTAAAATATTGATCTGCTTTTTCAAGATTGATACGGCTGCCTTCTTGCTGCAGTAAAACGCCCATCATATCATAGGCCGGCGCGTATCGGTTATCGGCCGCAAAAGCTTTTTCTAGCTGCCGCTGGGCCGTGTCAAGCTCGTTTTTTCGGATATATTGCGCGGCGAGTGAAGTACGAATGCGCGCAATTTTTTGCGTATCTAGGTTACGGTTATTACTCGGTTGCGTCAAGGTTTGATAGCTTATGCCACCAGTTAAGTCGTTAGTTGGGGTGTTTTGGCACCCTGTTAATAACAGTGGCAGCAACACACTTGCAAGCATAATGCGCTTTGATCGACCTATCTGGTTATAAATCCTTGCCCCAAGCCTAAACCCATTAGTTGATAAACAAAAGTGTTCTTGAGATTTAAACTGACCAGAATACCTACCAGAATACCTATAAGTCATCATCATAACCGCCATCATAAAACTGTAAACTGTAGTTCAGTACTTTGACTCACCGAGGCATAAGTTTAATAGATTTAGAGCCATTAAGTACAATTTAGTTGTTATTAATCACTATGGCTACATTTTTATTACGGTTAAGAGGGATAAAAGACAGCTGAGTACTTATATCAAGCTCTCTTTAGACGTTTTCACGGTCTTTAATGCTCTGCTGCCATTTGGCTGAACGTCTGGTACGATCAGCCACCTGCCCGACCAGCTGACCACAGGCCGCATCGATATCGTCACCGCGCGTTTGGCGAATAGTGCAGACAAAACCCGCCTCACTCAGGATATTGCTAAAAGAATGAATACGATTATTACTAGATTTGTCGTAACCCGCATGTGGAAAGGGATTGAAAGGGATTAGATTAATTTTACTGGGCAGACCTGCTAGCAAGGTTACTAGTTGATGGGCATGCTCATCATGGTCATTGACCCCATTTAGCATGACATATTCAATAGTGACATGCTTTTTATGGCGCGGATTAACATCGTAGACATAATTTTTTGCGGCAGCTATAAGCTCTACTAGGGGATATTTTTTATTGATCGGTACCAGCTCATTGCGCAACTCATCATTAGGCGCATGTAGAGAGATCGCTAACGCCACATCGATATCTTGTGCCAACTTATACATTTTGGGTACCACACCCGAAGTCGATAAGGTCACGCGGCGCTTGGATAAACCATAAGCATGGTCACTCAACATCAGCTCCATTGAACTAACTACCGGCTGATAATTTAATAACGGCTCACCCATACCCATCATCACCACATTGGTAACTTGATTATGCCATAAGCTGTGGTCAACACCCGCTAAACTGTCCTGATCATCGGTCATATAAGAGGCATTAGCGACCCATAACTGCCCCAGAATCTCAGAAGGAGTTAAATCACGCTCAAAGCCCTGCTTGCCGGTACTACAAAAGCTACAGTCCAATGCACAACCCACTTGCGAAGAGACGCACAAGGTCTTACGACCATTGATTTTGCTGTCATCCGCCGGTATTAATACGGTTTCGACTAACGAGCCGCCGGTGACTTCGAACACCCATTTACGCGTACCATCATCACTATATTGACGATGAATAACTTTTGGTGGAACAACACATGCATGGGCTGACAATTTGTCGCGCAAGCCTTTGCTTAGATTAGTCATCTGCTCAAAGTCAGTGACCCCTTGCTGATAAATCCATTTAATCACTTGCGTGGCACGAAACGGCTTTTCGCCGATACTCTTAAAGTAATCAGACAATTGCGCTTGGGTCATGCCCAATAGATTGGTTTTTGCCTGCGCCTCATCTAATAGCTTGATACTATTATTGCGTTTAGCTGGGGTATGCGCTTGTACTGGCTGAGCGGGCGTGACATTAGTAGTAGCATTAGTGGTGGTGCTGGTGGTTGACATAATCGGTGACCTGTTGGCATAAAGCCGGTTGGCATAGAATAATCTATGCAATATAGGGGTGCATGAGCAATCCATTAGCAGCGCAGCGCTAGTAACTTATAATTTTAGGTATATTTTATATCTTATCGATTTATACATAAATATTTCATAAGACGTAATGCTGATAAAGGATTGATAACGCTGATTAAATGAGCAATAAAAATAGTACATTTACTCATTATGCCTGCTTATCATGAAGGGCATTAAAGTAAATTTCAATAAAAAACACTTATTAGTGCCATTAATAATAGATGAAACGGCCTATACCCTCTTGAGTATAAGCCGTCTTGCGGTACTGTTAATCATTACTACTAATAGCGATTAACGCGTACGAGCACAAACTTCGTCATCATTGAAGAAGTAGCTGATTTCGCGTTGAGCTGATTCGGCTGAATCTGAACCGTGAACCGCATTTTCATCGATGCTGCTAGCAAAGTCAGCACGGATAGTGCCTTCATCAGCATCTTTTGGGTTGGTAGCACCCATGATTTCGCGATGCTTAGCAATAGCGTTTTCGCCTTCTAATACTGATACCAATACTGGACCTGACATCATAAAAGATTTTAGGTCATTGTAAAATGGACGCTCAGCGTGCTCAGCATAGAAGCCGCCAGCTTTTTCATCATCAAGCTGTTGCATTTTAGCCGCAACAATTTTTAGACCGGCTTGTTCAAAACGGCTATAGATAGCACCGATGTGATTGCCAGCAATAGCGTCAGGTTTGATGATAGATAGCGTGCGTTCGTTAGCCATAAAAGGCTCCTAATAAATAAAAAGATGATGATAAGGGGTTAATGTTGTCTTTGATCACCGCGCTGAGGTCACTGACTAATGTGCTACCAATGCGGGCACCTCAGAGCCATAGTGAAACAACGGTTAAACCGCTACAAAAAAGACCCGTTAAAATCGTCCACGGCGTACTTTAGGCGAGTCTAACGCTGTAACAGAGTGGTGGTTATTTTACTAAGCGCGTGATTGCTGCCTATTATAATGATTAAGGCTATAAATGCTAGGGGCAATTTATAATCATAGCTTGCTTAAGGGTAAACTTAGCATTCATTATTTATTAATAGTCCCTTTTTAAGTTATTATTTCAGTTCCTATGGTTAAAATACCTTAAAAACGCGACGGTACTGCTGGTATCAGCTTTTTGCCGCCTCTGTCTGCGTAGGCACAGCAAGCAAGAACAACGTATGCCAGCAGTAGGTTATATATCGATATTACTTTTCATTGACTATACTTCAGCTCCTGTTTATTAAACTCTTATAAAACTGACTCAGAAAATAGCTTACTGCTGATAACACTGTGGGAAAACAAAAACCCCAGCACAATGTACTGAGGTTTTGCGTTATCATTAAACAATCACAGTCTAATAATGACTGTTTATTCTACTTACACGTCATACGGGTCACGTAGTACGATAGTCTCATCACGCTCTGGGCCAGTTGAAATAATATCAATCGGACAATCAATCAATGCTTCGATACGTTTAATATACTTTTTAGCGTTTTCAGGCAAATCGTCATAGTTAGTAATGCCAACTGTGGATTCGCTCCAGCCTACAAGAGTTTCATATTTTGGTGTGACAGACTCGTAGAACTCCGCATCATGCGCGCCTGCACATTCAGTTTCCGGTAGCTCGTAGCCGACCCCAATCCGCAGTTCTTCCAGACCATCTAAAACGTCAAGTTTGGTCAGGCAAATACCTGATAGTGAATTGAGTACCACTGCACGACGTAGTGCTGCAGCGTCGAACCAACCACAGCGACGGGCACGGCCAGTAGTCGCACCGAATTCACGGCCAACTTTGGCTAAATGGGCGCCAACATCATCAAACAATTCAGTGGGAAACGGACCGCTACCCACGCGGGTGGTATAGGCTTTAGTAATACCCAAGACATAGTCTAAATATAGTGGACCAATACCAGTACCGGTAGACACCCCGCCTGCGGTAACACTTGAGCTGGTCACAAACGGATAAGTACCATGATCGATATCTAATAGCGTACCCTGTGCCCCTTCGAACATTAGGTTTTTACCGGCGCGGCGTAATTGATCTAACTCTTCAGTCACGTCAGTAACCATATCTCTGATTTCTTCTTTCCACTCTTGGCACAGCTTATAAGTCTCGTCAAAATCAATCCCTTCAACTTTATAATACTGAGTCAACTGGAAGTTATGATATTCAATGAGATTACGTAGCTTTTCTTCTAGGTCATCACGGAACAAATCTACAAGCTTGATAGCACGGCGCGCCACTTTATCTTCGTAGGCTGGGCCAATACCACGACCGGTCGTACCGATTTTACCACTACCACGTTTGGCTTCACGGGCTTGGTCTAATGCCACATGATAAGGCATAATAAGTGGACAGTTAGGCGAAATACGCAAACGCTCACGCACAGGTACATTATTAGCCTCTAACTCTTTCATCTCTTTAAGCAAGGCGTCAGGGGCTAACACTACCCCATTACCGATGAAGCAAGTAACGCCTTCACGTAGAATGCCTGATGGAATTAAGTGTAAGACGGTGGTTTTGCCATCGACAACTAGTGTGTGACCCGCATTATGGCCACCTTGAAAACGCGCCACTGCAGCGGCTTTTTCAGTAAGCAAATCAACGATCTTGCCTTTACCTTCATCGCCCCATTGGCTACCTAAAACTACGACATTCTTACCCATGATCAATCCCTACTATTATGTATTGAGGTGTACGCTAATAATTTAAATGTTAACAATAACTTAGCTTTAAAATTAATAACAAGCTAAAAAATAATACTGTGCTTTAACGATAATAAATCTTGATTGTAAACTACTTATATAAGCAGCTTTTAACTAAACGGCTTTTAACTGCCACTGCTGATCAATAAGACTCAAACGATGTGTGAGATCTACAGGGCAATCGTGAACGTCTAGTGGCATGGTGACCTGATAGCCTTGCTGACGTAAGCTGGCAACCTGCTGCTGCAATGCTTGAGTTTGCGCATTGTCTGCACTATTGATGGCCTCATAATCGACCACTACCACTGTCGGCTGATCAAGGTGAACATGAGCCAGTAAACGGCTCACATCCATACTGAAGCCAGTCGCAGCGCGCGGCTGTTTGCTATAGCTTTGCAAGCCATCAAAACGCCCACCACGTACTAACGGCTGAGTCTCGCTATTAATATAGCCATTAAACACAATACCCGTGTGATAGTGATAGCCTGAAAGCTCTGTGACATCGATGCTCACTTGACACTGCCATTGATCTTGCAAGTGTATTGTTAGACGTTGTAATTCATCGATAGCCTCGGCAATCAATAGGTCTTGCTGGGCGGTGTCTGACAGCTTAGTTAATAGCTGGGCCATATCATGACCAAAGCGTGCTAACACATAAAAATCATTACCCATTGGCAATGCTTGGCAGACACTCTTTAGTTCTGGCAAATTCTTATTAGCATATAAATGCATCAACTGCTCAGTGTCATCATCTGACAGCTGGGCCAATACTGCTAGGCGTTTAAATATGGCCACATGACCTAAATCCACATGCAGCGCAGCGCTCATGTTTAAGCTATCTATCATTGCAAATAACACATCTATCAGTTCAATATCGGCGCTAAGTGAGGCGCAACCAAATATCTCGGCGCCCAACTGTAATGGCGTACGCGAGCCAAATAAACCTGATGGTAAGGTATGAATAACATCGCCAGCATAGCAATAACGCGCAATGCCCGTGCCACCATGATGCGAATCTATACGTAAAATCTGTGGGGTAATATCAGCGCGCACGCCCATCAAGCGACCACTAAGCTGATCGATAATTTTAAAAGTTTGTCGCTTCAAATCTTCGGAGGCATTACTTAATAATGACTCAGTAAATTCAATCATTGGCGGGCAAACCAACTGATAACCATAAGTAATCAGCTGCTGAGTAAGTCGGTGACGTAGCACTTCTTGCTTTTGAGCATCGTCAAACAATACATCAACCACACCATCAGGGAGCAACCAACTATTGGCAACTTCGGCAGCAAAATTACTCAGATAAGGAAGACGATTGGGTACGGTACTATTATCAGCATACTCATTAGCCATAGCAGTAGCGGCTTTATGCGTAGCATTCGATGGGGCGGCGTTAGCGGAATCAGAACTGACAGACACAATAAATCCTTGTTTGGCGTATCGCTTACCAAAAAACGCAGTATTATAGGGTTATATTTATGATTAGATCACTACTAATGAGTACGTTATTTTTTTTAGCGCACAACACCACAGGCCTAATTATCATAAACAAACTAGGTAACACCCAGAGGGTGAGTAATAAATATTAATATAAGACTAGATTAAGATGATAAAACAACTGTATTAATGCGATAAATAATCAAGGCACTTCATATTCAAGTTTAGCATAGCAGCTAAGTTTCGCCTAGTCACAATTAGCGCTAATGTTTAACTGAATCGTTACTCACCATCAGCTCAATTGACTAACATTAGCACTATTTACTCACAGTGATTAACTGATTTTTGAACATTCATTAAAATATGCATTTGATAGTCATATAGCGTTTATAAGACAATTAGCAAACGGTGTAGCACTTATCTATAACGGTCACTACCGGTACTATTTGGACTACGTCTTCATCGCAAACTCATGTTACACTAACGCATAATTTTATCTTGGAAGCCTTATGTCATCTGACTACCATCCCAATCCCGCTATCAACCAAACCAACGTGCTAGGTACTGAACTGGCCAGCTGTTGCTTCGACCCTATCACTGGCTATTACCGTAACGGTTTTTGTCATACCGGTAACCACGATGTCGGCCAACACACTGTTTGTGTCAAAATGACCAGTGCATTTTTAAACTTTTCGGCCAGTAATGGTAACGATTTGATTACCCCACTTCCGGAATATAACTTTCCTGGCTTGAAGCCTGGCGACTATTGGTGTATCTGCGCCCTACGTTGGGTTGAAGCGCTAGACTTCGATATTGCACCGAACATAAAGTTAGAAGCCTGTCACGAAAGCTTATTATCGTTAGTCGATATTGAGACTTTGAAACGTTACGCCCTATAAAGTTGTGCACTGCAATAAAATATAGGTGGTGGTTTAAAAGCACTTATTAATAACTTAACTTTTAGACAGTTATTTATATTGGACAGCCATTTATACTTAGTCATCGAAACAATGCTTGACTGTTTTTGTGGTGTTTACTTGTGATTATTTTTTATACTTAGCTTAAGGGAGGGTGTATGAATTACGATGACGACCAACTGGTCAAAACGACAGCTCGCATCACCCCTGAATCTAATGTCAACCATACCTATTCTGATAGGGATGATGAACGTTCATACCTCGATTACGACAGTTATATCTACGGTGATGCCGATGCGACACCCGAAGATACTATTGAGACTATGACTGTTTATGACCCGGACTCTGAACGCTATGAAGACATTGATGTGTCAAGTGCCGATGAGATCGTCAACTGCTATGCCTATTCTCGTAAAACTGGAGAGCAGCTTGACCAATTAGCACTTAGCGATGTCAGTAAAGCGCTAGCCAATAGTGGTCAGTTTATTTGGCTCGGTTTATACGACCCCAGTTTGCAAACTATCGCTAAAGTGCAAAGCGCATTTGATTTACATGAGTTAGCGATTGAAGATGCATTCGCTGATCATCAGCGCGCTAAAGTCGAAAACTATGACAACAATACGATATTCTTAGTCATACGTACTGCAAAACTTGAAGACAATATTATTCGCTACGGTACGACCGCGATATTTATGGGTAAAAACTATCTCATTACTATTCGTAATGGTCCGTCGAACTCCTACACGCCAGTGCGTGAACACTGTAACCGTCGCCCTGAAAAGCTACGAATGGGACCGATTTTTGTCTTGCACGCGATTCTTGACTTTATTGTCGATAATTATATGCCGGTTACCGATCGCTTAGGCAGCTACTTACGAGAGCAAGAACGCAATATTTTTACTTACGAGTTTAATAAAGAGACTCTAAAAAAGTTATATGAACTAAAGTCACAGCTGGTACATATGCGGGCGGTCATTTTACCGGTACAAGACATCTGTAGTTTTTTTATCAATCATCAAAAAAGTGACTTGGTCTCACCATTTTCTCATGCTGCCAAGCCTTACTTCCGTGACGTCAATGACCATTTATTGCACTCTTTAGATGCGATTAATGGACTTAATGAAATGCTCAGTGTGGTAATGAATACCTACTTAGCAATGGTTAATATGGGACAGAACGAAGTGGTACGTAAACTTGCCGCCTGGGCCGGTATCTTGGCGGTACCAACCGCCATAGCCGGTATTTATGGCATGAACTTTGACTTTATGCCTGAGCTACACTGGAAATTCTCTTACCTCGTCATTATGTTATTTATCGGCTCGTTATGTAGTTATTTATACTATAACTTTAAAAAACTGGGCTGGTTATAAGTGTCGATTAATTAATATAGGATTCAACTGACAGCCAAACAGCGCATAATTTCAGCACAAAAAAAGAGCTACCATTGTTAGCTCTTTTTTTGTGCATTTTTGGTGGTACCACTTCTTTATTGTGCCACATTACAAGCTTCAATCATCACTCACGACGATGTTTCGTACTATTATCAAGTGCCTCAGCGTTATCAGGAAGAAGCGGTTTGGTACGGTATTCTGCATGCTGACTGTCCAGATTGTCTTCTGTGTCCAGATTGTCTTCTGGACGACCAAACATTTTTGCTGTCCAAGTGAGTACTACAATAGAGACGCTCAATGCCATAATAGCCACAGAAATCGTTGCCAGCAACCACAGATGAAAGTAGTCTGATACCGCCTGCACATCAACAACCAAATGTCGTGACAAGGCCGTTATGGCAATGAATATCAAAAACTGTACCGGCAAACGATGAGTCTTGAAATAAATACCAATCATTGCTAGCAGTTCAAGATAAATGAATAACATTAGGATATCTTCTAAATCTGCTGAGCCTTTTTGGACAATCACGATAAACTCTTTGCCCGCGGTCCAGACCACCACCACACTAATCAAAAGTAAGATAATGTAATGGCATATATCGACAAACTCTCTGCCGATATGTTGTAGTCGCTCATGAATACCTACGTTTTTTTTAGCCATTTTAGAACCTGTCAACTTGGGCGTGGTCGGTTCAGCCTGAGACTCTGTCGCTTCAGGCTCCTGATTTTTATCTAATGGCAATTTCGGGTCGGATGAGTGACTCATTAGTCGATCATACTGACATCGAGACCGGCTGATTTTTCAGCAGCAGTGACCGTTTGGCGGATAAGAGTATTGATCGTCATCGGCCCCACACCGCCCGGTACTGGGGTATAGGCGCTAGCAATGTCCGACAAACCACACATTTCAATATCACCCACGCCGCCGTTATCAGTCGGGTGAAAGCCCGCATCAATGACCACAGCACCGGTTTTAATCCAGTCCGCTTTAATCAGTTCAGGCACACCTACTGCGCCAACGATAATGTCAGCACGCTTCACATGAGCAGCCAAATCTTGAGTTCTTGAATGACATATAGTCACGCTACAGTTCGAATTTAATAACATCATCGCCATTGGCTTACCTAAGATAGGACTACGGCCTACCACCACGGCTTCTTTACCCGCAAGCTCAATATTATAATGACTCAATAGATGCATAATGCCCTGTGGAGTACATGAGCCAAAGGCGGACTCTTGCATACTCATGCGCCCAAAGCCAAGGCAAGTTACCCCATCAACATCTTTTTTGGGGTCAATTTTCTCAAAACAAGCGCGTTCATTAACATGATCAGGTACCGGATGCTGCAGCAGGATACCGTGCACATCAGGGTTGTCATTCAGCTCATTTATCTTAGCTATAAGCTGCTCTGTAGTCGTACTATGCGGTAGCTCTACCTTAATGGATTTCATGCCAACCCGCTTACAGGCATTGCCTTTCATACGAACATAAGTCGCAGAGGCCGGATCTTCACCGACCAATATGGTCGCTAAGATTGGTGTCCGCCCCGTTTTGTCCTTAATAGCGTCCACTCGCGTGCGTAATTGCTGTTCTATCTGTGTAGCAAGTGCTTTGCCGTCCAAAACGGTGGCGGATCCTTCGGCAGTTGACGACTCTTTAGCAGTTGACATGATGACTCCAATAGAGGATAAGATAAAAAATAAAGACAGCGCGCAAATGTCTTACATGGCTGTCTTATCCTTAATGAGCGGTTGATTAAGCATCGTATTGTACCTGCCTAAACCCAAAAATCCTAGGATTCGCTATAACTTGATTGCTTGCTAAGACCTAACAAGGCAGAATAAAGCCAGTATACAACCACTACACTTAACCTTAGTTCTTGCTTGGCTCCAAAGTAATCGCAAATCCAATCAGTGCTTATGCAGCGATGTGTTATTCAGTTAACAGT
Organism: Psychrobacter sp. PL19; assembly: GCF_017875835.1. Taxonomy (NCBI): domain Bacteria; kingdom Pseudomonadati; phylum Pseudomonadota; class Gammaproteobacteria; order Moraxellales; family Moraxellaceae; genus Psychrobacter; species Psychrobacter sp. PL19. The sequence continues at coordinate 2,806,789 of NZ_JAGING010000001.1, forward strand.
GCATTAGGTTAGCTACTTTCTAGAGATGAGCTGTCGTTTCGTAACCATACTTTCTATAAATGTACTTTCCTAGATATGCTTTTATGAAGCCATATTACTGGCAGTAAGAGTCCGCAGTTAATGTCTAGTGTGTTAGTAACACGTCAAAAAACCAGTTATTGATCATTATTTTATAACAACCAACAGACACAAAAAAACCCCAAACAATCTAATGTCTGAGGCGAAACTTGCTTAAACTCAAAGTCTAAATTTGTTTTAACTTTTTACTAAATATGGCGCAGCGGACGGGACTCGAACCCGCGACCCCCGGCGTGACAGGCCGGTATTCTAACCAACTGAACTACCGCTGCTTAGGTCGTTTTAGCATGTTTTAACACTCGCTAAAGAGTGGTGGGTGATGACGGGTTCGAACCGCCGACATTCTGCGTGTAAGGCAGACGCTCTACCAACTGAGCTAATCACCCTGAGAAGCGTTAAAAAATTGCATTGCAATTTTAGCTTCGCAAGTGAAATTCTTTAAATAGAATTTCTTAAAGCGTAAATTAACGAAGCACCGCTTCGTCCGAGTGCAAGAGAATTTTCGTATCTGAAAATTCTAAAAGCTCAGCACCTACATAACGTAGATATTTATCCGCAAGTGAAATTCTTTAAATAGAATTTCTTAGAAGCTTTGCTATCTAAAGATGTCACACTCTAGAATCATAAAACTTCCAACAACCTAGAACTGTTTAAAGCCCCTTGCTGTGGGTGTGTATTATATACACTTACACCTGCCTGTCAAATATTATTTGCCTTTTAACAGGCTATTTTTCGTATTGTTACTGACTATACTGACAAGCAGTTGTTTTCGTTAAGTTTATATTTTTGTAGATCATAGTGGATATTTACTATTTATCAGCTGCTGCTGCTAGTGCCTGTTCGATATCACCCTTCATAGATTCAGGTTTAGTCGTTGATGCATAACGATCTATGACCTGTCCATCACTACCGACTAAAAATTTGCTGAAATTCCATTTAATACCGTCCGTTATTACCCCACCTTTTTGTTCCTTTAGCCAATTGAATATTGGATGGGCATCACTACCATTAACGTCTATTTTTGCCATCATAGGAAAACTTACGCCATAGTTCTTTTGGCAAAATTCGCCAATCTCGTCATTACTACCCGGATCTTGACCACCAAATTGGTTACAAGGAAAGCCAATGACTGTCACGCCTTGGTCTTTATACTCTTGGTGTAATGCTTCTAAGCCCTCAAACTGCGGGGTAAATCCACATTTGCTAGCGGTATTAACAATCAACAATACTTGACCTTGATAATCAGCAAATGCTTGCGATGTACCGTCCATACGTTCAGCTGTAAAATCGTAAATGCTACTCATAACTTATCCTTAGTTTATGATCTTCATCGTCTGATGAGGTGTTTTAAAAGCGTATTTAATTAGCGTTACTAGCCTAGATGATATTAATGCTAAGAGTTGGTAGAGAGATGTTATCAATCTCCCTACCAACTGCTGAATCACAATAGAAGCCGTCTCTACTTATTTACTTACTTAGTCACTCTTGCACTGACTTGTTATTGACGGGCTTTTATACTACCACTACTTTTCAGTTTTATCTAAATCTATAGAGACTGAGTTGATGCAATAGCGCATACCGGTGGTCTCTTGTGGGCCATCAGGGAAAACGTGACCTAGATGCGCACCGCAATTGCTACAGGTGACTTCGGTACGACGCATACCTAAAGAGTCGTCAACGTGCTCGTCGATAGCTTTGTTGTCGATACCTTGGTCAAAACTCGGCCAGCCACAACCGGCATCAAACTTGCTGCCAGCATCAAATAAGTTAGCGCCACAGCCTTTACAGCGATAGACACCCTCATCTTCAGTATCATTATAAACACCAGTAAATGGACGCTCTGTACCTTTCTCACGCATCACATGATATTCATCAGCACTCAGGCGCTGCTTCCAGTCCGCTTCGGTCAGTTGGGTAATCTCTTCTTTGCTAAGTTGGTTGTCTTGCATGATTGATCCTTATTTAATTATGTATTGTCTGATCTGCTATAACTTTTTTATCGTTATCATTAGTAATTTATGATAGCAATGCGCTCTATCTGTTGGTTTTTAACCAGTATTCAAGTGCTAGCGCCATCCTTTATTGTTGGCGTTGTATAGCGATATAGACAATTAAGATATAGCAATTGCTTTTGATTATGCAATAAATAGACGCTGATGTTTACCAAATCCACACGTGCCAGAATGAGTAGTAATATAGGCGGTAATATGAGTGCTAAGGCCCTGCTTAATAAGCAGTTAAGTACGACCATATAGTGGCAATAGTAAAGCTTATATGAGGGTTAGGCAAAGCGGTACTGAGAGCAATGCTGTTAGAACACACAGTTTTAATGCAAGTTTTTCTTGCATTAAAACTTATTGTAAAATACTTGCATTTCGCTACTCAATGCAATAATATCTTGCATTAGGTAATCGAGTTAACTTATTCGTTCAACACCATACTTATTGCAAAATTATTATATTAGAAAAGAAGGCTTGGATAATTATGGATAATGACCAACGCAAACAAACACAAGCCGAACGCTTAGTAAAACTACGCCGTGATAAAAGCCTTACCGCTGAGCAGTTGGCACAGGCCATGACAGAGGCTGGCGCGAAGGTCAGCCGAGGTGCTATCTCTAACTGGGAACGGGGTATCAATGGTATCGTCTCCTCAAAGCTGCCTACTCTTGCGCGCATATTGGGCTGCACTGAAGGCTATCTGTTACGCGGTGATCTTCATAATGACCTTGGTTATACTCTTGACGCTAATGCTAATACTGGTTTGAACACGCCTAACAGTGCAGAAAGTGACAACCTCACTCATGTCGTGCCAGCAGACACCCCTCTTAAGAACAAAAATCAGCCGCAAGCCAGTACTTTGGCAATAGCAGCTGACAACCGTAAAAACTCACAAAACAATACTATGGATAGTAACTCTATGAGTGCATTAAAAAAATCTGATAAATTACAGAACGTCTGCTATGACATCCGTGGTCCACTATTACAAACGGCCAATAAGATGGAAGCGGAGGGTCAGAAAATTTTAAAGCTCAATGTGGGCAACCCAGCTCCTTTTGGCTTTGAGGCACCACATGAGATTCTCCGCGATGTCGCTATGAACTTGCCTGAGGCCACTGGTTACTCAGACTCGCAAGGGATCTTTGCAGCGCGTAAAGCCGTGTTGCAATATTATCAAGCAAAAGGGCTACTGTCGGCAGTCGACGTACGTGACGTGTATTTGGGTAACGGCGTTTCTGAGCTGATTGTAATGACTATGCAGGCGCTAATGAATGATGGTGATGAAGTATTAATTCCCATGCCAGATTACCCGCTATGGACAGCAGCAGCTAACCTTGCGGGTGGTACAGCAGTGCATTATCGCTGTAATGAAGAAGACAATTGGCATCCTGACATCGAAGATATCAAGTCTAAAATTACCAGTAAAACCAAAGGTATTGTGGTCATAAATCCCAATAACCCCACAGGCGCGCTATACTCTGATGACATTCTCAAGCAAATTATCGAAGTGGCTATAGAGCATGACTTAATCATCATGGCTGATGAGATCTATGATCGGGTGTTATATGACGATATGGTTCATACCCCCATCAGTACCTTGACTGATGAGGTGCTGGTCTTATCCTATAACGGTCTATCAAAGTCGCACCGTATTGCTGGGTTCCGTGCCGGCTGGCTGATGGTATCGGGTAGAACACATCACGCTACCGACTTTATTGAAGGCTTAAATATGCTGGCCTCCATGCGCCTGTGTTCTAACGTACCCGGACAATATGCGATCCAAACGGCGATGGGTGGCTATCAAAGTATGAAAGACTTGACCTCAAAGAAGGGCCGTCTCCATAAGCAGCGTGAATTGGCTATCTCACGGCTGAATGCGATTCCAGGCATCTCTTGTACCATGCCCCAAGGTGCCTTCTATTGCTTTCCAAAAATGGACCCTAGCGTTTACCCTATCCAAGATGACATGCAGTTTATGATGGAATTATTACTCGAAGAAAAGGTCCTCATGGTGCAAGGTACCGGCTTTAACTGGAATGTGCCTGATCATTTCCGCGTGGTGTTCTTACCTAACTTACATGAGTTAGAAGATGCCATGGATCGCTTGGATCGCTTCTTTGCGAAAAAACGCCTGCAATTTGGTACGAACTCAGCTGCTTAGTCCGGATTCAGCTGTTTGGTAAGGGCTAAGTAATCGTTATTGAGGTCGAGATCTAACTCTAAACCTTATTAGCTTGTCCATAAAAAACGCTTATTGGTATATTACCAATAAGCGTTTTTTATGCTTTGTTCTGACCAGTGATGCTGTGCAGTGGCAACAATTTATAGTGACCAAAAAAGTCACTGTACTTTTAGCGAGCTACAAAGCCCGTTAGAAAATTTGTTTTAAGATTATATAGCTAACGGCGGACAACGAGGCTGCGACCGGTAAGGTGATTATCCATGCCAGCCCGATAGGCTTCATCAAGGCCCAATTGGTATCTCTATTAACGATACCAATGCCTAAAACGGCACCAACTAAGGTATGGGTACTTGATACCGGTAGACCCATGGTTGATGCGCCCATTACCACGGCAGCTGCTGCTAATTCGGCTGAAAAACCAGACGCTGGGTGCATCTTGGCCAAGTTAGTACCGACCGTCTGAATGACTTCTTTACCAATAAACCAAAGACCAACGATCAGCGCCACACCAAAGGTCAACATCACCGCTGGTGGTACCGCTGCCTGAGTCGCAATGGTATTGGTACGGATAACATCCATAATCGCAGCAAAAGGACCGACTGCGTTGGCAATATCATTCGAGCCATGACTGAACGCAAACGCTGATGCGGTAAATACTTGCATCCAGCTGAACATAATAAAAGTCGCTTTGGTAAGATCTTCTTTATGCTTACCGCGGATACTTTTGGTATAGATAAAGGTGGCAAGCCAAACCAGCGCACCCACCATGCCCATGAATAAGAAGCCATGCAAGGTCGTGAGATTACTATTGACGTTTTTGAGGCCTTTAAAGACCACTAACGAAGTCATGACCACCCCGCCCATAGCGGCAATAATAGGTACCCATTTTTTTAGTGCTTTTAAAGTATCGAGACCATTACGCTCATGTTCAATCTCATAAAGGTTTTTATAATAGTCGGTTTCTAAATCTTCAAGCGTACAATCATCATCTTTATAGATGTCCTGATCGCGCAGCATCGCTGAGGTATACGATAGTTGCAGAGACTCTGACAAGCCATCGAAGAATTCTTTATGGTCTTTCTTCAAAGTTCTCTTGTCTATTTTTAATTCAGCAATATGGGCTTCGGTCTTGTCATTATAGTCAATAATATTTTTCTTAATTTGTCCATAAAGTAAGTAGGCCAACACACCACCTAATAGTGGCGATAATACCCACGACATGGCAATTTGACCAATAGTTCCCCAGTTAACTGTCGATAATGCAGTCTCGGCACCACCCAAATCAAAACCTAAAACAATAGAACTACCGATTACACCACCGATGATGGCATGCGTTGTAGACACGGGTAAGCCTTTACGAGTGGCAAATAGTAGCCAAAATGCCGCCGCAATCAATGCAGAAAGCATCACATAAATAAATTGGTTGGGTGAGACCGCTAAACCGTCTAAGTCAACGATACCTTTGCGAATGGTATCAGTCACTTCACCACCGGCCAGCACTGCTCCTGACACTTCAAATATTGCCGCTATCACTAGTGCTTGGGGAATGGTCAAGGTTCCGGCACCTACTGAGGTACCAAAGGAGTTGGCGACGTCATTACCACCAATATTGAAGGCCATGAAAATACCAAACGCGGTGGCCATGACAAATAGCAGCGTTTGCTGATGCATGGTGTAATCAAGACCCCACCATAAGAAATAGCTGGTCATTGCAATCAGTAAAATGGCAAAAAATAGATTCATTTTCATAGTGCCAACTTGTTCGGCCGGCTCTGTAGAACTACTGCTAATACCCATAGGTTAATACGCCCTGCGTAAGCTTATTAAAAATTATGCGATTGATAACGTGGCTATTACCGGTACTATGTCGAGTATCTGACGACAAGACCATCTAAGCCGTATGATTTTTTCTAGCAATAATATGTTGAAATATGATATTAAAATACGATATTGAACTGAGCTTTTAAATTAAAAATTTGATTCTGATTCTATTTGAATGCAAGATAATACAGCCAGTACGGCAAGCGACATGTCATTAAGCCGCAAATCAAATGACCAAATCTTATGATTTAATCATCTTGCGGCTTAAATATTCTTGCGGCTGAAATATAGTATTATTGTGGCTTAAATATATAGTATGTGATGCTTTCAATCATGACGGGGTCATTTATAATCGCTAAAAGCTGGGACTTAATACCATTAACGATTGCCCGCTGTTATCACGCGCCTATTATATGAAATAAATGAACATAATGCATGATGATACTGCGAAATTTGTAACCGTAGCGGTATGGTTTTAATATTGCCCTAACAGCACACTGTTAGTTAGGCTTGATAAAAGAATAGTGCGCCTGATAGTGCGCCTGTTTGGCATCCGCCCTATTATGGTTATTTGTAGTGAATTGTCAAAGACAATCGTATCAATGATTGGTATTTAACGGTTCTGCACTTAACCATTGAAAATTTATAGTCAATTAAATCTAAAAGAGGATACCCGTAGCACACTGTTATGAACGACTCTCTTTTATTTTGAACTGACTATAGCTATTAGAACTCTAGACTTTAGAAGCTGCCGCTAACTGCTTAATAGCATGGTCTAGAACGTCTAGGCGTGCCTGACGCTTATCATTAGTCGCCACCACGCACCATGGTGCTGCTTTGGTATCGGTACGCGCCAACATATCAGCAGCAGATTGCACATAGTCTGACCACTTGTCACGATTGCGCCAGTCATCATCGGTGAGTTTAAACTGCTTGTGCGGGGTATCATGACGGTCTTCAAAGCGCTCTAGTTGCTGTTGTTTGTCAATAGCCAGCCAGTACTTAATCACTAGGGTTCCGGCTGCTGTCAGATCTGCCTCAAAACGATTAATTTCATCGTAAGCGCGCTGCCATTCATAATCATCCGCTAGCTGCTCGATGCGTTCAACCAAGACCCTGCCATACCAGGTGCGATCAAAGATGGCGATGCGACTAGGGCGATCGGCTTGCTCGTTGGGCAGCCGTGTCCAAAAGCGCCAGAGATACGAATGTTGACGCTCATAAAGCATGGGCGCACCAATATTATGAACCTGATATTCACGTGGATCGAGTGGTGCAACCAGCCTTTTGATGGCGCCGCCTTTGCCCGCAGCGTCCATACCTTCAAACGCAAAGACCACGTGGCGACCATCACGATTGCGTAGTAATTTAGCCAATTCAGCCTGTTTAATGCCTAATTGCTCGTGATAGTCTGATTTATTCAGATCAGGATCATCAATATTTTTTAAAGTTTTGGGTATCTTGACAGGCTCAAATCTTGATAACTTTTGAGTCCTTGGTCCTGGTTTCAGCTTATCGTCTGACTGTATATCACTGTCATTATACGCAGTAGTATCAGGCGCCGGCAGGCTGCTACTACTTAATAGCGCGGTTTGCATCGCCTGCAGCACTGCATGACAAAAACGGGTCGCAGCTTGTGACTTATCACCGCCATCAATAATGATCCAGTCATCTTGTTGCTGTAACAAGCTAGTAGCGACTTGATTGAATCGCTCTAAAACCTCAGCCTTATGCCAGTCAATCTGATATAAAAATTGTGGATCTGCCTTCTCTTCACTTAAACGTTCTTGCAAGGTCTCAACCTCAACATGAAACCAGCATTTTAATAGTTTGGTTTGATTGGCATCGAGATCACGTTCAAACGTTTGTAGTTCAATGAGTTGTTGTTGCAAATAGTCTTGCCACTCAGCAACAGGTAACGCTTGCCACTCATCCGTTGGCTTATCTTTAGACTTTTTACTCAACTTTCTATTCGTATCTTCATTTTCACTACTAGTTGCCATGTGCATGACGTTATGTATCAAATCGGCATACCAATTACCAAAATAAACCATAACGTCGCCGTGACGCGGCATGGCCTTGGTATGTGCTTGCCAGAGTGGTTGATAAGCCAACGGCGGATAACCAATGGTGGCCTCAACCTTTAGGAGGCGCGGATCCACCCATTGCCGCAGTTGCTTGACTGCGATACCCTTGCCGGCCTGCTCCATACCATTGACCAGCACCAATAAGCCAGTCGGTTTATTGCTGGTTGGCGGCGACTGTTGACGCGTTGCTTGTAGGGCATATTGCGCCGTCACCAGCGCTAGCTTGAGCGTGTCTTTATCCATTGAAAACTGGCTTAAAGGGTTAGGTATTAAGCGCTGATTAACTACCTGCTCGCTAAATTGTGCACTTACCGCTTGTGGCGGTGCTTGTTCGGTAGTATTATTTTTTTTAGGCATATCTAGACTCGCTATGTTGTCATCAAATGATATGGTTATTGAACACCCTAATCGAATACCCTGATCGAATCGCTTAATCACTTAATAATAGCACTCACTTGGTGAGTAAATAGTGCCGCTATGTAGCAGTTTGGCATTTGTATTGTGATTTATTTTCTTTTAAAGTGGTCACTATAATAGTGGTATGCGTTACTGGTTAAGCTTACCAACAGTTTTATATTATTATTGGCTATTTTTATACTATTACAGGTTATATTGTTACTATTACTTTTTAGATCATCACCAGCTATGTAACTGGCTTAATAAGCATGATTTTAAGACTAACGCTCTCAAAACCCAATGTTACCCACCGTTTATTTACACAGGATTCAACATCATGGCCGCTTTATCAGAGCTGCAACAACATTTGACGCGTTATTGGGCGCTACCTTATCACGAAGACGCTAAGCTAAGGGACATTCTCAATGGCGTGCAAACATGGCAACGGGCACGTATTCAACGTACCCATAGTGCGCTGTTTGAGCAGCCAAAAAACCAAGCTATGGCGAGTTACTTTCTCACTCAACTATATGGTGGTGAAGAGTTTAAGCAATTGGCTGAGCAGCTAGCCCGTATTCTCCCTAAAGCAAAAAAGCTTGAGCGTCTCGCCAAAGAGTCAGCATTAGAAACGGGCAGTATGGCCATTCAGGCGTCTATTTTAGCGATTGAATTGGATTTGCATTTGGCTGAGTGGTTGGTTGCTCACGATTTGTCAGTGGATGAAGAAAATATACTAATGGCTTATCGCACGGTTGATGAGTCGAGTGCGCGGCGCATCCAGATTAATAATCTCAAAGACGTCTGTTATCGTACCGATAAGTATCTCAACTCGTTTATGCTAAAAAAGGCTTTCGCTTTAGCCAAAGGTACCGCCTATCGTCATAACTATCAGCCACTATATGACTTTATTAATGCCGGCTTCATTGCTATGAAACCACTGGATAGCGTCAGCGAATTTATCGATTCTTTTTGCGAGCGTGAGCTGATGATTATTGACCAAGTACACGCGTCGGATAATGACGGCAAGACAGCCGCGTTTGGTGTATCATAACCTTATAATTTTAGTCTGATGACCATACAAAACAAGCAAACGGATGAACTAATGACTGACACTACAAATAACCATCTAAACGATAACTTAGACAGTACCCTAGATAATAACTTGGACAGTAACTTGAATAACAACTCAAATAAAAGTAGCGACCACGCTCCTCGCTACCCCAGCAGCAATGGTAATATCCAAGATAAATTGATTAGAGATAGTATTGCTCATAAGCAAAATATTACTGCCAAAGTGCTAGCACGTCAAACTCCTGCGTTTAATGCGGTAGCAGAAAATGATAGTGGTGCTGACTTTACTCAAGTTCAGGATCTACCAACTGGAACACCGCAAGGCCAACAAACCAGTATGCCAAGTGGCAGTAGTAATCCAAACAACACTAGTGACCTGCAAACGCAAGCTACTAGCGCACAAAAAGCCTTTCATCAACGTGATGATATTAATAATCCGCATACAGCAGACACTGATGGCGAAGAAGAAACCCACTTTGGCTATAAAACCGTTAACAAGGCTGAGAAACAAGCCCGTGTGGCTGATGTCTTTACCTCAGTGGCCAAAAAATACGACATTATGAATGACTTGATGTCTTTTGGTATTCACCGTTTATGGAAGCGTTATGCCATCAGCTTATCTGGCGTTCGTGCCGGCCAGCACGTGCTTGATATTGCTGGCGGTACGGGTGATTTAGCCAAGGTATTTAGCCGTGAAGTGGGTCGCAACGGTAAAGTGGTGCTCTCTGATATCAATGCGGCCATGTTAGAAGTTGGCCGTGAACGCTTGATTAACGCGGGCTGTAATAACGTTGACTTCGTATTAGCCAATGCCGAAACCCTAGCACCATTCGACGACAATAGCTTTGACTTGTTGACCATTAGCTTTGGCCTACGCAATGTCACGGATAAAGAGGCCGCATTGCGCGCGATGTATCGTGTGCTCAAACCAGGTGGTCGTTTATTAATCCTAGAGTTCTCAAAACCTATTTTTGAGCCGTTATCCAAGGCCTATGACCTATACTCGTTCACAGCCCTACCGATAATGGGTAAACTGGTTGCTAACGATTCAGAAAGCTATAAATATTTAGCCGAGTCCATTCGTATGCACCCTGATCAGCAGACTTTAAAGCAAATGATGACGCAAGCAGGATTTGAGAGCTGTGACTATCATAATCTGACCGCTGGAATTGTGGCCGTACATCGTGGCTTTAAAGCGTAACGTTGAAATATAGGCAGATAGTGCAAGATTGTCATAAACAACAGACCCTAATTGCATGTGTGCCCCATTTCCACATGCTTAAATAATATGCGAGTATTTTATGCTGACTGTATTACTTTTGGCCGGTGCCGAAAAGCTAATTAATATTGCCATTGCTAGTGATGAAATCACTCAAGCGGGCCTTGCCCCACTGGCTGGCAAAGTACTACGACTGAATATAGTCATGCCGGAGATTCACATCGATGTTTTATTCAATCACGAACGTCTGCGTTTTGAGCCGGTGACTACTGACGGTGTGTTTGAGCCAAACGGTAGCACTTTAGATGAACGCCAACGAGCGGGTTTTGATAACAGTCGTATAGGTCATAGTAGCCCTGACTGCATCATCACTGTCGACAATCCAGCCCAATTACTCAATCTAATGCGCGGCGCGGAAGGTAATTTGCCGATTGCGGGTGATTATAAAGTACTCATGCAGTTGAAACAGTTAATAGCTGGTTTTGACCCTGACATTGCTGGACAGCTTGAGCCCCTGATTGGCAGACCACTGGCCGGCCAATTACAGCTCCTTATCTCGCAGCTCAAAGGCAGTTTTCGCCACAGCGCCAAACGTGCCTTTGATGATGTGAGTGACTGGGCAAATGACGTGTCAGGAAATAGTGTGCCTGATCCGGCTGAAAAAGCGCAAGCAAATGATTTGAAGCAACAAATATTACAACTGCGCGCTGACGTTGAACGCGAAGAGGCCAGACTGGCTGCCATTAAGGCGGAACAGGCGCGTTTAAGACATCAACAATAGCCATAACCCACCCTCTTATTCGCGTATTTATCTAGAATATCTATACAGATTAACGATATAAAATAACCACTTAGAGTGTCTATCGCCTATGCTACTATCTCATCGCGCCCGTCTACTTGAGCTTTGGCGCATTGCCGCCAGCTACCGCATTGACACTCACTTTTCCGTTGAAGACGCGCCGCAGCTACAACCGCTTGCGCGCTTAATTCGTCTACACCCAGCAGCTTGGGGTAAAAAGCATCAGCCAAACGCGATTAAATATGCCTTAGAAGACATGGGCACCTTGTTTTTAAAGCTCGGGCAACTGCTCTCTACCCGTCGTGACCTGGTATCGCCTGAAATCATCACCCAGTTAATTCAGCTACAAGATAAAGTCAAACCCTTCGATGTTGATATTGCTATCACTCAAATTCAAGATTCTAAGCATGGCCTTGGTCAGTCTATTGACACTTTATTTGCCCGTTTTGACGTAAAGCCGTTAGCGGCAGCCTCGATTGCGCAAGTGCATACCGCCGCCCTAAACGATGGTCGTGAAGTGGTGGTAAAAGTCGTCCGTCCTGATATTCGCACCACCATTGTTGCAGACTTTGAGCTACTACGTGAACTGGCCAATTGGGTGTCGGCACGGGTAGAAGCGGCGCGCGCGATACATATCATTGCCATTGTCGAAGACTATCGGCAAGTAATGCTTAATGAGTTGGATTTAACACTTGAGGCAGAAAACACCACGCAGATGCGTAATAACTTCTTGGGTTCAGGCTTAATGTACGTCCCTGAAGTCTATGACGCTGCCAAAAATGTCATGGTGATGGAGCGTATTCAGGGCGTGCCAATTTCACAAACACAGATCTTTGACCAACTCGGTTATGATCGCGCTATTTTAGCCGAAAAAGGCTTAACTATATTTTTTACCCAAGTCTTTCGTGATAATTTCTTTCATGCCGATATGCATCCGGGCAATGTGTTCGTAGAGACTCCGCCAGTCACAGCGAACACCGCTGACATGGTGGCTGTTGATTTGGGACGTGAGCCACGCTACATCGGTCTTGATTGCGCCATTATGGGCACCTTATCAAAGGATGATCAGCTGATTGTAGCGCGGATGCTACTGGCAGTAATGAATAATAACTTTACCGCTGTGGTTGATATCGTCAGCCGCGCGGGCTGGATACCGCCCAATAGTAATAAGCATGCCTTGATGCGTGATATGAGCCGTACCGTTGGCCCTATGCTAAAGAAATCCATTAATGAGATAGACTTTGCCGGTGTGTTAATGCAAATTTTGGACATTGCTCGCCGTCATCATATGAGCATTCCACCGCAACTGATGCTGCTGCTCAAGACTTTGGTGCATGTCGAGGGACTGGGACGCGACCTATATCCCGATCTAGATATTTGGTCATTAGCCAAACCGATTTTAAGCAGCTGGATTAAAGAACAGCTGGATCCGATGCGTAATTTACAACAGCTACGCGCGCAGCTGCCGGAGATTTTATTGTCCGCGACCGATATTCCAAAGCTACTGGATCAAAGCTTGCAGAGCCTAGCCTCTCAAGGCTCACGCCAAGACAGTCAATTGCGTGAGATACAACAGATACGCGCTGATATGCTCAATGACCGACGCCGTGACTGGATAGCGCTAGCAGGATTTGGACTGTTCATTGCCATTGCCACCCAAGTGGTCGGTTGGCTCTCGCCAGTCTTTTATATTTTAGCGCTACTGATGGTAGTTTGGCGTATTTTGGGGTAATGAAAGCGGCTTAAAATGACTTGGTTTGTGAGAGCTGTTTGTATCCACATCTATAAATTAAGATGAATATTCTCACATCTGATCAATAGCCATCTGTGTCAACATCCGTCCACGCGCAGTACGCAGCACATAGCCTTGTTGTATAAGATAAGGTTCAATCACGTCCTCGAGCGTGCCACGATCTTCAGCCATGGCTGCTGCTACCGCCTCGACGCCAGCAGGACCACCATCAAAGCGTTCGTGCAAGATTTCAATATAACGCCGATCTAAATGGTCAAGACCACGCCGATCGACCGCTAGCATATCAAGAGCACTACCAGCAATATCGCTGTTGATCCGACCATCACCTCTTACTTGAGCATAATCACGCACACGGCGTAATAAGCGATTGGCAATCCTTGGTGTACCACGTGCCCGGCGAGCAATCTCGACCGCGCCATCCTCGCTCATCGTCACCCGCATCAGACGCGCAGCGCGACTGACAATAGTAGTCAAATCAGCTATATTATAAAATTCAAGACGCTGAACAATACCAAAACGATCTCGTAATGGCGAGGTTAATAATCCTGCTCGCGTGGTTGCTGCCACTAAGGTAAATGGTGGCAGATCAAGCTTGATAGAGCGAGCCGCCGGCCCTTCACCAATCATAATATCCAGCTGAAAATCTTCCATCGCAGGATAGAGTATCTCTTCGATTACTGGGCTCAAACGGTGAATTTCATCGATAAAAAGGATATCGCCCGCTTCCAAGTTGGTCAACATCGCGGCCAAGTCGCCTGCACGCTCTAGTACCGGTCCAGACGTAGAGCGTAGATTGCCGCCCATCTCGCGAGCGATAATATTGGCAAGGGTAGTCTTACCTAAGCCAGGAGGACCAAAGATAAGGGTATGATCCAGCGCTTCATCGCGCGCACGTGCCGCCTCAATAAAGACTTCCATTTGCTCGCGCACGACCGGCTGACCAATATACTCAGCTAGAGATGAGGGACGAATGTTGGCATCAGGAGCGTCACTTGCCCCTTCCAAAGGATTAATCAAGCGATCTTGTGTCATATATTTTATCGCTATAGTCAATGAAAAGTAATATCGATACATAACATACTGCTAGGTATAAGTTTTTCTTGCTTGCTGTGCCTACGCAGACAGAGGCTGCAAAAAGCGTATACCAGCAGTACCGTCGCGTTTTTAAGGTATTTTAACTATATATTAAAGGCAGAGACAATATACAGCAAAGCTTATAAAAATTGCGGGACTTACTTAAAAGCCAGAGAGCTGTTGAAGGGTGGCCTTTAATAGTCCCTGCGTGTCTTCAAAAACAGTCCCATTATTCTTGGCAGCTTTAATCGCTTGCTGGGCTTCTTTTTCTTTATAGCCCAAGCTAATTAGCGCGCCTTCTACTTCAGCAATAATACTGCTTTCGTGAGAAACCGGCGCTGATTGGGTAGCAAACTCCAAATTACTGTCATCGACTTCAATATTTTTGAGCTTGTCTTTTAGCTCAATTAATAAACGCTGAGCGGTTTTTTTACCGATACCTGGAATACGCATCAACGCCGTTTCTGAATCTTGCTCAACATGCATCTTTAACTCTGCAGCCGACATAGCCGACAGCATAGCCAGCGCCATTTTAGCGCCGACCCCATTGATCTTGATCAACTGTCGAAAGACGTCACGCTCTTTACGATCGATAAAGCCAAACAGCAGCTGCGCGTCTTCGCGGACATGTAAATGAGTCCAAATTCTCGCGGGCTCATCCACGCGTAACTGGCAAAACGAAGGCAATGGCAGCTCAACATCATAACCTACTCCAGAGGTGGTCATGATACAGGCAGTAGGTGCCATCAAATATTGCACCTGTCCAGTGATCAGTCCTATCATAATCATCACCTATCATAAATAATAAAATGAGCTGCTATAGTTGCTTCAGAATAAAAAATAGACGTCTGTAACAGCGTGCTACTGCTGCAAATCTTCTTACCTGCTGTTCGCAAGCGTGTCTCGAGACTACAAAAAATTTATACCAGTAACACTGTAACATTTTGAGATTCGATTCACTGTATTACGATAATCTACAGAGCTTCATGAACCAACTCAAGAGGTTCGCTACGTTAACTTACTGATAAAAATCAACCATGCTTTCGAGACTAATTGGGCGAATTTTATGTGCTTGACCCGCAGAGCCGAACGCTTCAAAACGATTGGTACAGATATCGGACATTGCCACCATTGAGGCTTTGAAGTACTTACGAGGATCAAAGTTGCTGGGGTTGTGCGCTAAATGCTGACGAATAGCAGCTGTTGACGCTAGACGTAGATCAGTATCGATGTTCACTTTGCGGACACCATGCTTAATCGCTTCCACGATTTGCTCAACTGGCACACCGTAAGTTTCGCCAATATCACCACCATATTCATTAATAATTTTTAGCCATTCTTGTGGCACTGACGAAGAGCCATGCATGACTAGGTGAGTATTTGGAATACGCGCATGAATCTCTTTTACCCGCTCAATAGATAAAATATCACCTGTCGGTGGACGGGTAAACTTATAGGCACCATGACTGGTACCAATAGCTATGGCTAAGGCATCAACGTTGGTGTCTTTTACAAACTGTTCTGCTTCGTCTGCACTGGTTAATAACTGCTCATGACCGAGCACGCCTTCTGCGCCAGAACCGTCTTCTTCGCCAGCCAAGCCAGTTTCCAGACTACCCAAACAACCAATCTCGCCTTCTACCGACACGCCGCAAGCATGCGAAAACTTAACCACTTCGCGAGTCACACTAGCATTGTAGTCATAATCCATTGGGGTTTTACCGTCTTCACCGAGTGAACCATCCATCATCACTGATGAAAAACCTAACTGGATTGAACGCTGGCAGACCGCAGGTGACATGCCATGGTCTTGATGCATCACTACCGGAATATGTGGCCATTCTTCAATAGCGGCGCTGATTAAGTGACGTAAAAAAGCCGACCCCGCATAACCGCGTGCGCCCGCGCTGGCTTGGACTATCACTGGTGAATCACAAGCATCGGCTGCCATCATGATCGCTCGCATCTGCTCTAGGTTATTGACGTTAAAAGCAGGAACACCGTAGCTGTGCTCAGCGGCATGATCTAAAAGTTGACGTAAAGAAATTAAGGCCATAACACGCTCTCTAGTTGAATTTTAAAAATAATTTTTGCACACAGGGTTTGCTAATGACTGTCTAAAAACACTGTTTAAAAATAGTTTTACGACTATAAGTCCATAAAAGATGCCATGATCTTTGATAGTCGTCAGTACGCAGTGATTATAACAAAACTACCTACTCTTCGCAGCTGTTACGGGGCTATTTATCTGTCTGAATCGTTCTCCATCACTTATAAGAGCTTCCATATAGTCAGTTCACAATAATCAGTTCAGAATAAAAGCCCAAGCCTGTTACCCTATCCTATAATAATTACAATATAAAACACAAAAAAGCCTTGGTAATCACCAAGGCTCTTTAGATATTTTGTACGCTAATAAAATTATTACTAGGATAGTTAATAAACACTACGTGGTTTAATAAATGTTAGTGTCTACGACATATCACTATTAATTATTTTCTTAATACCACTAAAGTTACTATTTAAAACCAGTTACTATTTAAAACCAGTAAATTTTTGGAATTAGTAACTTTTGGAATTAGTAACTTTTTAGAATTAGTACTGTTGATCTGCAGGTACTTTTTCTTCTGCGTTGTTCGCTACATCAGTGGCACCCTCAGCAACAGAGTTAGCACCATTAGCGACGGCTTCAGCGGTATTGGCAACTGCAGTGTTAGCACCATCGGCAATTGCGTCGCCGGTGTTTGCAACCGCACCAGTAGCAGCCGCGCCAGCAGTTTGGGCACCATCAGCAAGCTCAGTACCAGCATCTTGTGCTGCAGCTTCAGCTTCAGCAGTAGCGGCTGCAGTGTTAGCGGCAATATCATCACCAGCTGACTCAGCAGTATCTACAGCTTCTGCGGCGGTGGCTTCTGCTTGTTCTTCAGTTTGTTGGCTGCATGCAGTGACTGCGAAGGTACCAGCAAGCACGCTAGCAAGTAACAAATGACGTTTTAACATAATAAACCTCTAGTAAATAATGCATGTCAAAATACATGGTGGCGCTATTTTATAGAGTGCAAATAAGACATGCAATAACAGTTTTTAGTATATTAACAAATAATAACGACTTAATAATAGTCGTTATATATTAGCTTTTGGATTGATAAGCTAGCTTTCTAACTATAACCCTTTCACCCTATAAGCGCTAACTATTCACCATGGTAGAGCTTTACAGCCTAACTTATATATTTAGTACAGGTTGTAAGCGTAATGTTACTGAATCAATAAGTACTGTAAAGTTACTGGTCACTCATTTGCAATGCCGCCACTGCTGGTAAGGTTTTGCCTTCTACGAACTCTAAGAACGCACCACCACCCGTTGACATATAACTGACCCCATCGGCCACTTGATACTTGTCAATCGCCGCTAGTGTATCGCCGCCACCAGCGATCGAGAAGCCCTCACTATTCTTGACTGCAGTCGCCACAATTTGAGTGCCAGCACCAAAGGCATCTACTTCAAAAACCCCAACCGGCCCATTCCATAAGATGGTTTTTGCATGAGCAATAGCCTCGGCTAATATGGCAGCACTCTGCGGTGCAATATCTAAAATCATATCATGTTCGCCGATAGCATCAACAGCTTTGACAGTGGCGGTTACCTGTTGCAAGGAGCCAATAAAGTCAGTAAAGTCAATGTCATTTTTATCAGCAACCACGACATACTCAGGCAATAAGATCTCCGTTTTTTGCATGATTTGACGGGCAGTATCAACCAAGTCTGCCTCATACAAGGAGGCGCCAACACTATGACCTTGTGCCGCTAAGAAAGTATTGGCAATGCCACCACCAACAATAATTTGCGTACAAAGCGCTGCTAGACTGTGTAAGACTTCAAGTTTAGTCGATACTTTTGAGCCCCCAACAATAGCCAGCATCGGCTGCGCTGGCGCTTCTAGGGCTTTACTTAATGCATCTAGCTCGGCGGCTAATAAAGGGCCTGCGCACACCGTTTTATCCGCTTGACGCATCGCTTGAGTAACGCCTTCCGTTGAGGCCTGCGCACGATGAGCGGTGCCAAAGGCATCCATCACAAATATGTCGCATAAATCAGCGTATAGTTGTGCGAGCACGGTATCATTGTTCTTTTCACCTTGGTTAAAGCGAACATTTTCTAACAGTACTACCTCGCCGGCCTTGATGGTTACCCCTTGAGTGAGATAATCGCGGTCAAGCGTCACTGGCTGGGTTAACTGCGCCCCTAGCTTATCTGTTAAATACTCAGCAACAGGGGCCAATGAATATTGCGCTTCGGGCGTGCCTTCAGTTGGACGACCTAAATGCGAGCAGATAATTACTGCCGCACCCTTGTCTAGCGCCATTTTAATGGACGGCAAACTGGCTTGCAAACGGGCATCACTAGTAATCTTGCCGCCTTTGATAGGTACATTTAGATCTTCGCGAATTAATACCACTTTGCCGGCTAAAACCAACTCGCTCATACGCAAAAAATTCATTACCTGCTCCTATGCTAGGTCTCAATCTATCTATTAATTTTTAATGTTTTATCTTCGTTAAGTGGTCTTTATGAATTGGTTCTTATTGTTAGCTTTTTGATGGGTAATTTTATCAAAAATATTTAGTAGCAAACAATAGCCGCTGCATTCTATCAGCTTTCTACCAAGATCCTATCAAATTGCTATCAAAGCTCTATCAAATTGCTATTAAAGCCCTATCAAATTGCTATCAAAGCTCTATAGGCAAGCTGCTATAAACTTTAGCCGTGGCTTTAAGTATAGAGGTAGCCCAATCTCAAATTCTTAAGACTATTGTTAAAACCAAAAAATCAGTTGTCGACTGTAGAGATAAATCAGCCAAAATTAATTAAAAAACCCAGTAACATTTCGTGGTGGTACTCAGTCACTACCGCCCTTATGATAGAACAGTAGACAATAACAACAATCCTTTCCACAATAATTTATTAAAAGCGATCAGGAGATCATTATGAGCGTTGACTTAGATGCTGCCAAACAGAAACTATTAACACTACAAGAAGAGTATGAGACCCGCATTGAGAAAATAAAAAATGACATTCAAAATCCGCAGGATGAGCTCAATAAAGACTGGGAAGACCAGGCAATCTCTATTCGTCAGAATGATACCCGCCAACTACTAGCAGCTGAAGCACACCAAAACCTTATTTATGTTAAAAATGCGCTAAGCATTATTGCAAACGGGACTTATGGGGAATGCGAAGTATGTGGTAAAGATATTCAGCCCCAACGTTTGGAAGCCGTCCCCTACGCCACCTTGTGTATGGATCATGCTGAATAGTTTTTAACCTTAACGCATAACCCATGCATTATAAAAACCATTGCTGCTTGCTTAAGCCAGTCACTTTTTAAATATAGTCAATGAAAAGTAATATCGATACATAACCTACTGCTGGCATACGTTTTTCTTGCTTGCTGTGCCTACGCAGACAGAGGCTGCAAAAAGCTCATACCAGCAGTGCCGTCGCGTTTTTAAGGTATTTTAGCGACAGTTACTTGCTAAACAGTCACTTTTCAAACAGTCACTTTTCAAACAGTTACTGGATTTAGAGCGTGTTGAATTTAAGATATTAAGCAGGTGATTGCCATTCGGCAAGCGCCTGCTGCCACTCTTGACAACGCTTAGTAATCCTATCAAGCGGTAAATCCATAATATCACCCACAACCGCAATATAAGTAATCGGTAAGCCTGCTAGCTGTCCGATATTCTCGGCAGTTAGACCCCCAATCACACACATATCAATGCTTTTATTAACACTGTTATCCCTACCTTGCTGACAGCCATCGATAAGCTGCGAGCGCGAGAGGGTATTGGCATTCGGTTTGGTAGTGGAGGCAAATACCGCTCCCATTGCCGCATAGCTCGCACCGTCGTCTTGCGCTGCTTTTACTAAATCCACATTACCATGACAAGTCCGTCCAATAATCGTATTGGGCATTAATTGCTGTTTTGCCTGACTAATACTGCCGTCCTGCTGTCCTAAATGTACCCCAACTCCCAGCTGAGCTGCCAATGTGAGGTCATCATTTATTACTACTGGCACGTTATATTCTGCGGCCAATGCCACAATTTTCACCGCTTCGTCATATAGCAATGTTTGTCCATTTGGCATTGCGAGTACTTGTTTGCGCCGAATCTGTAATAATCCTATCAATCCTGTGGCCAAGGCAGTCTCGAGCTTGCGGTAGAGCAACTCAAACTCGTCATCATTGGTAAGTAAATACAACTTAGGCACGGGTACTAGCGTTAGGGGTTTAGCCATATGAATATCCTCAAACTCTGAGCAAAAAAAAGACCGTTATAGCAGATAACAGCCTTTTTATTTACGTTACGACGTAATTTTTATGGGGGAAATAACATCATAAATATTTATAAAAATTTTATTTAAACTGTACGGCGAGTTGCTAAGCTACTTAAGATGTTTTTAGCATCGCCCCAACGCGTTGCTGAACTGTTAGCGCCTAGGATAACAATAATGGCTGGACGATTGTTAACCCGAGTTTCCATGACCACACAACGACCCGCTTCATTGATAAAACCTGTTTTTGAGATACCAATTGGATAGTCACCAGAACGTACTAGGCTGCTGGTATTGTTAGCTTTATAAGTGCGGTTACCGCTAGAGTTATTACCCACGAAGAAGTCATAGCTTTTGGTGGTAGAAAAACGGCGGATGACATCATAGTTGCCAGCAGCACGTACCATTTTGACCAAATCATTTGATGAAGCAACGTTACGAGCATCAAGACCGGTTGGATCACCAAAAAAAGCGCTACTCATCCCTAAATCTTGCGCTTTACGGTTCATCGCACGCATAAAGGCATCGTAGCCACCTGGATAATTACGGGCTAAGGTTTTTGCCGCAGGGTTTTCTGATTTCATTAAGGTCATTAACAGCACCTCAGCACGGTTCATGCGATCACCTGACTTCAGATTTGAGCTGGCACGCTTTGGACCCACAAAATCACTGGGCACCAGGGTAATCTCTTGGCGCATATCTTGTCCGCTATCTAATACTACCATGGCGGTCATAAGCTTAGTGATCGATGCCATAGGACGAGCAATGTCCGCATCTTTTTCGTATATCGACTTGCCAGTTTCCACATCAATCACGACTACGCTGCGCGAATCAGTGCTGATCGGTAACATATCACTGCTGCCAAAACTGCCACGATAGGTGGTGTTATAGGTATTAGTGTTATTATAACTATTACTGCTGTTGCTATTACTGCCGCTACCATAACTGTTCGCATTGGTAACATTAGTAGTACCGTAGCCATTATCGACTTTTTTGATAGCGGAACCACTGGGCGTATACATAATATTGCGTGCTTCTGACAAGCTATCAGCACCACCCCAGCTCATGCGAGCACTAGAGTTAGCTTCAGCGCTACCATTAATAGTAAGTGCCGCTTGTGCAACACTGCCCAAACTCAACGAAATCAGTGCAGCGGTTACTTGCTGTTTGGTTAATGGTAGATGCTTCATTCTTCCCCCTGCTGTCGATATCACGTCGGTTACAAATAGCTTGACGCTGATAACATACCTAGCTTGTATGAATGTGTTTGTAGAGACTCATATAGAGTATTTGTATTTTTAGTGTATCATGATTTGCATTTAAGTTTGATCCGCTGCACCAATTTCATAGCATTTTTTTGATTCTGTTCAATGTTTGCTACACTTGCTTTAGTTTCAAGCAAGATTAACTAACATTCAAGCAATATATAATAATTTTCCAGCCAAATACGCTCACAATTACCTCATCATAGTGTAAAGTCAGTAGCAGCATGGCTATTGCTTAGGTGAAGTACCAATATTTACATGGTTTGTATGAATTACAAACATTAGTTGAAGTAGATTCACTTTAATGATTCACTTTAATGATTCACTTTAATGATTCACTTTAATGACATAGCTTCCATTTTGTCAGATAGCAAAGAGTATACCTATGATTCGAGTATTAGTAGTAGATGATCATGATCTGGTGCGAATGGGCATCAGTCGTATGTTGGCTGATAGTGCTGATATTGAGGTAGTGGGCGAAGCAGACAGTGGCGACATGGCTATCAAGTTGGCCAAACAGCTGCGCCCTGATGTGGTGTTACTGGATGTCAACATGCCTAATATCGGTGGCATTGAAGCAACCAAACGCTTGGTACAACTGGATATGGGCATTAAGATTTTGGCAGTAAGTAGTATGTCCGCACAGCCTTATCCATCGATGCTCCTCAAAGCGGGCGTTAATGGTTACATCACCAAGGGTACCCCACTGGATGAGATGTTAATAGCCGTCAAAAAAGTCTATCAAGGCGGGCGTTATTTTAGTCAGGACGTGGCCGAGCAGCTGGCCGAAGTGCTGTTATCAGATAATGCCACCTCCCCTTTTGATTTATTAAGTGATCGCGAAAAACAGGTCGCGTTGATGGTGGTTAATTGTCAAAGCCCACAGGAAATTGCGGATCAATTATTTGTCAGTGTCAAAACCATTAACACTTATCGCTACCGTATTTATGAAAAGGTCAATGTCGATAGTGATGTGAAATTGACTCATTTAGCGATACGTCATGGCTTAATCCAACCGTAAACTAAATTCCTAATACTTAGGGCGTGTTGAACACTTGGTAGGTATCCTTATTGTTTGAGTCAATTTATGAAAGTCGCTGTAAAAACCATCACGGCCCTTACCACCTATTTGCAACAAGTTAATACCTTGCCCGCATCGCAGTTACGCCGGATTGGGTTAATTTATAGCAGTTATCGGTTTATCATCAGCATCTTTTTTATGTTGACGGTGTATGTCACCACCAACAATGATGGCAGTTTGCTACTGCCGAGCTTATTGCAGCAAACCGTGCTTAGTTTTTATGTATTACTCAGCTTAATTATGCTGGGGTTGTTTTATGTGGCTACCAAACAGTTACGGCGGCAGCTCGCTTTTGGACTGGCGCTAGATGTCATTATATTAAGTCTACTGCTTTATACCAAGGGCGCGCCTGATCTACAGCTCACTATGCTGTACATGGTAGTAGTAGCGGCGAGCTTTATGATGCTACACAGCTCACAAGCGCTAGTTATCACCCTGCTCGCCATTATCTTTGTCATTTATCAGCAGTTTTTTTATGCTATCGCCAATAGCATGAGTTTGTCCAACTTAGGTGATGCATTGCTGATGTCAGCAAGCTTTTTGGCAGTGGGATTTTTAAGCTGGTCTATCTCGCAGCGCTTGGTACACGCTGAAAGGGTGGCTGCACACCACGCTAAAGAGGTCGCGCGACTTCATGACCTCAACCAAGAAGTCATCAGTCAAATGGTCAATGGGGTCATAGTAATCGATAGACAACAGATCATCTTAGCAAACCTTGCCACCTACCAACTACTGAGCATCCCTAAACACTTACTGCTGTCGCTGCCTGACGCTGCTAGCGAGATACTTACCAAAACAGTAGCCGATTCTGATATCTACCCTACTGTTCAGGACAAGTCGGCACAAAATCAGAATGACGATCAACAAACAGATACTGACAGCAGTCTATTATCTGCCTTTCAACAACAGCTCGCTGAGCAGCATCCTCAACTGCTTGACGGCTGCTTGTCAGTCGCAATTGGTCAATCACGTACCTTTACTTATGAGTTACCCGCGGCGGCCAGCGCTTCAGTAGTCGGTAAACTGCGCGTACAGATCATCCCTTTGAAGGATTACAGCCAGCTGGTGATATTAGAAGATTTGCGCCGTGAACAGGCCAGCGCTCAGCAATTAAAATTAGCGTCACTTGGACAGTTAACCGCCAGTATTGCTCATGAAATAAGGAATCCTCTAGCGGCCATTTCCCAAGCCAGTCAGCTATTAATGGAAGAGGTCGTAGAAAGGGTTACAGATAATAATATTGCTTCTGATACTACAAGTGGCAACATCAATGCAGCAGCCCGTGATGCTCATGCTGATAGCAATCATACTAGTGAGCTAACTGGCAACCATGAGCTTTATAAAATGATCTTTGCCCAAACTAAGCGGGTCAATCATATTATTGAGAATGTGTTAAAGCTATCTCGGCAGCAGATGCCTAAGCAACAAACCCTAGTGCTGGCTGAGTGGATACCACTATTCTTGGATAATTATTTTCGAGACCACGACGTTTTCTTACGCATGCACACACAACCAATCATACTGTTTGATACCCACCAGTTAGAGCAGATTTTAATCAACCTAATTAACAATGGCTTACGCCATAGTAGCTACGCTCACCCTCATGCTTATGTAGAAATCGAGATTTATTGTGCTGAGAACGATGTTATAGTTGACGTGTTAGATAATGGCACTGGTGTTAGCACTGCTAATTTGCTGCATTTATTCAATCCATTTTTTACTACCGGTAAGTCGGGGACAGGTTTAGGACTGTATTTATCTCAATCATTTTGTGAGGCCAATCAAGCCCGCCTACTTTATGTTCCTGAGCATAAAAAGACCTGCTTTCGCTTAGTGGCGCCTGCTGCTGATACTGCAGCCATTAATAACTAATGCTCACTAATTTTTTAACCAGCAGTACCGTCGCGTTTTTAAGGTATTTTAACTATAGAGCACTTATTTGAATAGAGCACTCATATAGATATATGATTCATTCAATACGAAAGAGCATCACTTGATAAAAGAACGTCACTTGTAGCAATGAACACACTGAGGTTATGTATGACAAAAACTGCGCTAGTCGTCGATGATGAAGTGGATTTATGCCGGCTGATGCAAATTACCCTAACCAAGATGGGTATTAAAAGCGACGTGGCTTACACTTTATCGCAAGCAAAATCATACTGGCAAGACAATCATTATGACTTTTGTTTGACCGATTTAAAGCTGCCTGATGGTTCAGGGCTGGAGTTGGTCAAGCAGATTAGTAACAGCTCTAGCACCCCAGTAGCCGTCATTACTGCCTATGGCAATATGGATTTGGCTATTGAGGCGCTAAAACTTGGCGCGTTTGACTTCGTCAATAAACCACTCGAACTCCCCCGTTTACGCCAGTTGGTCGAAAATGCTCTTAAGGTTATCCATCAAGATTATAGTACAGAAGTACCTACTGAAGGATCACCTGAACAGCAGATGCTAGACAGCCGTCTGATCGGTGATTCGGCAGTCATGCAAACCCTTAAACACACTATTTTGAAACTAGCACGCTCACAAGCGCCGGTATTTTTATCTGGTGCTTCAGGGACCGGTAAAGAGGTGGTAGCGAGATTGATTCATGATTTGAGTCCGCGCCGAGACGGCA
The DNA here is from genome assembly GCF_017875835.1 of Psychrobacter sp. PL19. Lineage (NCBI taxonomy): Bacteria > Pseudomonadati > Pseudomonadota > Gammaproteobacteria > Moraxellales > Moraxellaceae > Psychrobacter > Psychrobacter sp. PL19. Next base: position 2,832,569 of record NZ_JAGING010000001.1, read on the forward strand.
ATTTTGTACCGGTGAACTGTGGTGCAATACCTACGGAATTGATGGAATCAGAGTTTTTTGGTCATAAAAAAGGCAGCTTTACCGGTGCCTTTGCGGACAAACAAGGTTTGTTTCAGCAGGCCAATGGCGGTACTTTATTCTTGGATGAAGTTGCAGACTTGCCACTGGCAATGCAGGTTAAACTGCTGCGCGCTATTCAAGAAAAAACCGTACGAGCTATTGGCGACACAAAAGAGGTGCCAGTAGATACTCGTATCCTGTCAGCGACTCATAAAGACTTAAATCAACTGGTACAAGAGGGTACATTCCGACAAGATTTGTACTACCGTATCAACGTTATTGAGCTTAAGCTGCCCACTCTTAATGCCCGTCGTGAGGATATTCCAGTCTTAGCCCAACATTTTTTGGCGCTCATTACTGAAGAATGGCAACTTGGTACGCCGCCGTCGTTAACGGCAGACGCTTGCCTGCGATTACAGAATCATGGGTTTGCTGGTAATGTCCGCGAGCTGCGTAATGTCCTTGAGCGCGCAGTGACGCTAGCTGAAACCTCAACGATTGATATCAGTCACCTAGGGCTACCTGAGCTTAGCATCGATTATGAGACCACAAGGCATGGTGAAAAGACGATTGCCGATAATCATACTGCTGCGATCTCTAAAGTTCAGAGCTCGGCGGCTGGTCCAGCAAAGCCCTCTGAGCATTTAACTGACTCATTTGAACAAAGACCAGCGGCTAGCGCTATTGTTCGAACGGAAGATAATCCACAGGTAGTAGGCAGCTCTGACAGCGAATTATCGTTTGACGGTGAGTTACCCCTAAAAGGCTTGGCAGCGTACTTACAGGACCAAGAAAAACATCTGATTATTACGGCGCTTAAACAGACTGACTGGAATAAGACCCAAGCAGCAGAGCTGCTAGGCACCACTTTTCGCTCCTTACGCTATCGGATGAAAAAGCTTGATATCGCTGAAGATCAACATGGTAAGTAGTTTTGAGTGTACCGATTGTGAATATAGGGATGGTTTTATTTTAACGGGTCTTGTCGCACGAAACGAAGTCCCGAAGACTGCACTTGTTGGCGAAGTAAATTGAGCGCTTGCTGCTCCCAGGTACTCTCATTACCCGATAAGCGCACATCGGGCTGCACGCCAATTTTATCTATTTTTTTGCCAGCGGCAGTCAGATAGTTGGCGACGGTAAGCTTAACAGCCTGCTCATCATTGAGCGGTATTACCGACTGTACCGAGCCTTTACCATAACTGATCTCGCCTACGATAGTCGCCCGCTTTTGTGCCTGTAAGCTACTTGCCAGCACTTCAGCGGCTGATGCCGAATAGCGATTTTGTAGGACGACAACTGGCAATGGTTTAAGTACTGCAGTGCCTTGGGTCGACAAGGTACGCGGGGCGCTTTGGCGACCTTTTACTTGCACTACATCGGTATCGGTCATAAATAAGCTGGCTACTTTTACGGCTGAAGTCAGTACACCACCAGGATTGTCACGCATATCTAGCAAGATACCAGTAACGGGCGCATCTAAGCCAATCAAGCTTTGTAAGATTTGCTCGCGACTGTTATTTTGAAAGGCCGGTAGCCTAATAATGGCAACACCATCAATCAGTTGGGTTTCGATAGCCTGAGGATGAGCATTGTTGCGTTGTAAGGTAGTGGTACGTTTGCGGCGACCTGCTTTTGAGACCACCACATCCACTTGCGTGCCTGCAATACCGGTCAGCAGCTGCTTGATATCATTAGATTGCTTATTTTCATCTAGCTTAAAGTCATCGATTTGATGCAAATAATCACCAATAGCAATGCCTTTTTTATCAGCAGGCGAGTCAGTAATCACCTCGGTAATGACCCAGTAACCTCTCTTCGGTTGATACGTGGCTGTCAATCCGATATCACCCACATCCCCTTGAGTAAAAGCCCGTAGGTTTTCATAGGCCTCGGCATCTAAAAACTCAGCATGACTGTCAAGCTTGGTCAACATGCCACTCATGGCATTTATAAACAGTTCCTCATCGTTGACCGCCTCAACATATTCACGCCGTACTAGATCCACAACAGCAACAAAGGTCTTTAAAGTCTCAGGTGCAATAGCATTTAAAGAAACCTCGGCAACTTCGGCGGGAATATCCGTAGTTATCTCGTTTGAATCGTTATAGTCTGAGTCGATATCTAGAGCGCTGGCATCAGGTACATTGTCTATCCAGTCATCAGCTTGATCGGCTTGATCGGCTTGATCAGCAGCATCCAACATATCGTCTACCTCAGATAAGTCATCAGTACCATTCTCTACTGCCACTGCATCATCTTTTAAACTAATAAGCTGTATGCCTGCTGTAGGACTACTGACACTGGTATCGACAGGTACGGTAACGGCCGCCTGAGTAGCCGCTTGTGCGGATAGACTGACGCTACCTAAACCGACGAGACCAATCATAAGCGCAGACTTAACGTTGACAGGCTTGATAGAGGTTGACATCACTGGGTTTGTTGGTCGTTTAAAAGCGGATAGACGCATAGAAGGACTCATCTAAAATAAGGAAGTACGCAGGGTGGCTATTATAATACTATAATATTATGCTCAAATAATACCTTGTAAGATAGCATTAACAGCGCGCTAAAAACTAGGACTGTATTGCAAGTGCGCGTCTTGCCCACGAAAATATGGACCTATAAAAAAGGGAGGGATAATAGTTACCCTTCCCTTTTTTATAGGCGTGTCGCAGTTAGAAAAACTGTCATTCCTTTGTCATTCCTTTGTCATTCCTTTGTCATTCCTTTGTCAATCTTATGGTTATAATGCTGGAATCAGTAAATTTTCTCCAGTCATCTCAGTAGGTGGCTCAATACTCATAAGTGCCAAAATGGTAGGGGCCACATCGCTAAGCTTACCGCCACTACGTACCTTCACCTTTTGCTCTCCGATATAAATCAAGGGCACATGCTCGGTGGTATGCTGGGTATGTACTTGCCCGCTATCGTAATCTTGCATTTGCTCACAGTTGCCATGATCAGCGGTAATTATCATATTGCCATCCGCCGCGCGTACAGCGGACTCAATACGACCTACGCAGGTATCTAACACTTCTACAGCTTGTACAGCGGCATCAAAAATACCCGTATGCCCAACCATGTCGCCATTGGCATAATTCACGATCAATACGTCATATTTGCCTGATTCAATCGCTGCTACTAGCTTATCAGTAACCTCATGAGCACTCATTTCGGGCTGCAAGTCATAAGTCGCCACATCAGGGGACGGTATTAAGATACGCGCCTCTCCCTCATATTCTGCTTCACGACCACCACTAAAAAAGAAGGTCACGTGAGCGTACTTTTCAGTCTCAGCGATACGCAGCTGGGTTTTGCCTTTGTCCTGCAAAAATTCGCCCAGCGTATTGGTTAATGGTGCTGGATAATAAGCAATACTAGTCTTGGCATTGTCCGCTAACACGTCTGAATATCGGGTCAGCATGACAAAGGCGGCAAGCTTCGGACGTTTGTGACGGGCAAAGCCTGAAAACTCATGGTCTGGCAATACAAATGCTTGTGCCAACTCGCGGGCTCGGTCAGCACGGAAATTCATAAAGATTAACGCATCATTATCATCAACGGTAAACGGCGTTTCGTCACGTCCAATAACGACAGTAGGGCTGATAAACTCGTCGGTCTCGCGCGCTTTATAAGCGGCTTGTACCGCTCCGTCTGCACGGGTTGCCAAGCGATCGGCTTTACCTTCGGTAATTAACTCATAAGCTTTTTGCACTCGGTCCCAGCGGTTATCCCGATCCATCGCATAGTAACGGCCGATGATACTGGCAATTTGTACCCGACCGTCATAGTGGGCATTGAGTTTATTAAGATACTCACGTAAACGATTGATATATCTGTCAGCAGACTTGGGCGGGGTATCGCGGCCATCTAAAAAGCAATGAACAAAAACTTTTTTTGCGCCATGCACTAACGCGGAATGACACATGGCTTCAATATGATCTTGGTGCGAATGGACGCCGCCATCAGACAATAGACCCATGATATGCACATTGCCGCCCCGCTCATTAGCGGCGGTCACGGCGCCAACTAACGCTTCGTTTTTATAAAACTCACGATCAGCGACCTCGCTTGAGATCCGAGTTGAATCTTGGTAAAGGACTCGGCCTGCCCCTAGGTTCATATGCCCAACTTCCGAGTTACCAAACTGCCCTTCTGGCAAACCAACATCTTGCCCTGACGCTGATATTAGTCCATGAGGATATTGTTGGTAAATTTTATCTAAATTTGGCATATTAGCGGCAGCGACGGCATTGTCTTTCTCATCTTCACGATGCCCAAAGCCATCTAAGATCATTAAGACATGCGGTATTTTCTTATTATTGCCCTGACTGTCTTCAATAGACTCTGATTGTTGCTGCATACTGGTCATAGATTACCGCTCCTCAAGTGGATGAACGCTTATAATGTTGTATTAGGATGTTTAAAGCCCTCTATACTACCACAAATCTCAAAATTGCCTAAAACTCGACATTTTTAGGTATTATTTCAGAAGTTATTGACCCCGTTTCTTCTGGAATAAAATTTAAAACAGCCAATTATTAGGACAGCTAAAACGATTATTAACGCAACCGACCAATCTATAAAACAGACTTGCAATCGGCTATTTCATTGGTTAAGATAGAGCTATTCTGGAGTGTTGGCTAGTGAATGTTATTTCCCTGAGCCGATAATGCTATACCTGGATGCGCTACCTATTGCTTCATTGTGTATACCTGCACCGTCCGCGGTGTCTCAGGAAACCTGCCGAGGCAATGACGTATCCGCCCTGAACTTCACGGTTCATGGGTCGCCATTTTACAGCGGCACTCCGGTTGTTATATTCAGTTGCTATTACTTATTATTTGGTTGCTTTTATCTGGTTAGATGTCCTGTTATCCACCACTGGTTGTCTCCCAAAAGCCACTTAGCAAAAATGCTGTAAGAGTAATACGACTAACCAGTAAGCCCAGTTAGCACTGCAAATTGGCACTGCAAATCAATAAATACTAAAAAGCCCTCTTTGTCATAACAAAGAGGGCTTTTTAGTATGGCAGATTTTGTTTTGGCTTAAATCCTAGTTTAAGAGGGGCAGATCAATGATCTTCATTACTCGACTATTCGTAAATTCCGAGAGTCACTGAATTGTCTTTACTGATCCGCTTTTACAAAAAACTTCATAATATAATCGCTACTGTCTAACGACCGATCAACTACTCGTCATTAGCGGATTTAGTAATCTTCTTGACATCTTTCGGGATATTTTTGGCTGTGCCATCAACGGTGGTATGCTGTTTGAAAACATTACCAAAAGAATTTTGTTGCTGCTTATCAAACGGGTTTTGACCACCCATGCCGCCTGAACCGCCGAATGGATTCTGACCACCCATACCACCAGCGCCGCCAAATGGATTTTGGCCACCCATTTGGCCGCCCATTTGGCCACCCATCTGCTTGGCCATCATTTCCATCATTTTTTGCTGATTGTTCATGACATATTTATTGGCCACATCTTTTAGCTTCTTTTGCACAGGTGGTAATATCACTAATAATGCTAGCAGATCACTGACGACGCCTGGAATAAGCAATAAAATACCCGCGGCAGCCATAGCGACACTCTTAATCATGGTGGTCTCTGGTGGGCGCGACGACGAGTTCATCATGCCACCCGCTTTCATTTGCTGCGCCATGGGATTGAGAGTAGCCAAACCTTTGCGAATAAAAGAGACACCAATGACAGCGGCAATGATAAACCAAACAAACACCAGCCAGCCACTAACAAACTGGGCAATTAAGTACCACAGCAGCATCTCGATAATAAACCAAACAATGGCAATACCAACTATCTGACCCATAAAATGTCGTCCTATAAAATTAAAACTGAAAAAATTAAGCACTATGCAAATTAAAATATTGATCTTGTCATGTATATGGGGATGGCTTGCTATACTATCAAACTTGCAGCTTATGCTATCAAACTTACGCCCTATACTATCAAACTTACGGCGGTTTTTTAAGCTAAAAAATTATATAGAAGTAACCCGCAATACTAAAATGGAGTGTTATGGCAATTATTATTGGAATTGATCCGGGTTCACGTATGACCGGCTATGGTATCGTCCAGCAAACTGGCGATAAGCTGACGTATATTGATGCCGGTACTATTCGCACTGACACCAAAGAGATGCCTGAGCGTCTGAAGCGCATCTTTAATGGTTTGACTCGCATTACTCAGCATCACCTAAAGTACGCTGAAGAGCCTATTTATGCGGCTATCGAACAAGTATTTATGGCAGAAAACCCCGACTCTGCGCTCAAACTCGGGCAAGCGCGTGGCGCGGCCATTGCTGCTATGGTGGCCTTGGATTTAGAAGTATCAGAATATACCGCGCGGCAGATTAAACAAGCGGTTTGTGGTTATGGCGCCGCCGCTAAAGAGCAAGTGCAAGAGATGGTTTGTCGCATACTGTCGCTAGATGTAGTGCCACAACAGGATGCCGCCGACGGACTGGCTTGCGCCATCTGTCATGCACACTCCAGCCACTCTATGAATAAGCTCCTGCTCAACAGCGGTGCGCGCGGTCGCGGCGCCTCTAAGAAAAAGGGCCGCTGGCGCTTAACGGAAGAAGATTTAGGCAACTTACGTTAACAATCTGGCGTTCTTTATAAAGAGCGACGCGTGGTTTTTAGTTGAGCGGCTACTAATTTATGTCGCATTATTTATGTGACTGGCACTATTGACCCTAGCTTATTTGGCGACGGCACTTTCTATAACCGTGTCTAACACGTAGGCATATTCTTCGCCCAACGCATCCTTATCTGACCTATCGTTTGTATTCAGCTTATAACGCTGTAAACGCAATACGTCATCATGCTTTCCGTCAGGCTGATAACCATCAATATCCCCTACAAAATTAGCCCACTTGCCTTCACTGATCTTCACGCCTTGCTCATTGTAAGTAACAGACCTAACTTGCAGACACATCGCTGCACTATTATCTGTACAAGGTTTGGTCTCAGAATTCACAGCCCAAAATAAGGTCTCACCTTTACTGTGATATTTTGCTTGAGAAGTCATTTTTCCTTGCCAAACTAGGGTCGCAGAATCGCTAGTAACCTGGGTGAGCATGAGTGGTTCACCCTCAGCTAGACTTAACTGGCTTTCACCCTGCATCAATGTATTTAAGCGGTTTTCGGCCACATTTAAGTCATCGCATAGCATTTTTGTACTCATACTGTCTTCAGTCGTTATCGTCTGGCCTTGGAGCTGGTAGGCGGCGCCCATCGTATTACAGCCGACGCTGTAGCTCACCGTATCTTGACCTTGATACTCACCAAAAGTCAGGATGACTTGGTCTTTAATAGCCAGTAGTGAGGTTAACGGCTGAGCATCACTATCGGTAGCAGTGGCCAATGTCCAACGATAATGGGCCAAATTATCAATCATTTTTTGCTCGGCAGTGATGTTATCAGTGGCAGATGTGGCTTCAGCAGCCATAGCAGAGAGTACCACCTCATTGGCAGGGTCATTGGCACTGTTTCCTTCTGCCTCTGCTCCAGTAGTCGTTGAGGCATCGTTACAAGCGCTCAAAACCAAGCTGGCCGCTAGCAAACTTGGTAATAAGGCTAATTTCAAAGTCGGGGTCATAATTACACCTATCGTATTACTTATCTATTAGAGTACTTTTTTAGAGCATCTATTGGTGATAGTCGCTATTTCTAAAATACTCACCTTTAATAACCCATTCACTTTTAAAGTGGTGGTTATTAATTGGTTATTAATTGGGTATTGACTGGGTACTAATTTAGGAACTGGCTGGGGTACTGGTTTGAGAACTAGCTAGTTTGGGAACGAACTAGGGTGCCTATTTGGTCTATTATTTTTGGTCTATTATTTTTGGTCTATTATTTTTGGTCTATTATTTGACACATAGTCGGTTCAACATAAAAGAGGGTCAGTTGTAGCAAGGTAGCACTGTGCTGTTTCTAAATTAGGTTAATGATATCGCGCCGGTCAAAAACACGGAATCACCCGACCACTATAGCCTTGATGTCTATATACCTTGTAATGAAGTGTTGAGTTTCATTGCCCATATTTCTGACACGTTATTTGTAATATAGTCAATGAAAAGTAATATCGATACATAACCTACTGCTGGCATACGTTTTTCTTGCTTGCTGTGCCTAGGCAGACAGAGGCGGCAAAAAGCTGATACCAGCAGTACCGTCGCGTTTTTAAGGTATTTTAACGATAGCTACTTTTGAATTTTCTAAATGTCTATAAAAAAATATGGATAATTGCTTATAGTTGCAACTATCCACATTCTTATATCGAGCCCAGCTTAAATATTTTACAACCACTTGCACTGCTTCTAATCAACCGTTTTAGATACGGCTTTGGCCATTTTTTGGTTGCTAAAGCGCTCATGCATCATACGATAAAAACGTGCCAGATTGTCACCCTGCTTAACAGGATTTACTTTTAATAACTTACCAAAATCTAAGCTCAGATATAACACAATATCAGCAAAGCTTAGCTGATCATTTACCAAGTACTCACGATCTTGCAAAGCTGCTTCAAAATAAGCCAAGGCTTTAACCGCGCGCGCGATAGACGACGCTACGAAATCTGCTACCTGATCGACGCGCTGAGCTTTGGAGGGGTGGCCGTGCTGAAAGGCCAGCATAAGATTATACAACACTTCAAGCTCAGCAATACGGCGCATGGCACAGACTTGTGCACGCTGTATCACATCATTGCCCATAACCGAACGCTCACCATAGACGCGATCCAGATATTCACAGATAGCCTGTGAGTCATTAAGTACGGTACCGTCATCTAGCGTTAGTACGGGTACCGTTTGCATAGGATTAATTTTTGTGAAGGCTTCTGAGAGCTGTTCCTCAGCACCAAAGTCGATATCTATCACATCGATATCATCCATATTGTCAATATCGATGCCTTTTGAGGCCAATAAAATAATAGCTTTGCGTGGATTAGGTGCAGTGCGGGTTAGATATAACTTTTTCATGGCAAACTCCCTGTAAGGTTAATAAAGTAAGATTAATAAAGTAGTGATTCAGCGCTTTTATCTGACCTTGCTATCATAGCAAAACCTTATCGACTCTTGTTAGGTAAATATGTCAGACAAATAGCAAAAAGCCCCACAACCTTAAATTGTGAGGCTTTTAAATATTAGTCGTGATACTGCTTTTTTGTGCTGTACGTTATCGAGCTTACTTGTTTGGTGCAGGCGTCGTCCGTAAATAAGGCTTAATCTCTGTATGACCTTTGGGATAATTGGCTGCAATGTCTTCATTTTTGACACTGGGTGGAATGATGACGTCATCGCCTTCTTTCCAATCAACCGGGGTCGCGACGTTGTATTTATCAGACAGTTGCATGGCGTCAATCACACGTACGATTTCATCAAAGTTACGACCACAGCTGGCAGGATAAGTCAGCGTCAAACGCACTTTTTTCTTAGGGTCGATAATGAATACGCTTCTAACCGTAGCAGTATTATCAGCATTCGGATGGATCATGTCATATAGGTTTGCCACTTTGCGATCCGGATCAGCAATAATAGGGAAGTTCACGGCAGTGCCCTGAGTTTCTTCAATATCACTAACCCAGCCTTTATGATCTTCTAAGCCGTCAACTGATAGTGCGATTGACTTGGTATTGCGCTTTTGAAACTCACCGCCCAATGCGGCGGTACGGCCCAGCTCAGTAGTACATACTGGCGTATAGTCAGCAGGATGTGAGAAAAAAACGACCCAGCCATCGCCCGCCCAATCATAAAAATTGATATCGCCTTCTGTTGTGCTCGCGTCAAAATTTGGTGCGTCATCACCCAAACGTAAATGTGCCATGCTTAATTCCTTATTTATGAGTAGTTTTGAGCGCTCATGCCGACGCTAATGTCGAAGTGTGCCATTGCGCTATATTATTATCATCGCGGGTTCAGCTATTAATGACTAACTTAACTAATAACTTAACTAATAACTAAAGCCGCGTCCTTGGAAGCTCATTCCATCTTAACAAACTGGTTACCAATGTCTTGTGATGGATTGTAATGCCATTATAACACCTGCAATACTGCTATATGAGGCTGACTACTTTCAGTAAGACCTAGATATAGTCAATGAAAAGTAATATCGATATATAACGCACTGCTGGTATAATTTTTTCTTGCTTGCTGTGCCTACGCAGACAGAGGCTGCAAAAAACTTATACCAGCAGTACCGTCACGTTTTTAAGCTATTTTAACGATAGCTATTTTAACTATAGCTATTAAGGCGCTTAGCGTTTTCCATAAAAAAGCCCACCTCTAGCCTACTAGAAATGGGCGTGCTTGCAAACCACTATTGTCAGATCTTAATTTGTTAAGTCTTAAGTCTTAACTCTTAACTCATAACTCATAACTCTAAGCTGTGTCAATTAAGCTGGTTTATAGCTGTCACGTAAGCTCACGATTTGGTTAAATACCGGCTTCTCATTGCTATGCTCGAGAGCATCGCTAATAAAGTAGCCTTCACGCTCAAACTGAAAGCGTGTGCCAGCATCGGCATTGACCAATGACGGCTCAACCACTGCGTTAAGCTCAGTCAAGGAATTGGGGTTTAGCGCGCCATGAACATCGCTCACGCTACCCGGGTCTTCGACACTAAACAGCGACTGATATAAACGTACAGTAGCGGGCACGCCTTGACTGGCCGATACCCAATGAATCACACCCTTGACCTTGCGACCTTCAGGATTGTTACCTAGGGTAGTCGGATCTATGGTCGCTTTTAGCTCAATAACCTGGCCGTTTTCATCAGTAATATGCTCGCTCACTGCCAATATATAAGTATTGCGCAGACGAATTTCAGTCTTTTCGGGTGACAAACGTTTGTAACCCGCTGGTGGCTCAATTTCGTAGTCACCTTGGTCAATATAAAGCGTCTCAGTAAAGGGAATTTCACGCTCGCCCATATCGGCGACGTTCGGATGATTAGGCTGCGTTAACCACAGGGTTTTTGACTGATCGTCCCAGCGTGCATTGACACTGTCCGCTTTTTGCGACTCCCAACTACTAACCGCTTCTGCGAAGTTAGTAATGGTCACTTTTAACGGTTTTAGTACGGCCATACCGCGGGCAGTAGTGTCATCTAATGACTGACGAATACTAAACTCTAGCAGACGCATATCAACCACGCCGTCCGATTTAGCGATACCGACCCGATTACAAAAGTCGCGCAAGCCTGCAGGGGTATAACCACGGCGGCGCATGCCAGCAACCGTGGGCATACGCGGGTCATCCCAACCATCGACGATACCTTCATCGACCAATTGCTTGAGCTTACGCTTACTGGTCAAGGTATGGTCCACGTTCAAGCGGGAAAATTCATACTGATGCGGTGGCTGCTCAAAGCCGATTTTATTGACGATCCAATCATAAAACGGGCGATGATCTTCAAACTCTAAGGTACACAATGAATGGGTAATATTTTCAATGGCATCTGATAACGGATGGGCAAAATCATACATTGGATAGATGCACCATTTATCGCCGGTCTGATGATGCTCTTGATGCATGACCCGATAAATAATCGGGTCGCGCATGTTCATATTGGCATCAGACATGTCAATCTTGGCACGCAAAACCGCTTTACCTTCCGCGTATTTAGCATTTTTCATATCAGCAAACAATTGCAAGTTATCGGCAACACTGGCATCACGCTGCGGCGATGGCTTGCCGGCTTCCTTATATGAACCACGATGGTCTTTGATTTGCTCAGGCGTTTGCAAGTCTACATAGGCCTCGCCCTGCTCAATTAATTGTACCGCCCACGCATGTAGTTGGTCAAAATAGCTAGACGCATGTAACGCCTCGCCTGCCCACTCAAAGCCCAGCCAATGCAAATCTTTTTTGATATTATCGATGTAGTCCTGTTTCTCAGCCGTTGGATTGGTGTCGTCATAACGCAAATGACAAATACCATCAAACTCTTCGGCAACGCCAAAGTTTAAGCAGATAGACTTCACGTGGCCAAGGTGCAAATAACCATTGGGCTCAGGTGGAAAACGAGTGACAATCTGGTTGTATTTTTGTGCCTTAATGTCCTCACGAATTATATTACGAATAAAGTCGTTTTTTGGTTCCACTTTTTGTTCAGTATTGCTCGAGTGCTCACTCATGGGGCATTGCTCCTAACGCAAATTAATCAGGTTATAGTGCGTGCCATCACGCATCATAGAAAAATTCAAAAGTCATAAAGAAAATAAAAGTTATGACAAAGATACAGTCGGTTTACTTTACAACGGGTACAGTGTGGCTGGGATAAATTTTTGCAGTACATGCACACATAGTTAAACCAATTTAAAAAAGATACAGTGCTACTGTTATGAATTTTTCGCAGCCTCTGTCACGCTTGCGAACAGCAAGCGAGAAAAATTTATACCAGCAGCACGCTGACATAAATGTACCTATTTTATTTTGAACTGGCTATAGCGTATCTATTTTATTTGCTATTAACTATATTAATAATTTATAAGGTTGCGTTATTCTATCAGGTTTCTCAAACGCATTAACAGCCTGATACATGACAGGCGACAAAAAAGCCGTTAGACTAAGCCTAACTTTTTATCAACAACTCACCACAGTGCCATTTTAGGTACTGCAATTAGAAAGGAATACAGTATGGTAGATATGCCAGTAGTAGAACTTGACACCACTATGGGTGCAATCGTTATCGAACTTAACGAAGAAAAAGCGCCAAAAACCGTAGAAAACTTTTTAAACTACGTCAAATCTGGTCAGTATGACGGTACCATCTTTCATCGCATCATCGACGGCTTTATGATTCAAGGCGGCGGTATGGATGCTGAGATGAATGAAAAAGGCACCAATGCGCCTATTCAAAACGAAGCAGACAATGGTCTGAAAAATAACGCTGGCACGCTAGCCATGGCGCGTACCCAGGATCCACACTCAGCAACCAGCCAGTTCTTTGTCAACGTAAAAGACAATGACTTTTTAAACCATACTGGCAAAAATGCCCAAGGTTGGGGTTATACCGTCTTTGGTAAAGTCACGAGCGGTATGGACGTCATCGAAAAAATGCGCGGCGTCCCTACTGGTCGTTTCGGTATGCATGCTGATGTGCCAAAAGAAGCGGTTATCATCAACTCAGCGACCATCGTTTCTAAATAAGTAGTTTCTGAATAAGCACTTTCTAAATAAATAACCAGCCATCATTTAAGGTTATGATAAATGCAAAATTTTAATCATCTGATTACCACCCGCCCTCATGAAGTGCGGCAAGTACTCATTAGCGATTTGCATTTATCGCCTGAAGAGCCTGCCCTAGTGCAGGCTTTTTTGGCGCTGCTTGATGATTGCCTGGCCCTGCCAGCCCTTAAACGCTTGTTTATTCTAGGCGATTGGTTTGAAGTGTGGCTGGGTGATGACGCTTATTTGACTTTAGCAAAAGCAGAACAACAGGCCCATTGGCTCACGCCGCTGATTGCCAAACTCAAACAGCTACGGATAGACGGTTGCGAAATCTTAGTCATGCATGGCAATCGTGATTTTTTATTAGGTCAGCCCTTTTGTAGTCTATTCGGTGGCCAGATCATCTATGAGCCTTATAAGCTAGTCATTGGCGAGCAGAGTTACCGCTTAGAACATGGTGACGCGCTATGTACCGATGATAAAAAATATCAATTTTTTCGCAAAATAATGCGCCACCGCTTGACCCAGTGGTATCTGCTCAATAAATCACTAGAAAAACGCTTGGCTATCGCTGATAAAATGCGCCATAAAAGCCAGCAGAACAATACCACCAAAGCGTCCTATATCATGGATGTCAATGAAGTGTCAGTAAATAGAGCCGTTTACAGCTTTGACGCGCTGCTACATGGTCACACCCATCGCCCTAGGATTCATCGCAGCTCTGACGGCAAAAGCCGCTACGTGCTAGGGGATTGGCGGTTATCAGATACAGAAACACGCCAGCCAAAAGTTAGCGCGGTTATCGGTACGATTACCGCCGACATAAACGCAGACCATAATGATCCTAGCGCTGAGTTTAATTTGATTGAATTTAAATATTTGTCCAGATAAGGCCGCGACTTTAAAAACTCATAATTTAAAAACTCATAATTTAAAAAAAAGGTCTGTTGAATATTCAACAGACCTTTTTTTACAATAGCCTTTCTAACTTGACACCAGCTTTAATCCTGCGGCATTAATTTAAAGAAGTGTTGACGATAATGCTTGAGCTCACGGATAGAGTCACGAATATCATCTAGTGCTAAATGACTGCCACCCTTTTCAAAGTTTCTAAGGATATCGGGACGCCAGCGGAAGCACAGCTCTTTAATAGAAGACACATCAAGATTGCGATAATGAAAGAACTTCTCTAACTCTGGCATTTGCCGCGCCATAAAGCGGCGATCTTGGCAAATAGAATTACCACACATCGGCGACTTCCCGCTATCAACCCATTTGTTCAAAAACTTGATGGTTTCAGCTTCCGCTTCGGCCAGAGTTACGGTACTACGCCGTACACGATCAACCAAACCTGATTGACCATGCTGCTTGGTATTCCAGTCATCCATACCGTTTAACTTACGGTCGGATACCTTGATCGCAAACACTGGCCCTTCGGCTAGGACATTTAAATCTTCATCGGTCACCACGGTGGCAATCTCAATAATCTCATCGTTCAGGGTGTCGAGTCCGGTCATTTCTAAATCAATCCATACCAGCCCTTTTTTACCTTGGTTCTTAATTCTAATCTTGTTGGGGTGGTCGCTGGTACTGGTACTCATAAGGTGTCCTATAATTGATAACTTAATCAGTCGTTTTTCAAGCCAGGTTGCATTCATTAGGCTTTTAATGCGGTCTTAATACAGTCAATGGTCTAAAAAGTAGCCTGCCATAGGTCTCAGCATTGATCAAGACCAAAGCGTTACAAAACCACTGTCAGGCGCGTGCGCTTTAAGCTGTATGTTAGCAAATTTTCACGCTACACTTAGCAATATTTTTATAATAGGTCACCACCCATGGCATTAATCCGGCAACGCAAACTGACCAAACAGCAGATTCGTCGCATCGATAAACAACAGCTGTCCAATCAAGACAGCATTGACGACAGCTTAATGGATGGCGTAGTCATGGCGCATTATGGTAAGCAGTTAGAAGTACAGGTGACCAGCTTGCCCGCTTTTATAGCGGTGCAACCTGAGATTGCACCCGATGATCCTGAGCCATTTTGGCAAGCGTTGGCCTTAGGAGATATTTGGCGCTGTCATGTGCGCACCAACCTACCGATGCTCGCAGCCGGCGATCAAGTACGCTGGAATGCCGATTCTAATACTGGCTTTGGCCGCATTGAGTCGGTAAAGCCGCGTACGTCTCTAGTATCGCGTCCTGACCGCTATCATAAGCTCAAGCCAGTAGCGGCTAATGTCGATATTCTAGCGATCGTTTTTGCACCGCTGCCCGCGGCTGCGCCAAGCTTAATCGATCGTTATTTGGTGGTCTGCCACCATGCCGGTATCAAGCCGCTATTGGTGTTAAACAAAGCAGACTTATTAGCAGAAAATGACGATGCCAATACCAATGAATTACTGACCCAGTATGCGGCGCTGGGTTATGAAAGCGTGCTGACCTCTGTTGATTGTCCTGAAAACGTCGCTGATAGTAACGACCAACAAGGTCTGAGTGAACTGAAACGTTATATCGATAACAAGTTAGTCATTTTCGCCGGTCAATCGGGAGTCGGAAAAAGCAGCTTAATCAATGCGCTACTGCCTGAGTCTGCACAAAGCGTCAATATTATCTCGGAGAACTCGCAGCTCGGTCAACACACCACCACTACCAGCCGGTTATTGCCCTTTAATCCGGATGACCTGACCCAAGGTGGCATCGTTGATACCCCCGGCATTCGCGAGTACGGTATTTGGCATTTGACCCCTGATGATATTATCTCCGGCTTTATTGAGCTGGCCCCGTTATCTGGTGACTGTCAGTTCCGTGATTGCCGCCACACTCATAACAGTAAAGGCTGCGCGTTATGGCAAGCGGTTGCTGATGGCAAGGTGCTACAGCGCCGCGTTGAAAACCTCATCACTTTGCGGATCGAGGCCGATACTAAGCCCTACTAGCCCAAGAGTTAGAATACCTTAAAAACGCGACGGTACCGCTGGTATAAGCTTTTTGCCTCAGCGATCAAATACAGTCGGTGGTTATCGCACGTTTACTATAGAGGACCTAATCGGTATAATAGCGCCTTGTTCGGTATCATTGGGCTGTATTCGCAGCTCAATAGAACGCTTATTTTTTGGAGGTATGGTTTGGATCGTGCGCTTGGATTTGTGGGCAACCACCCGTTTTTATTTGGCCTTTTAGCAGTACTTGCCGTACTGTTTTTTGCTATTGAAAACAAACGTAGCGGCAAAAAAGTGTCGCCCAATACACTAGGCATGATGGTCAACTCCCAAAATGCGCAACTTATCGATATTCGCCCTAAGAAGAAGTTTACGGCTGGCTATATCCAAGGCAGTCGCAATATTCCTTTCACCCAGCTGAAAGAAAGCCTAGAAGAAGTGCGTGCGATTGAGTCGCCAGTGATTATCATCTGCGATGTGGGCGTGCAAGCAGGTGCGGCGGTACAGATGATTGGCAAAGACAATATCTATCGTCTAGAAGGTGGGGTCGGTGGCTGGCAAGGTGCCGGTATGCCCTTGGTTGGCATCAAGGACGCCCAGACCAAAAATAAAGGCAAAGCGAAACCAAGCTTACGTAAATAACTGGCTTGTGTTATGGCTGATTAATTTAAAAAAGACACGACCTAATGGCGTGTCTTTTTTTGTGGCGAGTCTCTTATCTTTGGCTTGTGTTACTTTTCGCAAGTTTAAGGGCTGCTGGCTTGAATTTGGCCCTCCCATCCCCACTTTGGTAATGAGCGCAATCGAATACAGGCTTGTAATTAACTTGATTGCAGCCGACCAGATCGAATCTTATAATACTGTTTTCTATAGCACTATTTTCTATAACACTATTTTCTAAAATATGAATATCGCGTTACACACTATAAATTAAGGATTTACTATGACTGTATCTGTTAAAGTTTACACCACCCCTATTTGCCCTTACTGCTCAAACGCCAAACAACTATTAAAATCTAAAGGCGTTGAGTACGAAGAAATTGGTATGCATGACATGAGCAGCGACGAGCGCCGGGCGCTAATGCAAAAGACCAATAACTATCGTACCGTCCCACAAATTTTCGTTGGTGATACCTTCGTCGGTGGTTTTAGTGAGCTCAGTCAGTTTAACCAACAAGGTAAGCTTGATGAGCTACTAGCCGGTTAATCTGCTGGCGGGCTTTACTGATTTGCCTTACTGGCTGATTTATCTTACTATTGATCATTGCCTCCGCTAGTTAGGTGGGCAATGACTGAGTGAGCAATCACCAGTAGATAAGATATTAATAACAAAGCATTAAGATTAAGTGACCATTAAGATTAGAATGATTAAGATTAGAATGATATTGTTATTTTGTCCGAACATTTGACCCACTATTATAGGAGTTATCATGGCTGAAGAACAAGCACAACCACAACTGGCCCTAGAACGCATTTATGTAAAAGATATGTCACTTGAAGTGCCTGGCGCTGACGTGTTCACCAAAGAGTGGAATCCTGAGCTGGATATCAATTTATCAAGCAATGCAGATAAGCTAGACGATGACCATTATCAAGTGATTTTGACCGTGAGTGTCACTGCCAAAAATGCTGAAGAAGCCGCATTTATCGCAGAAGTACATCAAGCGGGTATCTTCTTATTAAAAGACATTCCAGAAGATCAAATCGGTCAGATCTTAGGTGCCTACTGCCCTAACGTGTTGTTCCCTTATGCCCGTGAAGTGATTAGCGACATCGTCACTCGTGGTAGCTTCCCGCAGTTATTGTTAGCGCCCGTTAACTTTGACCAAGCCTATGCCCAAAGCCAACAGCAAGCACAAATAGACGCTGAAGGTAATGCATAAGCTCTAAGTTAGGCTTAGCAATATAATATAGAAGACCTAGTAACAGAAATTTAGTGTAAAAAAGCCCTGCTGATTAGCAGGGCTTTTTTACACTATCCAATAAAATCGTTGGCTACCAATGCTTAGCCTTGTAGAGCGGCTAATATTTGTGCTTTAACCTCATCGATAGACTGAGTACCATCAAACTTGTCATAGCCAGGAGCATTACTACCAGCATTGCCATCTTGTTGGGCTTTGTCTTGATAAAAACCAACCAAGGCTGAAGTCTGCTGATGATAGGTCGCTAAACGCTCACGAATAGTAGACTCTTTATCGTCTTCACGCTGGATAAGCGCTTCGCCAGTGACATCATCGATACCCTCTTGCTTGGGTGGATTGTGATCGATGTGATACACACGACCTGAGTCTGAATGCTGGCGGCGGCCCGATAGACGCTTGACAATCTCATCATCCGGCACACTGATTTCGACCACATGATTAATCGTGACGTCAGCGTCAGCAAGCGCTTGGGCTTGAGGAATAGTACGCGGAAAACCATCAAGAATACAACCATTGATACAATCAGGCTTAGCGATGCGTTCTTTTACTAAGTTAATGATCAGGTCGTCAGACACCAAACCACCAGCATTCATAATGCCTTTGGCTTGCTTGCCAAGCTCGCTGCCTTCTTTAATGGCCGCACGTAGCATATCACCGGTTGAAATCTGCGGGATATCATATTGTTTAGAAATAAATTGAGCTTGAGTACCTTTACCGGCACCTGGTGGACCTAGCAAAATAATACGCATCATTACACGACTCTCCTCAATATATGGGATTTTAGGATAAATAAAACTTAGGGATTGGCCAATTACGAGGCTTACCTTACCTTGTGGCTTTAAAAATCTCAAGTTTTTTTAGTCTTGATGCGGTAAGTTACCATGACTTATCTGTTCACTGGCTACTATTAAGCGCCGTAGAAAGCAACTACGGCGCTGGTATATTAGGTAAATTATCAGAGGCTATGTGGCTATATAATGATGTTGTTATGACGCTATAACACTTAGAACTGGGTTATAGCGCTTATTTGATCCGGCTTGCTGGCTTGCTAGGGTAGATCCAAGTTAGAAAAGACCCCCTGCTGCTGGTATGGATTTTTTGTAGCCTCTGTCACGCTTGCGAACAGCCAGCGAAAAAAATGCTACCCGTAGCAGGTTGCTATAAACCACGCTCTTTTGTTTTGCACAGAGCGCGGAGCATAGAACATAGCTTGCTTGTTAATCAGGGCACTTGCTGATTAATAGTCACGTTGACTTGGTTTTGGTCCGGGCTGATCACCACTGGATTACCCGATAGATCTCCTGACTCGGCCAGTGCATTGCCACTATGGCTGATACGCGCCACTACCGCTAACTGAACTTGGTCAGCACGAGCCGCTTTTAACGTGCGCTCTGGCATCATCGCATCCAGATCGCTGAGACTGATATTGGCTTGACCTTGTTGGATAACGCTAATAGGCAAACGCTTGGCGGCAAAGGGTGGGCCACCTTTGACATCACGAATCGCGACGAATAACACGTCATCACCTTTTACCAATGGCAATAAGCTGGCATTAATGGTTATGGTCACGTCGATACCAGCAGCCGCTTGCTGCTGTTGTACCGTGACATTAGCGCTCAGCTCGTCCAAACTTGCCAATGCCTGAGTATGATCGCCGGGCTTGGCCTCGATACTGGCACGCAAGCGGCGAATCCAGCCTTGGGCTTGTTGAAAGTTACTACCCCGTGCCTCGCCCATGGCCATTAGCATTTGTGCGCCTTCGTGCTCTGGGTTTTTGGCCAGTACGTCTTGTAGTACTCGGCGGCTAGTAGCATCTAGCTGGCCTTCATTAGTAAAAAAGCTAATCTGAGCATAGGTGGTGGCAATCTGTTCGTTATCAGGTGATAACCGATAGGCACGAGACAAGGCTTCTAGCGCGGAATCTGTCGCTTCTAGCGATAAGAACAGCTCTGACAGCCGCATCCAACGATCGGGGTCACTCGCGTTACGGTGGACGTTGGTCTGCATCGCGGTAATCAGCTGACGGCTGTCTTCAATCGCCCACTCTGGCGGCTGATCAATCTTACCGGTTAATAGGTCATCAGCCACTTGACCGACCTTGTCTTCAGCAGCCCACAGATCAAACACCGGCGTGCGGTCACCAATCAATAAATAAGCCATCGCGGCTAATACTGGCACACCAATAGTAATGATTATGCGACTTTTAATACCAGGAACAACCATCGGCGCGATTTGGCGCTGGGCATCTAATAGCTGACGCTCAAGCTCGAGCTTTTGGTTTTGATAATGGCTGTCATCGATAGTACCGCTGTCTTTGTCGGTTTTGAGTTCTGCTAGTCGCTCACGAAATACCGCCACGTTGATGTCTAGCAGCTTATTGTCTAGTGGTTTTTCGGGGGCGCGGGCGGCACGCAACCACGGCATAATGACAATAACCGCCAGTAATAGAGCAATGAGTAAGCTTAAGGCAATAAATAAGCCAACAGTAGAGAATAGGGTCATTTTTTGTCCTCGGTGCTTGTGATGTCAAGATCAGTGTTATCAGGGCGCGACAACAGACGATCAAGCTGGGCCTGCTCCGCAGATGTCAGGGCTTCGACAGCGCTATCAACCGTTACGCCATCTTGGCCACGGGCGCTAACTTGACGGCGTTTGCTCTGCCAAAACCAGCCAATAATGAGAAAGAGTAATAATAATGGTGGAAAGAACCAAAGTATCCAGGTCGATGGACGCACGGGTGGGTTGTAAGTGATAAAGTCACCATAGCGATCTTGCATGTAGTTCCGAATCTCTCCATCACTACGACCATCTTTAATCAGGTCATAAGTTTTTTGTTTGAGATCTTGGGCGATCGGCGCATCAGAACCGGCCAAGTTTTGGTTTTGGCATTTTGGACAACGCAGCTCTTCGATCATGCCGCGATACTGGGCTTCTTGCTGAACGGAATCAAATTCATAGACGTTAATAGCCGCGTATGAGGTGATGCTCAGCACACATGCCAGCATTAGGCCTAATAGCCTTGAAACTAATAGCCTCAAAACCGTGGCTGCAGTGGCTTTTGACTGTGGCGCTCTTGCTTGAACCGCTATCATTTGCACATCTCCTCAACCTGACTGGGATCAGGATCGCCGTTGTTCTTACTCGCTTCATTGAGCAGGCTCAAGCACGGGGTAATACGACTCTGCCAATTGGCTTCATTGATTTCACCAACAATATGCTGGCGAATGATACCTTTGCCATCGACAATGAAGGTCTCAGGCGCGCCGGTTAACCCTAGGTCTAAGGCAAACTGCCCAGACAAATCTTGAATAGACATGGAGAATGGGTCGCCGCGCTGGTTTAGATAACTGAGCGCGTCACCAATATCGTCTTTGTAATTTACCCCAACGATATTGATCCCGCGTTCTTCGAGCGCCATCAAAAAGGGGTGCTCGACGATACAGGTGGGACACCAAGAGCCCCAAATATTCATTAAAAACGGCTCATTAGGCAGATTGTCATTGGTCATGGTGCGGGTGGTATCTGCTAATAACGGCAGCTCAAAAGTCGGCACCGGACGCTCCAGAGCGGTATTGGTGACGATATCTGTCGGTTTGCCCAAGCGCATATATAGCATAACGATTAACCCCATAAATATGATCAGCGGGATTAAAAACCATATTTTGAGTTGGTTTTGTTTCATCATTTGACCCCCTGACTGTTATTACGCTGGCCATTTTGGCCGCCTTTAAAATCAGGGCTGTTGTCGGGGGTAGTCATATTATTTCTCCCCCGTCGCGGTCACTGGTATTTCGCTACCCGTAATGCTGCTTGCAACCGTATTATCAGCAACCTGGTCTGAACCCCTGGTCTTTTTGAGGCGATAGCGTTTGTCCAGCATGCTTATTAAACCACCGAGGGCCATAATAATCGCCCCTAGCCATATCCAGCGAATCAAGGGTTTGACGTAGATACGTACGGCCCATTGGTTACTGTCTGCGGAAATAGGCTCACCCAATGCGACATAGACATCACGCATCAAGCTGGCATCAATTGCGGCCTCAGTCATCGGCATCATACTGATGATATAGGTGCGTTTTTCAGGATACAAGGTGGCTACCGGATTACCATCTTTGGTGACGTCCACTTGCGCTTGTACCGCATCAAAGTTACTGCCTTGCACTTTACGGAAGTCAGCAAGTTCAAAGTCGTAGCCTTGCACGTTGACCGTGTCACCGACACCCAGTGCCACGTCACGCTCAATACTTAAGCTGCTGGTAAAGGCCACCCCAATCACAGCGATAATTACCCCAATATGGGCGGTTTGCTGACCCCAATAGCTGAGGCGTAATTGACGCAAGCCTTTAAAGAAGTTTGGCGCATTTTTGGTCTTATCTCTAAAGTCGACCACCATCCAAAATAGGACCCAAAAGCTGACTAATAAAGTCACGCCGATATTGAGCATGGACGACGGATTGACGAAGTAAGTAATAATAGCTGCTAACAGCAAGCTACTGGCAGCCACGACCATCCCAACGCCCAATAATGGACGCTTGTCTTGTTTCCAGCGAATATTAGAGCCCATGCCCATTGCAAATAACAGCAACCAGGTCAAGGGTACAAATAACGCATTAAAGTAAGGGGTTCCTACCGAGACCTGACCTAAATTAAAGGCATCAGCAATAATAGGATATAGGGTACCCAACAGCACGACTAAAGTGGATATTAGAATGATGACGTTGTTCATCACCAAAAACGACTCGCGTGAAATCAGTTGATACTGACTTTCGACCGTCAAACGCCAGCCACGAAACGCGAACATCAATAAGCCACTACCCACGATCACCCCTAAAATGGCTAAAATCACTAGACCACGGGTCGGATCAGCGGCGAATGAATGCACCGAGGTAATAACCCCTGAGCGCACCAAAAACGTCCCTAATAAACTAAGCGCAAAGGCAAAAATTGACAGCATGATGGTCCATGCTTTGAATACACCACGCTTTTCGGTCACCGCTAAAGAGTGCAGCAAGGCTAGACCTGCCAGCCAAGGCAATAACGACGCGTTTTCTACTGGATCCCAGAACCACCAACCGCCCCAGCCAAGCTCGTAATAGGCCCACCACGAGCCCAAGGCGATACCAATCGTCAAAAAACCCCAAGCAGCAAGTGCCCACGGACGTGACCAGCGCGTCCATACCGCATCCAAGCGCCCTTCCCACAATGCCGCCATACAGAACGCAAACGGCACCACCATACCCACATAACCCATGTACAGCATCGGTGGGTGAATGATCAGACCAAAATCTTGTAGTACTGGGTTTAGATCAGCCCCATCGACTGCTAAGTTCGGCAAGGTACGATCAAATGGTGACGAGGTAAAGATCATCATCGCCAGCATCATCAGCTGTACAGCGGCTAGAATAACGAGTACTCGCGCCCGCATTGACAGCGGTAGACCGCGACTGAAGTACGATACCAGCGCGCACCAGGTGGCCATGATGGTCATCCAAAGCAACAGCGAGCCTTCGTGCCCGCCCCAAGTCGCCGATAACTTATAGTACCAAGGCAACAAGGTATTGGAGTGCTGTGTGACGTAGACTAGGCTAAAGTCATTATAAAAAAAGCCGGCCATTAACGCGCTAAATGACGTTATCATCGCTGCAAATTGCGCCCAAGCCAAGCTAGGTGCGAGACGCTGCAAGGCGATTTGATCACGCATGACGCCCATGGTTGGTAATACCACTTGCAAAATCGCCAATACAAAAGCGGCCAGCAAGGCAAAATAACCTAATTCTGTTATTAACATACGGTCTAACCTTGTTTACCTTAATACGTTACAGTTATGGATTGGGCCATTTAATGGTTTTAAAAGAGCCCAGTAGTGATGCAGGTATAGCGGTTATTAGTGTTTGGTAACTTGATAGTATAATTTGGTGACTTAATTGTATCGTTTAATGCACTTACAGTCGCGTACATTACCGTCAGTTTATTGCGCTGGCATATCTGAGTTGTACGGGCTATGTATAGGACTAATATCACCCTATAAATGCCCTATTGCATGGCGGGAAAAAACACCAACACTAAGTGCAACCAACCGGCTAAAAACCCAGTTAACCCGCCCAATACGATCAAGGTCAGCTCATCTTCATGAAAGGCAGGACGCAACAGGTTTTGAAATTCATGGGGCGATAACCCCCGAATGCGATCTCGAAACAGACCAAATATTTTGCTGGCGCGGCTCTCATTGAGCTCAGGATCACGCATCGGTACCATAGTGGCTATGATAGATTTATCAAGAATGGTGTTTTTTAGCTGACCAAACTCCCGGCGACCGAGACCCATACGCAAGGTGGTATTGACCACGGGCGACTCTAACACCTGATAAAGATGCGACTTCATAAGATCACGCGTTTGCGCCGCACGCTCGCCATACATCATTTCATTCATGATGTTCTCTAGAGTCACCAAATCATTGACCACGATCTCAGCGAAGACCACCGACACTTCTTCTTGACGCTTCATAAAGCCGCCTTGCCAGCGAAACGTCGCTATGTGTGGCAATTGCAGGCTAATAAAGGGAAAGGTCTGACGGCGTGCAAACAGCTGCAAATATGAGATGAAACGCGGTTCTACCGGATTAAACACCATCCAAATCGCAATCCAGTTGGTCAATAGCCCCCAGATCGCGGCAAAAAATGGCACGGTCCAATGGACGGGTATGACCAAAAAGATAAACATCTGGATGATGCCAAAGAGCAGCCCGATCAGCGCACTAATATGCCAGATAAAATCAATTTCTTTTTGACCGACCTTTAGAAACATATTGACCATCAAGCGCCGGTCACTTTCCATCTTATTGACGATCATTTGCCGCATGTCGACCAGTTGTTCGACATTTTGGGTCAAGTCGATCACCAGCGAACTCATGATACCAGGCAGTGCTTGATGCGCTTGCTTATAGATCCGGCGCTTTAGCGCATAAGGAATATTGTTCCATAGGGTCTCTGAGCGCTCCAGCATAATCTCGTCAATCAGAGCTTCAAGATTCTTATCAATGGTATCGGTAATGAATACCGCCATCTGCTCTGGTTCCATCGCTTGAAAAAACTCGTCAAGCGAGCCCAGTTTGGATAGCGTCTGATCAACGATAACACCCGCTATCTTGCCAGCCTTGCGCGGCACAATACCTTGCCAACCAATACCAGGTAGGCCAAAGAATGGAAAATGCGGTACGCGAATACCCCGAAACTTAATGGGATAGAACAGCATTTTTAGCGCCATCCACACATGCACCCAGGTGACAAATGCGGTTACTGGTGGAATAGTCAGCATGGCGAGAAACTCTGGATGCTCAGCGAATGTCTGCCATATTGAAGTTGCGAGCATGGTTTTTTATACCCCTGACCTACGGTGGTGGTTAATGGTGGTGGTTAATGTGTCTTTAGTCAATAATGCAAATTAAATCGCCTAATATTAGCATACTTGCTCGCTATTAACACCGCTAGACCCTAGGTAAGTTGTGACTGTTGGTGACACGTTTTGCGGTCTCCTATCAAGCACCAATAACCTACCCGGTCAGCCAATGGTTATTGACAGCAGCCTGGCTAAATCCGGCGGCTAAACTCAACGTCATAAGCGTTATTCTGTTATAATTTATAGCAGGGTGTGACAGCGGCTACGAAAAAAATATATACACTTGTGTCAGCGTACTACTGTTATAAATTTTTCTTGCTTGCTGTTCGCAAGCGTGACAGAGGCTGCGAAAAATTTATAACAGCAGCACTGTATCGTTTTTGAATTGGATTGACTATACGCCAGCCTTTTTATTCGCCAGCCTTTTTATTTGCCAGCCTTTTTATTTGCCAGCCTTTATATTGATCTTTATTAATCGCCTTCTATTGCTTTTCTAGGTACTGACCTTTTATGAACAAACCGCATGCACCCGATACCGAACAGATCAACCGCATTTTTATGCAGCGGATCGCCATCTTTGGGGTTTTGGTGTTCATAGGTCTGAGTGGTTTGTTATTGCGTTATGGTTTTTTGCAGGTCTATGCTCACGAGAAATATACCACCCAAGCAGACAATAACCGCATCAAGCTGATATCAGCGCCGCCCAGCCGGGGTTATATCTATGATCGCAATGGCATATTACTGGCAGACAATCAGCCGGTATTTACCGCGATGCTGAGTCCCGATGAAGTAACAGATCCCAAGCGCACCCTAACCTTACTGGCGCCTATTTTTGCGCTGACCGATGCCGACATTACCAATATTTTGGCACGGATCAGTGAAAGTAAGAATGATCCAGTCACCATCAAGATTGATTTGACCGAGTCGCAAGTGGCGCAGTTTAGTGAGCGCAAGCCCTTTTTTCGCGGGGTCACGATTCAAAGCAAGCTGACCCGCTCCTACCCTTATGATGAGCTGTTTGCCCACGTGATTGGTTATGTTGGCCGGATTAACGATAAAGAGAGCCAAAAGATTGATAAGGATCGCTATGCCGGTACCGATCTAATCGGTAAAATCGGTATCGAAGACTTTTATGAAGATATTTTGCTCGGCCAACCCGGCTATCAGTCAGTAGAGACTGATGCTTATGGCAAGATCATACGCCAGTTGGAGGCCAAGCCGCCGATTGCCGGTAATGACATTACCTTGAGTCTGGATTATGGCTTGCAAAAGGTGGCGCAGCAGCAACTCGATGGTCGCCGCGGCGCGATTGTGGCCATCGACCCCAAAAATGGCGATGTACTGGCCTTTGTCAGTAATCCCAGTTATGACCCAAACCCCTTTATTTCAGGCATTTCCTTTAAAGACTATGACGCGCTGCGAGATGACCCTGACGAGCCGCTGTATAACCGTGCGCTACAGGGCATGTACCCACCGGCCTCGACTATCAAGCCGTTTGAGGCCTTGGGCGGTATCCATTATGGTCTACGCGATTGGAACACCACTATCTACGATCCCGGTTACTTTACCCTGCCTGGCGACTCGCATCGGTTTCGAGATTGGAAGCGTGGCGGTCACGGCACGGTGGATCTAAAAAAATCTATCGTGATGTCGGTTGATACTTATTATTATAAACTGGCCTATGAGATGGGTATTCAGCGCTTACATGACTGGATGGTACGGTTTGGCTTCGGTGAAGAGACCGGCATTGATTTGCCCAATGAAAAATCAGGTATTATGCCCTCGCCCAAGTGGAAACAGGACAGATATGGTAGAGGCTGGTTACCGGGTGAGACCATCTCAGTCAGTATTGGTCAGGGTTACTTCTTAGCCACGCCGCTACAGATTGCCAATGCCACTGCGATGACCGCCAACAAGGGTTACCACATTACTCCTCATCTGTTAAAAAGTAGTGACGGCGCGGCAGAGGTGGAGGTCATTACCAAGCCTGATGGCAAGATTGACTATAATGGTAAGGACTCCGACTGGCTACGTATGCATGATGCCATGGAAGATACTATCAAGGGCGGCACCGGACGCGGTATCTATACCTCGCGCTATCGTATCGCAGGCAAAACCGGTACCGCGCAGGTCAAGTCGATTGCCCAAGGTGAAAGCTACGATAAATCAGCCCTGGATAAACGCCACTGGGATCATGCCTGGTTCAGTGGTTTTGCCCCAGTCGAAGAGCCGCAAATCGCGCTATCGGTACTGGTCGAAAATGGCGGTGGCGGTAGTACAGTGGCGGCCCCTATCGGCCGCGCGCTGTTTGATTATTGGGTCCTACAACGTAAGAACGATCCTATCTTGCCGCCGACTGCCGATCAGCTGACAGTGATTAAACAGCAAAAAGCATTGGCCAAAGCCGCTAGCGATATCAGACGCGACCAGGCAAACGAGTTAAAACAACAGGCACAAGCACAGGCGGACGCCGCGCTGTCTCAAGCAGCTGAATAAGGTCTTTATAAAATCTGTCAATTTACAGCGTCTATTGATTTATAAAGACTGTCAATTCATAAAGTCTATCAATTTATATAGAAAGTAACCCTATGAAAAAACCGTCAGCCTCACGGCACCCCAAACATAAACAGTCGCAGCCTAAAAACACTCATAATACTGCTCATAAAACGGCTACAAACACCAAGCAAACAGCCGCTGGTAACGTACGAATCATTGGTGGCCAGTTTAAGCGTCGTAGTGTCAATTTTATTGCGGCCGACGGTTTGCGGCCCACCCCAGACCGCTTACGTGAGACCTTATTTAACTGGTTATTGGCTGATATGCATGGCGCACGGGTACTCGATAGCTGCGCGGGTAGCGGGGTGTTAGGCTTTGAGGCCTTATCACGTGGGGCCGCGCATTGTAGCTTTATCGAAACCAATCGCGCGCAAAGTCAGATGCTGTTGCAAAGCGCTGAACAGCTGGGTATTGCTACCGAGCGTTATCAAATCATGCACGGCGCGGCTGAGCAGGTGTTAAGTCAAAGCCAAAGTCAAAGCCAAAGCCAAAGCCAAAATCAAGCCTTTCAGCAGCCGTTTGACATGGTGTTCATTGACCCACCCTATGCCGATGACTTATGGCAGCCGATCTTAACGGCTCTGATTAACCAGTCCCTAATCAGCAGCGAGACCCTTATTTATTTAGAAGCGGACAAAGATCTCAGCCCCCAGTTAGCAGAATTGGCCATGACCCTGGTTGCAGGGGTTGCAGGCAACGAAAACTTGGCTATGCCAGCTTGTGATCACTTTGAATGTCTCAAACAGACCAGGGTCGGACAAGTTGTCGCTGGACTTTATCGCCTGTCATCGTCATAATAATGTAGCCAAAATTAACAATATGCCGAACAATGCTAAAAAACGCTGAAAAATGCTGACATATGCTGACCGCTTGGACATTAACAGCGTCTACCAGAGCGTCTACAAATACAGCAACCGCCAAAAAACCCGTTAAACATTAGCATTTAATGACCAGCGGGCGAAAATAAACCCCAATGCAGCTTGCAAGCGTAGGCGCTACTGCTTATAATGTGCAGTCTGTTTTTTGAGAGCCCCGTTCCCAGACAAACTCTCAACGAATTTTAAATTTAAGGTTTTATCATGAAAACACTTAGTGCAAAACCAGCTGAAGTGACCCATGACTGGTTCGTCGTCGATGCTGACGGCAAGACCCTTGGTCGCCTAGCTAGCCAAATCGCTCACCGCCTACGTGGTAAGCATAAGGCCTCATTTACCCCGCACGTTGACACTGGTGACTTCATTGTCGTCATCAATGCTGAAAAAGTTGCGGTAACGGGTAAAAAAGCAAAAGATAAAAAGTATTATCGTCACAGTGGCTATCCAGGTGGGATTAAAGAAACCAACTTCACCAAGCTGATTGCACATAAGCCTGAAGATGTTCTACACAAAGCCGTTAAGGGTATGCTTCCAAAGGGTCCTCTTGGCTATGCGATGATCAAGAAGCTGAAACTATATGCGGGTAACGAACATCCACATGAAGCTCAGCAACCTAAAGAACTAGACATCTAAGGAATCACTTATGGAACGCAATTACGGAACTGGTCGCCGCAAGACTTCTACCGCTCGTGTCTTTTTAGCGAAAGGTACTGGTAGCATCGTCGTTAACGGTAAGCCACTGGATGAATATTTCAGCCGCGAAACCTCGCGCATGGTTGTTCGTCAGCCATTAGCATTATTAGACTCTATCAGTGCCTATGACTTATATGTCACCGTCACTGGTGGCGGCACTAGTGGTCAAGCGGGCGCAATCCGCCACGGCATCACTCGCGCGCTAATCGAGTCTGACGAAACCTTAAAGCCTGCCCTAAAAGCAGCTGGTTTTGTGACTCGTGACTCACGTCAAGTTGAACGTAAGAAATTGGGCCTACGTAAAGCACGTAAACGTCCACAATTCTCGAAACGTTAATCAAAGCTATTTTTTGTCGGCTTGCTGTTACGTTTACGGGTTTTTCCATAGTTATTGGGTAAAAACCGTTTTATAGCAGTCGCTGATAAAACAATAGCTTTGCGAAACCTTATAAGTTGGTCACAGCTTATAAGGTTTTTTTTTGCCTACTGTTCGCCGGCGTGACAGAGGCGGCAAAACATTTATTCAAGTTGCATCCCAGCAGCGCGCTGTTTTAGTAAGCCAAGCCTTGTTAGACCGAGCTTTTTAAAGGGGCTCTACCATATAGGACTTGCAAAGCTTACCCTACTACGCCATCATTATGATAATTTTTAATTTATCAGTAACCGCATTATGAAAGCGCCTGAACAATTTGATCCCAGTAAGTCTGCTGCGCAAAATGGCACGCCACCGAACGCTGCGTCGCCTACGTCAAATAGCAAGCAGGCTAAGTCGCCCGCTATTCCGGTCGGCACCCCTACTATTACCCAGACTCACAAGCAAACCTCAATAGCAAAAAAGATGCCGTTTCAATGGCAATTTTTGTTGCCCAAATATTGGGCGTTGTGGCTGCTGCTCGCAATCATTGTCCCCCTGGCTTATTTGCCGCTACGTTGGCAGTTTTGGCTGGGTCGCAAGTTGGGTATTTTATTCTATAAAATGGTCGGCTCGCGGCGGCGTGATACCCTGATTAACCTCAGATTGGCCTTTCCTGACAAGCCAGAAGCGGAGCGTGAACTGATGGCCAAGCAGGTATTTGTCAATCAAGGTATTGGCATATTTGAAACTTTATGCACTTGGTTTCGTCCTGATATATTTACCCGTACGGTCTCTATCTCAGGGCTACAGCATGTGGTCAAGGCGCAAAATGAGGGTCGCGGGGTTATTTTACTGGGTGCCCATTATACCCTACTGGATCTAGGTGCTATGCTATGTACCCAGTTCTTCCCGATGGATGGCATGTATCGGCCGCAGAATAACGCGCTATTAGAGTGGTTTATTTATAACGGTCGGGCCCCTATCTTTGGTAAATTAATTTCTAGTCGCAATATGCGCGGCTTGGTCGATTCTCTCAAGACCGGCCACGTGGTCTGGTACTCACCAGATCAAGACTATGGTCTTAAATACGGGGTCATGGCCCCATTCTTTGGGGTACCAGCGGCCACTATCACCGCCACCCGGCGCTTATCTACTGTGGGCGAGCCAGGACGGCAGCCAGCAGTGATGGCCCTCCATACCTATCGGCAAACCCCTGATAATATGCCCAGAGGCAAGCGCCCGCATTATCATCTGACCATTACCCCAGAACTGGATAATTATCCCAGTGATGATGAGGTGGCTGATGCCACCCGGGTCAATGAGATTTTGGAAGGGCTGATTCGTATTGATCCGACCCAGTGGATGTGGTTCCATCGCCGCTTTAAAAATGGCCCAAATGGTCGTACTGATATCTATAGTCAGTTCAAAATAAAATAGATACATTTGTGTCAGCGCACTACTGTTATAAATTTTTCTGGCTTGCTGTGTGACTGCGTCACTCCAGAGGCTGCGAAAATTTCTCCCAGTCATACTGACTATATGTTCATACTCATTCTATTTTAAACTGGCTCAGCCCTAGTATTCATGCAAAATAAACAACCATAGATTAAAGACGGAACTCTCATGAGCGACAATAGCATTTCTGATGATTTAAATAACCCTGCAGAGACGGCAGTGAAACGCATTTTAACCGGTATCAAGCCAACCGGTACTCTACATTTGGGTAATTATGTGGGTGCCATTCGCCCGGCGATTGAGGCTATCCAAAATAGTGATCATGAGGCGTTTTTCTTTTTAGCCGATTATCATGGCATTATCGGTTGTCATGATCCGGCAGTGATTCATGAGTCGACCAAATCAATTGCCGCCACTTGGCTGGCGTGCGGGCTAGATCCTGAACGCGTGACTTTTTATCGTCAATCAGATGTGCCAGAGATTCCAGAGTTGGCTTGGATTTTAAATTGCTCGTGTGCCAAGGGTCTGATGAACCGTGCCCATGCCTATAAGGCCTCAGTCGATATCAATGTGGACAATGACGTTGATCCAGATCAAGGGGTCACTATGGGGCTGTTTGGCTATCCGGTGCTGATGGCCGCAGATATCCTGATGTTTAATGCCACTCATGTGCCGGTTGGCCGCGACCAAGTTCAGCATATCGAAATGGCCCGTGATATTGCCGGTACTTTTAACCATAGATACAAACCGCTGTTTACCCTACCCAAGGCGGTAGTCGATGATGACACCCCCTTACTGACTGGCCTTGATGGCCGTAAAATGAGTAAAAGCTACGGCAATACCATTCCATTATTTGGTGAGCTGAATCCACAGGTCAGTCCTGAAAAACAAATGCATAAAGCGATTATGAAAATCGTCACCAATTCACAGCTGCCTGCTGAGCCAAAAGACCCTGATGACTCGGCCATATTTGAGATTTATAAGGCCTTTGCGACTGCTGAAGAAATTGCTGCTATGCGCGCGCAGTTTGCCGCCGGTATTGGTTGGGGCGATGCCAAGCAAGCCTTGTTTGAAAAGATAAATACTGAGATTGCGCCATTCCGCGAACGCTATCTAGAGCTGATGGCCAATCCCAAACAGTTAGAAGAAATATTACAAATGGGTGCAGACAAGGCCCGTCGCCATAGCCGTAAGCAGCTGGATAAAACCCGCCGCGCGATTGGTATTCGCCCACTTGCCAAGCTTAAGTAACCGCTTGAGCGTGACTGCAGATGCGCATGACCGAACCGCGCTACGTATCTATCAGACCCCGGTACAGCAGTTGCCGGAAGATTTGTACGTGCCGCCGCAAGCGTTTGCCATTTGGCTGGAGCAGTTTGCTGGGCCACTGGATTTTTTGTTATATCTGGTCAAAAAGAACAATGTCGATCTGACCCAGATGCCGATATTGCCCATTACTGAGCAATATCTGGCTTATATTAGCGAGCTAGACACTGAACATTTTGAATTGGCGGGTGACTACCTATTGATGGCTTCAACCTTGATTGCGATCAAGACTGAGCTGTTATTACCCAAACCACAGACCCCAACTGATGAGCGTGATCCCAAGGCCGAGCTGATTGAACGCCTAGAAGCCTATGCGCAAATCAAGGGGGCCAGCCAGCGCTTAGACACTCTGGTACGCCTGGAGCGTGATGTGTTCTTAGCAATGGTAAGTATGCCCAATCAAGCTATTATGAACGCTGAGCTACCCAGTTATTCGGCTAATTTGTTAGTTGATAGCTTATTTAAGATGCAATTGCAGCCGGACTATCAGTTGAATGCCCATACGGTTAAGGTCGACGCGGTACCACTGGCGGATCGTATCGCCAGTATCAGCAGGCAGCTAAGTAGCGATGGCACCCGCTCCTTTTATCAGCTATTAGATAAAACGCAAGGTAAAATCGGGGTGGTGGTTAGCTTTGTCGCGGTGTTAGAGCTGATGAAACGCCAGCTGGTTGGGGTAGTCAGTACGGCTAGTGACGGTGATAGCCCGCCTAGTCAGTTAACCTTACGATGGTTGAGGTAATACCTGGTTAGATCCCACTGTAGCCAGTTCAAAATAAAATAGATATGGCTCGTAAACTCATAAGGCTGGCAAAATTTACTCGCTTGCTGTGTGGCTGCGCCACTCCAGAGGCTTCGAAAATTTCCCACAGCCATGCTCCCAGTATCCGCTTTATAATAGAGTTTTTTATAAGACACCTACTATATTAGTTTTAAACCAACTTTTAACCTTTTTTTGAGAGCAGCATAATAATGGTTGACCCTAGTAAACCAAGTAACAGTAAACCAAGTGATAGTAAACCAAGTAACAGTAGACCAAGTAATAGTGAACAGCACACTAGCAGCCACCATATAGAAGTACTGCTGCATGCTTCGGAAGCGCCACTGACTGCGACTGATCTTAAAAAACACTTATCCTTGTCTACGCAAGAATTACAACTAGCCTTAGAAGCGCTACAAGCGCGTTTAAGCACTGGTGTACTCAGTCTTAGTGAAACGGCTAGTGGTTACCGCTTACAAGTCGCAGACAGCTATAGCACACTCATTCAGCGGGTCTTTCCACAGCGCCAACAGCGTCTCAGCCAAGCATTATTGGAAACCTTAAGTGTGGTTGCTTATAAGCAGCCGGTAACCCGTAGTGATATCGAGCAGGTACGCGGGGTGACGCTATCGAGTAATATCTTGCGGCAGTTGTTTGATAAGGGTTGGATTATGGAGGACGGTTATAAAGACAGCTTAGGTCGCCCGGCGCTATTACATACTACGCCGCAGTTTTTAGATGCTTTTGGGCTAACGAGTTTAGAGCAGCTGCCGCCAATGCCGGATATGAATGCAATATAGTCAATGAAACGTAATATCGATACCTAACATGCTACTGGTATAAGTTTTTCTTGCTTGCTGTGCCTACGCAGACAGAGGCTGCAAAAAGCTTATACCAGCAGTACCATATCGTTTTTAAGGTATTTTAACTATATGACTGCAATAGGCGCTGTATCTTAAGTGGTTCTCATACAAAAAAATAGGATCTGCTGAAAACTCAACCGAGCCTATTTTGGAAGTACTCAAGCATAGAATTTTGGAAGTGCCTGAGAACAAAATTCAATAATTTTTAAACTCTAGGCCTATGCCCGCACCAATGTCACTTGACTGGGTATCAGAGTCTACGGCCCAAAGTCGAGTGGTTACTAGCGCTTGTGGTCGTAACTGATGTTCCCAAGCCACATCAATAGCGGTTAGCTTATCAGTAGTTGGAAAGGCCTGATTGATGGGCTCGTCCGCTTGGTTTACTTTAGCGTGCTGCAATTTTGCGTTAATAAAATTACGTTCATTCAGCCATAATCGACCACCGACTGAGACACTTTGAGCATCACCACCTAGCGCATGGCCGAGGGGATAGCCTTGTTGATAGTAACCATCGGTATAGGTACTGTGATCATAGGATATTCCTTTTGATTCACCACTAGTACGGGTATCTGCATATTCAGCATACAGCTGATAGGGCTTGCCATAAGCAGCAGAGGCATAATCTACGCCGGCTAGATACATATTCTTAGCTGGTAGTCCCCCTGCCTCATCCTCGCCTACATATTGACCATAGATCCCAGCTGGCACATTGATTAGCGATGATAGCTGTACTCGAGCATCAAAACCAGCCAGCTGATTGGCAGGGTCTCCTCTCTCATTACCGCCATTATCTTTGGTTCCTTGTACGGCATCAACAAACGACCTAAAGCTATCTGGTCGACCCTCTCCACCCCACATAAAGGTACGTGACGCGCCAAGCTCTAGCCAGGGTAATGGACTGGCAGTCAGACGGGCACCAAACAGCTTGGTTTCTGGTACCGCCTCATAATCATCAAGCTGACCGGCAAAGAGCTGATACTGCCAAGGGCCTACCCAAGACAGATACTGGTAGGTAGGCGCGCTTTGCTGATCACGCTGCATGGTGACACCAGTAACTGGAATACTGGCATCACCTCGAATGAGGCTACCGTCGTTGCCAGGACCCCACCATGCTGGAATCTTCCCGGCGATTAACCATTGATTGGCAGCTGTACCAGCAATATACGAGCCTTCAAAGCTCACATCAGAGCCATCCTCAATCAGCTTATCGTTCTTAAGATTTGCTTGCAGATTAAACTCGAAATTTTCTTCACTGAGACCTATGGACACGCTGGCTTGTTGTCCTGCCAGCTGGTTATCCGCAAAGGTCTGTGGCAGCTGTTGTCGATCGGTCTGTAGGTACACGCCTACATCCGCATGGACTAGAGAGTTAGGATTTTGCTTAAGTTTGGTATATATCGACTGTAATACCTGCTGCTGGGCTGGCGTTGCTACATTAACAGTGCTTAGTCCACGCTTAATTTCATTGGCTGTTAATGGCCAGGTGCTGGTACTTATCTGAGTCACACCCTGGCTATTGAGCCAATCGATATCTGCTTTGAGTCGCAAATCATTCATATATAAACTTTGTGCCGATGCCAGCATAGACACCATGCCAAAACCCAATAAAACACTCAATTTTTTATACTTTAGTTTCTTACACATGGTTATCTACTTTTATAAATGGGAGCTTTTATCAACGGGGCTTTTGTTAACTATTGACTTCCTCCCCTCCCTAAAAGCGAAGGGGATTCCTACTAAAGACGGTCAAGCCCGACCGCGAGTATGTTCTTTGCTCCATTAACGTCTCTGCTATGGGTAGTTTTACAAGAACTACAGAACCACACTCTTACAGCAAGACCCGCTCTACCTTTCGGACTGTCTTGGCGAGAGCCGCAACACGAGCAGGTTTGGGTGGTGTACGCTTCATTAACTTCAATATAGTGGCAACCTGCGTTCGCGCATTTGTAATCCAGTTGCCGCTTAATTTCAAACCAACCAGCGTCATAGACGGATTTGGCTAGATTTGTTGAAGTAAATGATTTAGATTTTATTTTTCCAACAACGATTAGATTGTTAGCTTTGACCAGTTTATTGGTGAATTTATGAATGAGGTCTTGGCGAGTGTTTTTTATTTTGGCATGAATCGCCTTAACCCTATTTTTATTCTTAGCGCGCCCCGCAATGGCTAATTTTTCAGCATATTTATGGGTCAGCTTAGTGGTCAGTACATCGCCATCACTGGTGACTGCTGAATCTTTACAGCCCAAATCAATACCAATTTTACCGTCACCACAAACTGTTTTTGGAAATTCTTTAACGGTAATACAGGCGTACCAATGACCGCGAGAATCCTGTACCAATTCACAGGTGTTAATGGTGTAAAGCGCTAAATTATAGCTGTCCCACAAATCAATAATGAGCTTCTTACCCTTAGCCAGACTGAATTGCAGGGTGGTTTTTAAGCTCTTTTTACCTGATTGACGGGTCGCTAAATGCTTAATTGCGGTTTTCTTAAAGGGAATCCAACCAAGATTTTTACGACTTGATTTAGGGTTATTAGTACGCCATTTTAGCTTGGCTTTTTTGAACTGTTTACGAGCTTTAGCATGGGTTTCAGCGACAGCTTGCAATGTTTGGCTATGTAGGTTTAAATACTCGCCACTGCCTTTGGTGTAAGCTGCCAAGTCATAGGCTGAGAAGAATTTACCAGTGCGTTGTAAGTGCTTGAAACTCAACTCATTGACGTAATTCCAGACAAAGTTAACCGACCCAGCCAAGATATTTAGCTGATTAGCGTGTTTGTCTTTGATGCGTAATTTGAGGGTCTTCATAGGGTAATTATGATCTCAATGGGTTTGGTTAACAAGGTGGTTTCAAGATTAGACGACAATGGCTGACGCCTGATATCCACGCCCTAGAAGTGACGTGGTTTTACGGCGCTTTTTGATAAAATAACTATTAGCTGATATTATTACCTATAGCCAAGCTCTTTTAAAAATGTTATAAAATAAATCAACTAAACCATTATTATTATAAATAGCCATGACTTATTCACTAGATTTTCGCAAACAAGTACTCAAAAGTCTGGATGACGGTATGACTTATGCTCAAGCAGTTTAGTTCTACGATCTTAGCCCAACCACCATACAAAACTGGAAGAGACGTGTCCATAGCAAAGCAACAAGGCAAACTAAGCCTCATAAAATAATGGATGACGTTCTACTCACTGATGTCAAAGAACATCCTGATGATTACCAGTATGAGCGAGCCCGTCGATTAAACTGTAGCAAAACGGGCATTTATCACGCTCTAAAAAGGCTGAAGATTAGTAAAAAAAAGACCCTAGAGCATCCTAAAGCATGCCCAGTAAAAAGAGCTGACTATCTAAGTAAGCTTAACAACTACATCGAACAAGGCTTTCCTATTGTATACATGGATGAGAGTGGCTTTGAGCATGAGACCCTGCGCCCTTATGGTTATGCTCCCATTGGCACGCCTTGTATCGACAGCTATAACTGGCAAGCTAAAAAGCGAACCAATGTTATTGGTGCTTTATATGGCAAAGTGATGTTTGCGCTTGATTGCTTAGAAACAAATATCAATGGTGATATATTTTATGACTGGTGCAAATATACACTAATACCAAAACTTAAGAAAAAATGCGTGATTGTCATGGATAACGCCAGCTTTCATAAACGCGTTCAAAGACTACTTAATAGGCATGGCCACAGGCTTTTATTTCTACCCCCTTATAGTCCTGACTTGAATCCTATCGAGAAGAAATGGGCACAAGCGAAGTTTCTACGTCAAGGCTGGATGGAAAACGATTTAACTAAACTGTTTTATGATCTTAATCCTCGCCATAACACTTTTATTTTGAATTGACTATACCAGCCATTTGCTCGGCCAGTTTTTTAATGTCAGATTGAGTAGTCATTACTTATTCTCCGGTTAGTGGATTATAAGCAGTGACACAAAGTTTGGGAAAGGCTCGGATATTTTAAATATTGTAATTATTTAAAGCTTTCAAGTAGAGCTATCCATTGGTCAATTATGTTTTCAGGTTGATAAAGCTTAGCTTTCTCTTTACTCTTTAAGTTAATCATTAGCCGAGTTTTTTGACAATTCATCAATTCAGTTAAAGATAAAGCGAGTTTATTAACATCATTTTCAGGAACTAAAATAGAGCCTGTACCTTCTAATATCTCTGAAGGACCAGTATCGCAATTAAAACTAACTACAGGTAAACCAAAGGCTAAAGTCTCAAGCAA
This sequence comes from Psychrobacter sp. PL19, assembly GCF_017875835.1. Classification (NCBI taxonomy): domain Bacteria; kingdom Pseudomonadati; phylum Pseudomonadota; class Gammaproteobacteria; order Moraxellales; family Moraxellaceae; genus Psychrobacter; species Psychrobacter sp. PL19. The sequence goes on from NZ_JAGING010000001.1 coordinate 2,871,229, forward strand.
AACCATTGGGAAACCTTCGAAACGAGAGCTTAAACAAAATATCTCAGCTTCTTTATAATACTGACTTACATCATCAGTATTACCAATTAACTCTACACTATCAGTTAATTTATTTTTTATAATAAAATCAGTTAACTTCGCTCTATCCTCACCCTCTCCAACTATTTTTAACGTCCAGTCGGGCATATTTTTACTCACCTGAATCCAAGCTTCAAGTAACATATCAAAGCCTTTTAGAGAAGCTAAACGACCGACAGCCAATACTATTTTTGTATTTTCTTCTCTGATGTACTTTTGCACTGGGAATGGACAAGGATTAGCTATTACAGTTATCTGCGATTTATGATGAGTATCTTCTAACCAGTATTTCTTATCTCTTTCAGTTAAAGTAACAATTGAGTCACAATATCGTGCAGCCAATTTTCTGGCTATTGATCTTTTTCTTTGCCCTAAATTATTTTTAAAATTAAAATGCTCCCAAGCTATATGGTTCATTGGCAAGCCTAAAGTCGCTGGTACAGTAAACATAGCACACAATGTGTCTACTGCTATTACTGTATCAATACGCTCTTTTTTCAACAGTTTTCTTATCTGATAAATAGTATTGGGAATACGACATAACCTGCAGCTTAGTAAGCTCGATAATGAAATTATTTGTATATTTTTATTTAGAGGAAAAAAAGGTCTTTCACTAGGTGTAATAGTTGCTAACACTATCTTATAACCAGATTCAGATAAACCATTAGCAAGCATAGAACAGACTCGCTCAATGCCAGCGCCATTATTAAGATCACTAACAACCATTAAAATTTTCAAATTGACCACCTCATTCATCTATATATAAAGTTACCTATTATGAAGTAACTAATAGAAAACTTCACTAGTAATAGTAGTTTTATCTTAATTCTAGTTTTAGATACTAAAGATATAATATAGTCAGATGACTTCAAAAATGTTATAAAATAAATCAATTAAACGATTATCAGTATAAATAACCATGACTTACTCCCTAGATTACTGCAAACAAGTTCTTAAAAGCTTAGATGAGGGCATGACTTTTGCCGAAGCTGCTATTTTCTATGATATCAGTCCAACGACCATCCAGAAGTGGAAAAAGCGTCTCCACAGTAAAACCACTCGAGACATCAAGAACTACAAAATAGAGGATGAAGCCTTAGCTCAAGACGTCAAAAACCACCCTGACGATTATCACTATGAGCGAGCCCGGCGTTTTAATTGCAGTCCAACAGGCATTAGTAAAGCCTTAAAGCGTATTGGTATTAGCAAAAAAAAGACACTTGAGCATCCCAAAGCTTGTCCTGTGAGAAGAGCGACTTATCTGACCAAGCTTAACCACTACATAGCTCAGGGCTTTGCTATTGTCTACATGGATGAGAGTGGCTTTGAAAGTGAGACGATACGCCGTTATGGTTACGCGCCTATTGGTAGCCCTTGCATTGACGGTTATAACTGGCAAGCTAAAGATAGAACCAATGTCATTGGTGCGCTCTATGGCAAAATGCTGTTTGCACTCGATTGCTTAAAGACCAAAATCAATAAAGAGGTTTTCTATCACTGGTGCAAGTTCACGCTGATACCAAAGCTTAAGAAAAAATGTGTGATTGTCATGGATAACGCTGCCTTTCATAAAAATAAGCGTATTCAAAAACTACTGAATAGACATGGCCATCGTATTCTATGGCTGCCACCCTACAGCCCTAATCTGAACCCTATCGAGAAGAAGTGGGCTCAAGTGAAGTTTCTACGCCAAGGCTGGATGGAAAATGACTTATCTAAATTGTTTTATGATATTCATCCAAAAAATAACTCTTTTGTAGTGCAATGACTATAGTCAGTTCAAAATAAAATAGACACGTTTATAGCAACATGCCACTGATATCATTTATAAAGTGAATCAAATATATTTATTATCTACGCTAGCCATCTCAGTAAATACGCTATCAATAGCAGCGACAGTTTGGGCAATCTCGTCCGCAGTTAAGGTCGGATGCACTAAGAACATTAAACTGGTCTCACCCAACTGCTTCGCCATCGGTAATCCTGGCTCTGGACGCAAGCCAGTATGGTCAAAAGCTTTTTCTAAATAAACTTCCGATGCAGAGCCGGAGAAGCACGGTACATTCAGCGCATTAATCTCAGCAATAATCCGATCTCGTGACCAGCCTTCAGGTAAATTCGCAGGCTGTACATAGACGTAGAGCTTATAATAAGCATGCGTGCAGTCAGCAAATGCTAGCGTATTCTCTAGTCTAGGTACGGACAGATAACCTTTAGCAGCCCAACTATCACAAGCTTGCAGGATTGCATGGGCATTAGCTGTACGCTTAACCGTCCAATCGGCCATGCGTGTTAGCTGAATACGACCGATGACGGCTTGCATCTCTAGCATGCGCCAATTAGTGCCAAAGCTCTCATGTAGCCAGCGATAGCCTGGTGGATGATCCTTCTCATAGACCGCAGCATAGCTCTTGCCATGGTCTTTATAAGCCCACATCTTGCGCCATAGCTGCTCATCATTGGTAGTGACCATCCCACCCTCACCACCAGTGGTCATAATCTTATCTTGGCAAAAGCTCCAAGCGCCAATATGACCGATACTACCGACACTACGGCCTTTATACTTGGCACCATGCGCCTGCGCACAGTCTTCAATCACATAAAGGTCATGCTGCTCAGCTAAAGCCATAATGCCATCCATATCACAAGGCCAGCCAGCCAAATGCACACAGATAATAGCGCGGGTCTTCGGTGTTAATACTGCACTAATAGTCTCAACGGTGATATTACCGGTAGCTTGATCGACATCAGCAAAGATAGGAATGGCACCAGCATTGACCACACAGGAGATACTGGCGATAAAGGTACGTGGGGTGACGATGACTTCATCACCAGCGCCAATACCGAGTGCTTGCAAGGCCACATCTAAGGCTAAAGTACCGTTGCCCATCGCTACCGCATAGCTGCTATCTGCCCAAGTAGCAAATTCTTTTTCAAACTGACGGCACTCTTGCCCAGTCCAATAATTTACTTTATTAGATAAAACCACTTGGCTAACCGCATCAGCCTCTTGCTGGGTAAAGCTTGGCCATGGTGCAAATTGAGTGTTTAGCATAGTTACCTCAATAGTTAATAATGGTTATGGTTGATAGTTATTAATAGCTAGGGTTAATAGCTATAATTTATGCAAAAGACGGGCAGGATTACCAACCACTACTGCACCGGCTGGCACGTCTTTGGTTACGACAGCTCCCATACCGACAATAGCGCCTGCACCGATGATCAATGGTTTATCCGGTGTACCCTGCTTAATAATAGCACCAGTACCAATGTAGGCATGGTCATGGATATGAACGTTTCCATTACAGCTTACCCGAGGTGCAAAAGTCACATAATCACCGATTACACAGTCATGGGAAACATAACTATAGGTATTAGCATGAAAAAATTTACCAATTTTAATATTAACTTTTAAGCAAACATTACTACATAAAATACTACCTTCTGCCAGCTCTATAGTATCCGTATCTAAGACAATGACTGACTCAGAGTTAACTGCAATATTTTTAATATTATCTTGGATTAATTTTTTTGCAAGTAGCTCGCGAACTTTACCATTAGCAATAGCTATCGTTACTTTCTTATCTATATGGGGAGACTTTAAAAAATTTTTATAAGTTAGTACTTGATATCCATTTAGCTCTGTTAAATTCATGCCATCATCAATAAATACAAAACATTTTTTATCTAAATTTGGGTATTGCTTTTTTACCAAAGGCATAACTTGTTTGCCGAATCCGCTTGCTCCGTATATACCAATTAACTGCTGCATTTTTTTCTCATTCTTGATTACCGGTAAATTTACTCATAGTAGTGTCATTGTCAGCATTTATATCTTCTTTAATGACTACTTTCTTTACTGTTTTAAATAATATTTTAATATCTAGCCATAGCGACTGGTTGTCAACATACCAAACATCGAGCTTAAACTTTTGATCCCAAGCGATAGCATTGCGACCATTAACTTGCGCATAGCCAGTAATACCTGGACGCAACTGATGACGACGGTGTTGCTCAGCACTATATAGCGGTAGATATTCCATCAATAACGGACGCGGACCGACTAGGCTCATATCGCCTTTGATGACATTCCATAGCTCAGGTAATTCATCAAGACTAGTAGCTCGTAACATCTTCCCAAATGCTGTGAGTCGCTCGTTGTTAGGTAGAAAGTTACCATCATTGTCTATCGCATCTGTCATAGAACGAAACTTAATCATCTCAAAAGGTTTACCATTCTGACCGGGACGAGTCTGACGAAAAAGAACTGGTGAACCAAGATTTTTCTTAACTTTATAGGCAGTTAAGGCATATACTGGAGACAAAATCAAAAGTGCTGTGCTTGCAGCAGTAATATCAAAAAAACGTTTTATCATTTATAAACCTAAAATATCTAATAGTCGTTTATTTACTTTATCAGCGTCAAATTTCTCTTGAGCTATTTTATAGCTTTCATAGCCCATTTTTTCAATTTGCCCTGGATGTTCTATAAAGTAGATCATCTTGTCAGCTAGAGCTTGCGGATTCCACTTTTCAACTAAAAAGCCATTTACCCCATCGACGACAGTTTCGCGACAGCCCGGTACATCGGTAGTGATAACAGCACGTCCGATAGCCATAGCTTCTTGAGTGCTACGTGGTACGCCTTCACGATAGTAAGAAGGTAGGACAAAAACACTAGACTTTGCTATCCATTCTGGAACGTTATCGACATGTCCCGGATACTCTACAATATTAGCTTCTGTAATCTCTCGAAGCTCTGCTTCTGTCAATGCTCCTAATGCTTCTTTACCTATAGCACCTAATACAATAAATTTAGTCTCAGGATAACTACCTTTTACTACTTTAGCAGCGGCAATATAATCGTGGATACCCTTTTCAGCTAGTAGTCTTGCTATAAAGATAAAGGTTGGCTGCTCAGGATAAATGCTCGAATAAGGATAATCTTCTAAATTCAAGCCAATTCCTCCTAATACTTCTACTTGTTTGACTTCTATTGAATACTCCTCCAATAAGTCTTTAGGATCGTCAGGATTTAGAAAAACAATCTTATCCAGTTGCGGCAAAGCGACTTTATATAATAATACCTGCACGCTTTTAATAAGCTGCGTCTTTTTACTCAGCCCTTCTGGCTGTTCCGTAAAGGTGTAACCTAACCCTTCTAACATACCTATTACAGTAGGAACCTTAGCTATTTTAGCTGCTAAAGTTCCAAAAATTACTGGTTTGGCAAAGTAAGAAAAGACTAAGTTTGGAGCTATTGCTTTAATTTTCTTTGATAGTAAGTAGGTTGCTCTAATGTCTGATAGTGGGTTTAAACCTCCACGATTCAGATCATAGGTTACAGGAATAGCACCTAGTGCTTCTATTTTTTTAAGATCATCTTGAGTGTATTCAGATGTAAAAGCATACACTTGATGCTCTTGGAGTAGAAGCTGTTTAATTAAATCTGCCCGAAAACCTAGCAAGCTGCCAGCTACAGTACCAATAAGAACAATCTTCATTAAGAATAACCTATGCTGTTACTAAAGATAATTTTTTAAGTTTTAAGATATGGAAAAAACAGATATAAACTGAAAGATAATTGTAGAATCTCAGACGAAGTGCTGTTCCTAAGTTATCATTACCAATCAACCAAACGCTAGCATAAAGAACAAAAAATATAATTAGAAATCTAGAAAATTCGTCCGCTAGTCTTATGTTTTTTATGATATAAATAGACATAAAAATAAATGGAAAAGACTCAAGCAATAGTATGCCAACAGCAATTGGATTAGTAATGTACAAGCCTAAAAGCTGACCTAGAGCACTCAAAATCAAATTAGGTATAAACATTAAAGGATTAGAAAATGTTAGACCTAATGTAGACCCACCATCAGATAATTCAAAACCTGAACGATATTCAGTAAGACCATCTAGTATACCTACATAGTTTGCAACAAACAGAATCAGTAGGTATAGTAACGAATAAAATATGAGACGTTTTTTAGTGAACCTTATTTTCCATAGAAAGAGAGATATCAGGAATGTATAGCCTAAATAAGGCCGTAAGTCTATTAGAAACAAGCCTATCATAATAGAAATAGATAAATAAAATACTGATGATAAAACCTTATTAGTATTTAAAAAAAACCTAACCACTAAACAGCCAATCAAAAAGATAAAAACCATGAAAACATCACGATAAATATCAAATGTATAATAAAATAGTGTTGGGTAAATAGAACACAATAGAAACATGTAAAGATAATTTTTTTGATTATGCTTGTAGCTTATACCTGATGTACTTATAGCCAAAATAGGGATAACGAATACATTTAGTAAGAAAAAAATATAAGAAATACCTTCGCGTGAATATAAATTATAATCATTAAGAGCTCTTAATATTACTGCCCAAATATTTACGGATACATTGATGTATCCCTCAGCATATGCGTCATAATAACCTGCGTCACTCCCTCCACCCAAGCTAAAATTAATGACATTATTCTTTATTAATAAAAAGATAATTATTTTAAAAGATATTAATATTAATATTGACATCAATATTGTTGAGTTGGGAATTCTATTGAGGAAAGAACTATTACTTCTCATTATATAAAAAAATCCACTCGTTGATAATATTATCTAAAGAAAAACTCTTATGAACATGTTGCATATTTTTTTTAATAATACTTTCTTTTAACTTTTTATTTATACTCAAGGCATAATATATTTTATTTGATAAAGCTAGCGGATCACATGGTGGAACCAAGAATTCTGAATTATTTAAAACCTCAGCTACACCACCAGAATCTGTTGCTACAACCAAACATTCACACGCCATTGCTTCTGCAACAACTAAACCAAAACCTTCATACTTAGAAGAAAGTACGAACAAATCTGCAGCACTAATAAGCTCAGGTATATCATTTCTTCTGCCTAATAAAATAACATCTTGTTCTAAGTTTAGTTCTTTAATTTTCTGCTCTAATGTTGTTCTTAGTTCACCATCCCCTGCTATTATTAACTTAAAGGGAAATGAACCTTCTTTCTTAAATAAACCAATAGCTTTCAATAAGCTAGGATAATCTTTTTGATCGTTAAATCGTCCAACTGCTAAAATTATTTTATAATTTTCACTAAGACTTAGCTCTTTATATAAATTTGACCTGGAATTTTTAGAAAATTGAAATTTATCTAAATTAATTCCATTATATATATGTTTCATGCCACCTTTAGGGACAGCACCTATATTTTCAAAAGCTAAAACAGCTTCTTTACTTACGTTAGTCGTAGTATCCGCCAAGCGATGAGTTGCTCTATATAAAATCATTCGTGCACGCCCACCCTCATTACTATTATGAGCAGTAGTAATGAGTCTATCTATAGGTGATATTAATCTAACTAATCGTGACAATAGATTGGCATGCACCATATGCGCATGAACGACATCTGGCTGATAATCTCTAACTATTTTCGCTAATTTAATATATGCTGGTACTAATGTGCCAATATTGTTTAAGTTAACTTTAATTAGCTCAATCTCTTCGTGTGAAGGGTGAGTTAAAACATTACCTGTTAGGTAAGCTATTTTTACTTCATAACCTTTTTCATACATCTTATCAGCTAAATCACAAACTACACGTTCAGCTCCTCCTTGTGCTAGCCCTGTAATAACATAAAGAATCTTCATTCAACGTGTCCTTAAATAAATACTATATTTTATTAGAAAATAAATTTTTCCATTTTTCTATAATTTTATCTAGTGAAAAAACTTGGCTTTTCTTATATCCATTATTTGCTAGTATCTCAGAATTACTTTCATTTAAAATCGCCTCTTTAAGAGCTTGTGCATAAAGCTCTATATCATCATTTTCTATCAAATAACCAGACTCTTTATCAATGATATTGCGTGGTCCCGTGGGGCAGTCAAATGCTATAACTAAGGTCCCTAAAGAAATAGCTTCTAAAACAACAATCGAGAAACTTTCAAAATGTGATGTCATTGCATAGATTTTTGAATCATTTATAATATCTAAAATACTTGTATCAGCCCCTTTAATAAAAAAACTATTTTCCAATCTATAGTAATAGATCATTTTTTGGATTTTATTTAATACCACTAAATCAGGTTCACCATAAACTTCTACTATCCAATCTGGAAATTCTTTATAGATTATTTCCCATGCCTTAACTAAACGATCAAATCCTTTTACATCTACTATTCTTCCTGCTGCTATGATACGCTTGCTTTTATTAGAGTATGGCTTCTTTTCTATATTATTAATTTGAGCTGGGTTAGGTATAATATACTTATTTTTATTTATAAAGCTCGCTATATTACACTCCTCCTTATTTAAAAATACATGGTAATCAAATTTATTAGTTATATATTTTTTAAAATTACTTGGTGGATTTTCATATAAACTTGAATGATATTCTAATATTGTCTTTCCTGTAAATCCTATATATGATAAAAAATAGAAACTATGCACGCCTACTACATTTATCGTAAAGTCTGGCCTTATTTTAATTAACACTTTCTGTAGTTTTAAATAACTAGATAAGCTCTTAGATATATTACCAAAGTTTAGCTTAAAACCACCGTTACTCTTCCTATTAAAATTTAAATCTAGGTCTAAATGTATTATGTTTTCAATCCTACCAAAATAAAAGTCTCTGTTTCCATTCTCCAGAGTTATAAGATATATTTCATAAAAACTACTTAATTCTTTAAGTCTGGAGGTTAAGGCTTTCTCGATGCCACCAGATTTATACATTTGATTTACTATAAAACACAGTTTCATATATGGCCTTAAGTAGAGAAATATTTATAACAATCTGTTGTTTTCAGCTATCTTTAATACTAAAATTATTTAATATCATAATTAATTTTTTAACTATTCTTATTTTTATGTGCTTTAGTTTTTCTTAACTTATACCTATACTTTAGAATTGAAGCACCTAAATTAGGTGAGAGACATAATAAAACCATTAGAACTTGTTTACTTGAAAAAAGATCTTGTTTTACGGATCTAATAGCATATTCTTTCATTTTTTTACCATTAGGTTCAAAAACAGCGGACCTATTAGCCATACTTAATAAAGACATAGCATAAGACCTTCTAATTTCATGGTTTATATCTGGATAGGCAACTAACAATTTTTCATAAATCATTAGAACTCTCTTTATCATATTATAGTTTAACTTATCATTTTTAATAGCAGAAATGCCAACTTCAGCTCTATAGTAGCCAAGATTCTCTTCTAAATGTATAATCGAACCCATAGAAGCTTGGTATAAATGTAATTCAAGGTCTAAAACATGAGGATCGTTCAAAAGAGAACACAAGTCTTTATTATCTATCACCCTAAATAATTTTGAAGAATGTGCAAAAAAAGGAAGTTTTTTTATTAGATCTACAAGATTATATTCGCCTGCAGGATGACTCCATGAATCTTTTTTAACAATAGTATTGTCTAATATCTCTATCATATTATGGCTGCAAATAATTGCTTCTGGATGAGCCTCTAATACATCAAATTGCTTTTGCAACTTGCCTGAACACGCCATATCATCACCATCTACATGGGCAATATATTTTCCTTTTGCCTGCAAGTATACCTGCTTAAGATTTTTAATTGGACCTATGTTTTTAAGATGAAAAATAGGAACTATTAAATCAGGATATTTTTCTACATATTCTTGAACAATATGGCGCGTGTTGTCAGTAGAGCAATCTTCACCAATGATAATTTCAAATTTGAAATTAGTTATCTGCGTTACTAAACTCTCTAAACATTCTCTAATATACCCTTCTTGATTATAAGTTGTAACACATACAGAGACTTGGATATCATTTTCAAATTTACTCATAATATTTTTTAGAAACCTTACTTTAGACATGTTTAAGAGTCTAGTTAAACTCAGGATCACAATAAATACACTGACTGAGTAAAAAATTAAACTCGCCCTACTTCCCTTACAATATAATGTGTCGATACTTAAATTATAGTAGGAATTAATATGATAACACTTCCATCTTATAGTCAGTTTAAAATGAAACAGATACGTTTACAACCAAGTCCTACTGGCATAAATTTTTCTAGCTTATTGCTACTTGCGTAGCTCGATGCTAAAAAAATTATTCCAGCAACACGGTATTATTTTTAAAATGGGTCGACTATACACATAAGGTAATATTTCAAATTATTCTTTACATACTGTAAATAGTAGAGAAGAGCCATAATGCTAGCAAGGTATTTCCTAGCATATATAACAATATACTAGAGCCAATTTAACTGTAAGTGCTAGATTTCTAGCCAAGCATATATCTATACTTACTATAATTTATCTCATATGCATTAATTATGTAAATTTTATTTAATACTAGAACTACAGTTTACTTAAAAAATAAATTTTTATTTTCTATAAAGAGTTATTTATCAAGTAATTATTAAAAGTAATATATATTAATCTTAAGAATACATCTTATTATGTTTTTTTAATTAATGATATAAAAAATTGCTTCTACAAATAATAGAAGCCTAATATAATATGTTCTTCTCTAATGATAATAAATCTCGTTTCCTTTCCTTAATTTTTTTTGCAGGAGTACCGATATAAACCCCGAACTCACTACAACTCTTTGTTACTAAACTTAATGCGCCAATTGCTACACCTTGTTCTAATATAACACCAGGTAGAATTATAGATCCTGATCCAACAATTACATGCTCTTCAATGATAACGTCTGAACTTGTTACATTAGTATATTGACTAGGTACCATGGGGTTAGTCATATACTCGCCACTATAATCATCATTACTACTATATATACAGACTCTTGATGATATATTACAAAAATCTTTTAAGATAATTTTACCCGCACCAATTAAAGAAGAGTAAACAGCAATATGAATATAGCTGCCGATTTCAATACCACCTTCGCCAGCGGATAGTACGGCAAAATCATCAATACGGGTGTTATTACCAATAGTTATATTCTTACAATTATAATAAGACGCTTTATCAGAAAGTAAGCAGTTTTTACCTACGTGCTTAAACCCCATTTCATTTATTTTATCTGCTGTCAGAAATGCCATATCAGTTACTCTTAATTAAATGAATCACTTTTTTTACAGATTCAATAGTGAGGTTTGGATAAATAGGTAAACAAAGTATTCGGCTTGCAATATCTCTAGAGTATTTACACACTTGCTTCGTTTTCAAATAATCAAGAGTATCTAGACTTGGATAAAAATACCGTCTAGCTAATATGTTATTTTCTTTTAACTGAACTTCAACTTTAAGTAATTGCTCTTCGCTTTCAAAAAGTACAGGAGCATAAGCATGATTATTCTGTCCATTCTCATTCCACTGCTGAAACTGAAATAAACCTGCCAATTCTTCAGTATATATTTGCCAAATATCCGCGCGCTGCTGCTTAATAGTTTCTATCTCATCGAGTACACACAAGCCCATCGCCGCTTCAAACTCGTTCATCTTGGCGTTAGTTCCAACTGACGTGATAGTGGTTGGACTACTGATACCAAAATTTATTAATAGTCGAATTTTTTTAGCTAACTCATCATCGTTGGTAATCACTGCACCACCTTCAATGGTATGGAACAGTTTGGTCGCATGAAAACTTAAGGTGCTGATATCACCAAAGTTCAATACGCTTTGCCCTTTATATTCTGAGCCAAAAGCATGAGCAGCATCATAAATTACTTTTAGGTTGTGCTTGTCTGCAATTGCCTGAATAGCTTCAACCTCACACGGATTACCAAATACATGCACAGGCACAATAGCGCTGGTGTTGGCCGTTATTTGCGCTTCTATCTTTACTGGATCGATATTAAAGCTGTTTGGATCTATATCAGCAAAGATAGGTGTTAAGCCTTCCCAAGCCAAGGTGCTGGTGGTAGCTGCAAAGCTAAATGGCGTGGTGATCACTTCACCTTTCAGCTCTAAAGCTTTATAAGCAAGTTGTAGTGCCAATGAGCCATTTGCCACTAAAATTATATTTTTTACACCAAGATATTCTGCCAGCCTTTGCTCTAACTCTTGAAGTAAGCTACCGTTGTTGGTTAACCAGCCACTTGCAAAAATACGATCTACGTACGATTGGTATTTATCTTTATTGGGTAGATAAGCTTTAGTTACAGGAATCATTTGAATCACTCTTTAATTAAACCTAATAGATACTGCTCATGATTATTCTTGCTAAAAAAATAAATTTGTAGCTCCATCTACTATTTAAATAGCCAACCCTTATTGCAAGTAGTTCCCTCTAGACGAGACCATCCCAGATTCTGTGTAACTGCCATTTAGGTTAAATGCCTGCTGATACGATCATCAAACATAATCATAAAGCGATTAAGAGCAGCCGTCCAGTTACGAATCGGCATAGATCACTTTTTGGATGCTTGCTGGGTTGCTAAGTACACCACTTTAAACGCTGCCTGATCGGATGGGAACACCTTACGCTTATTCACCGCCGTACGAATCACGCTGTTTAGAGACTCAATAGCATTCGTGGTATATATAGCTTTTCTAATATCTTTAGGATAATTAAAGAATACTGTGAGCCCCTCCCAGTTGCTACGCCAGGACTTGACCACATGCGGATACTCATCACCCCATGTCTCATCGAATCTCTCAAGGTTGGCCTCTGCAAGCTCAAGCGTATCGGCGCCATAAACAGCCTTTAAGTCAGCAGCTACTGCCTTCTTATTCATCCATGGCACAAACTTCATTGAGTAACGCACCATGTGTACGATACACAGCTGAACCTGTGCTTTAGGATAGACGGTGTTGATGGCATCAGGAAAGCCTTTTAAACCATCCACACAGGCAATTAGAATATCCTGTACCCCTCGGTTTTGTAGCTCAGTGAGCACACTAAGCCAGAACTTAGCGCCTTCGTTCTCTGATAGCCACATGCCAAGCAGCTCTTTTTTACCGTTAAGATTAACGCCTAAAGCCAGATAAATAGCTTTGTTTATGATTTGCTTGTCTTGCCGTATCTTAACGACGATGCAGTCTAAGTAGACAATAGGATAGATACTGCTGAGTGGCCGGTTCTGCCAAGCGGTGATGTCGTCTATGATGTTGTCAGTAACCCTTAAAACCAGTGTGCTTGATATGTCGACATCGTAAAGCTCTTTGATGGTATCGACAATCTCAGTCGTCGTTTGACCTTTGGCGTAAAAGAATATGATTTTATCGTCAAGACCAGTAATACGACTTTGATGCTTACTGACTAGCACGGGCTCAAAGCTGCCACCGCGGTCTCTTGGGGTGGATATCTCAAGCTCTCCGCTATCACTGCGAACTCTCTTTTTACTGTGCCCGTTGCGCTTGTTAGGTTTATCCGCCTTTTCATGCTTGGGGTAGCCGAGATGGTTTTCCATCTCAGCCTCTAAAGCAGTGTCGATAAAGGACTGCATGAGCTGCTTTTGGAAGTCTTTGATGTCATCAAAGCTGTTCATGCTACCAGCCATTTGCTCGGCCAGTTTTTTAATGTCAGTTTGGTTAGTCATTGCTTATTCTCCTGTTATTGGATTATAAGCAGTTACACACTTTTTGGGAAAGGCTCCTCTAGACAGACGATTTTATGAGCTTAGGGCTTCTCAATATTTTTTAAGATATCTTTAACTATAACATTCACACTTATATCTAGACGCTCATACTAGACCATAGTTTTATACTATTAATTATAGTTACTATAAAAATTTTCTAAAGATCATTTTTATTAAATTCTTGCTTGTTTTTTTTGGGTCTAAAATAACTAGCTTAACTATATTAGGTAGTTTTTTATTATTTGAATATTTTAATTCACTATATGTGTTATGCCACTTTATGTTATTTACTGCTTTAACATGGAGTCTTGAGTCTGAAAAAAAACTTAATACTTCAAGTCGTCCAGAATTCATCTTTTTCAAGTCTTTCGTCATATTTGTATCATGACGTCTATAAAATGCAATTACTTTACCTGTGTTAAAAATCTTACCTTCCCTACTTAGAAGTAACCACATATACCAATCTTCAATCAACATATTTGGTTTATAGCCACCTGTCTTCTTGATACTATTCATTCTAATCATTTGCGTAGGTGCAAAAAGACTGTGTTTGTTCATTATGATATCATCAAAACTATAAGCTCTTGCTTTACTAATAACCTTTTCTAACTTTTTGTTATTTTCATCTATTACTTGCACTCCTCCAAACACAGCAACATAGTCCCTATTATTTTCTAAAAAATTTACTTGAGTGCTCGTTTTATAATCAAATATCTGATCATCAGAAGCAATAGCTGAATAATACTCTCCTTTACACCACTTTATAGCTTCGTTTAAAGTTGCACTTAAGCCTTTGTTAGGTCTGCTTCTAAATTCAAATCTAACAAACCGTTGCTCACAAGAATCAACCATTTCCTGAATCTTAGAAATAGAGTTATCTTTAGAGCCATCATCTATAATAATAAGCTCTATATTGTTATATGTTTGATCAATCACGCTCTGAATAGAGTCCTGTACAAAATCTTCATGGTTATAACAGGGGATAACAATAGAGACTAAAGGCAACATAAATTTCTCATAATAAAAATATTGTTTGTAAGATGGCCAACTGTATTTTTTTCTTTAAGTTGATATTTTTTATAACTTTAAAATATTTAATATGTTTTAAAGTTACTTTTATCTCTTTTTTCCATTCTGCTATATTTTCAATTTCTATCTTATGTTTCTGCATATATCTAAAATTACCCCATAATCCCGAAACTAATTCAGATGTAACATTTGGTATTATTTTTTTCTCATCCTTAAAAATATTATATAAGATTAAAGAGTTTTTTATCATTAAATATTTTTTATGATTTACTCTTTTAGTCGTAGAGTATGCATTATAACAATAATAATAAGTAGCTTTACTTCTTATTATTACTTTAGAATTTAAGAAGTTTAATCGTGTTATAACTTCATCATTGTTTATGTAATTTGTATTTTTAACATTATAACTTTTATAACTTTTATAACTTTTTTCAAAAACTGTTTTTCTAACTGCGAGACATCCATGTACATGCCAACCACCTATTGAATTTTCTATACAATCCAAAGGTTCTAAAATAGTTTCTTTAGTGTAAAATATTAGATCATTCCAGTCTTTATTACTATTTTGTAAAAGCATGTTTGGCATAATAATATCTACATTAGGATATGCAACATATTGTGTGTAGACTTCACTAACCATGTCATCTGATAAATTGTCATCACAATCGAAGATCATAACAAACTTAGTTGAGCTGTTTTCGATACCTATTCTTCGCGCTTCAGCTGCACCTTTATTAGTTTGTTTGATAACTTTGTAATTAAAATCAACACCTAAATCTAAACAACTTTCAACTTCTTTTACAGTAGAGTCAGTAGAGCCATCATCAATAAATACAGCATCAAAATTTTGATTTTTCTGGCTTCTCAAAACCTTGATACAATTTTTTATATTTTCTTGTTCATTGTACATAGGAATTATTATAGTAACCAAGTTCATTTAAACCTCTTTTAATATATTAAATAAAAAATAAACACAAGCTATTGATTATAGTTAATGGAAAGTATTGTTCCAATTTTTTTATATATTAAATTCATTGCAAATATTTATAATATTTCTTACATTACTTGATGCCAGCACTGGGCTAATGGGTAAACTCAAAACTTGCTGATGAATCATCTCAGTCATAGGATAGCTCTGAGTAGCCCACTGACTATAAGCTTGCTGCTGATGTGGTGGTATCGGATAATGAATCAATGATTGAACACCGTGTTCCAATAGGTGCTGCTGTAGTTCAGTACGCTGATTGGTGCGAATAACAAATAGATGAAACACATGCGATTCTTCATTCTGCCAGCTGGGTAAAGTAATGCTTGGATTGCTTATACCCTCCATATAAACCTTAGCAACAGCACGACGAGCAGCGATCTCAGTATCTAAATGACTAAGTTTAACGCGCAGCATAGCAGCCTGAATTTCATCAAGTCGGCTATTTACACCTTGATAGAGGTTTTCATACTTTTTATGACTGCCATAGTTTCCTAATGCACGTAGTACTTGAGCCAATTCATCATCATTGGTAGTAATTGCACCTGCATCACCCAACGCACCAAGGTTTTTACCTGGATAGAAGCTAAAACCACTGGCATCGCCCCAATTACCTGCTCTTTTGCCATCGATACTAGCCCCATGCGCTTGTGCTGAGTCTTCTAATACCAGCAAGTCATGACGTTTAGCTATATCCATAATAGCGGGCATATCAGCCAATTGACCGTATAAATGCACAGGTAAAATTACCCGTGTTTTTTCGGTAATTGCTGCTTCTGTATTTTTTGGACATACATTATAAGTTGCCAGATCAGGCTCGACCAATACTGGTACTAAACGGTTTTCAGTAATAGCAAGAATACTAGCAATATAAGTATTCGCAGGAACGATAACCTCATCACCTTCTTTTAGCTTGCCCAGCTCTTTCCAAGCTCGTAAAGTAAGGATTAGGGCATCAAGTCCGTTGGCAACCCCAATTGCATGCTTGGTACCACAGTAAGCGGCAAACTCTTGCTCAAAGGCACTCACTTCTGTGCCTTGTACATACCAACCAGAATCAATAACACGCGTGCAAGCATCTATAAGCTCATCACGGTATTGGGCATTAATAGCTTTAAGATCTAGGAAAGACATATTAGTCATTATAAATCCAAAAATTTAGCTTGCTGTTTAGTAATATAATCATAGACAGTCTTACCTGACCAATCTTTTAACATAGGATCTGCACCATTTTCAATAAGAAACTTTATTATTTCATTACTCTTATACTTTAATGAATAATCTTTTGCATACATAAGAACAGTTGTTCCTCGATAATTTCTATCATTTATTAGTGCACCATTATCAAGTAGATAACTTATCAAATCTATCCTTCCGTAGTATGCTGCAACAATAATCGGAGACCATCCTTTTTCATTTCTATCGTTTATACCTAAAATACTCACTAAATTATCAGAAAATTCTTCAACACTCATATTATTAATGTTATCAAGTATACTATCCAAACAATCAAAATATAACTTTATATCATAGTCTATTGATGAAACTAGAAAATAACTTGGTTCTTTTGAAATAATAGTGCCAGGTGGAACTATAGACTTTTTATCTGTTATTAACACATCTGAAATGTTAAATCCCTCAAACTTCAAAAGTTGATATGGTCTAAAACTAAATGCATATACCTGTCTTTTAATTTGCCAAGCAGTTTTTTTAAAATTGATTTTTAAGTTTTTATAGTCTATAGAACTAGCAGAATAGTAAGTAGACTTAATAGCTGATTGTTTTTCTTGAACAACTTTGTTATTTAAAATACTTTCGAACCATTCTGAAATTAATATTTTGGCATTATCTATATATTTTCTGTAACAATCCTGGCTTCTGTCACTCATATTTAAATTAAACACTTTCTGAGAAACTATATCACCTGTATCTATACCTTTATCTATTTTGTGTAGTGTAACACCAGACTCCTCATCACCATGCAGCACAGGCCAAACTGAAGTATACATTCCCTTATATTTAGGCAACTTTGAAAAGTGTATATTAAACACATTTTCTGTAGATAGTAATTCAGGCTTTATTAACTGATCAAACTCTAATGATATAAAATAGTCTATCTCAATATCATATACCTCATTAAGACTTCTAATAATTATGTTGTTGTCTTTAGCAGCTTTAGATAATGATCGTTGCCATCCATTAATAC
This sequence comes from Psychrobacter sp. PL19, assembly GCF_017875835.1. Lineage (NCBI taxonomy): Bacteria > Pseudomonadati > Pseudomonadota > Gammaproteobacteria > Moraxellales > Moraxellaceae > Psychrobacter > Psychrobacter sp. PL19. The sequence goes on from NZ_JAGING010000001.1 coordinate 2,889,096, forward strand.
CCAGATCATTTTTATTTGGAATAACTATAATTTTATCTAAGTCAAAAAAATCCATTGCTAAAAATAACCCATGAACTGCTATATCATTTTTACCTGCTATTACAATCATTTAGCTACCTCTAAGAACTCTTCATAATCACGGATATAATCATTTTCATCATAATGCTCACTAGCTAATACTAAGAGAACACAGTCCTCACTAAAGTCATGCATTTCACGCCATATTAAGTCGCCAATCACCAGTCCTTTAGTTGACGAATCTAACCACACTTCCTCGCGATGATGTCCGTCATCTAAAATCATCCGGCATTTTCCAGTAATACAGACGGCAACTTGCTGAAGATTATGGTGGGCATGAAAGCCTCGTGCTACGCCTTGCTGCGTACCAAATAGGTAATACACACGCTTGATATTAAAAGGAACTGTCTGTTCTGACTCAAGTGCCACCAATGAGCCACGTTCATCCCCTAGTGGCGGAAAATCAATCAAATGGATTAAACTCATCACTCTTCATCCACTAAAGAAATAAGATACTGACCATAACTATTCTTACTCATACTTTGGCCAGCTTCTAATACTTGTTGCTTGGTTAGCCAACCATTATTCAGCGCAATTTCTTCTAAACAAGCCACTTTATAGCCTTGACGCTTCTCAATAGTTTCTACAAATTGAGCTGCTTCTAGTAGACTTTCATGAGTACCCGTATCCAACCAAGCGAAGCCACGCCCTAGCAACTCAACGCTCAAATCACCACGCTCTAGATAAGCTTGGTTAATACTAGTAATCTCTAGCTCACCACGTTCTGAAGGTTGCACTCGTTTAGCGATTTCAATTACGTCATTATCATAGAAATAAAGACCAGTGACGGCAAAGTTGGACTTCGGCTGCTTCGGTTTTTCCTCTAGTGAAATAGCTCGCTTTTGCTCATCGAACTCAACTACCCCAAAACGCTCAGGATCTTTGACTTGGTAGCCAAAGACAGTGGCGCCTTTTTGGCGGCTGACAGCTTCGCGTAGTAGTGGGGTAAAGCCTTGACCATAAAAAATATTATCACCAAGTACTAAACATACATTACTATCACCAATGAAGCTTTCACCGATAATAAAGGCTTGCGCGAGACCATCAGGGCTTGGCTGCACTGCATAAGTCAGATGAACGCCAAGCTCGCTACCGTCACCAAGTAGGCGCTTAAAACCATCAATGTCATCAGGCGTACTAATAATCAGCACGTCTCGAATACCTGCCAGCATCAATACTGATAACGGATAATAAATCATCGGTTTATCATATATAGGTAACAGCTGCTTAGATACGCCTTTAGTAATAGGATAAAGACGAGTTCCTGAACCACCTGCTAGGATGATTCCTTTTGTATTATTACTCATAATGTAACTCCTAAGCGTTCGCGCTGGTAGCTGCCGTCTTGTATGTTTTGGCACCATTGATGATGGTCTAAATACCATTGCACCGTTTTACGGATACCTGATTCAAAGGTTTCTTCTGGCTGCCAGCCTAAATCATGTTTTATTTTACTGGCGTCGATAGCATAACGTAGATCATGGCCGGGACGATCTTTTACAAAGGTAATCAGAGTCTCATATGGCTGCCCATCGGCTCGCGGTTGTAGTTCATCTAAAATCTGACAAATGCTTCTAACAACCTCAATATTCTGCTTTTCATTATGACCGCCGATATTATAAGTTTCACCGACTACCCCTTCAGTGACCACTTTATATAAGGCCCGAGCGTGGTCTTCGACAAATAGCCAATCACGGATTTGGTCGCCTTTACCATAAATAGGTAATGGCTTACCCTCTAAAGCATTTAAAATCACTAATGGGATAAGCTTTTCTGGGAAATGATAAGGGCCATAGTTATTTGAGCAATTAGTCAGTAAGACTGGAAAGCCATAAGTACGTTGCCATGCACGAACTAAGTGATCAGAGCTGGCCTTGCTAGCGCTATACGGAGAGCTTGGCGCATATGCCGTACATTCTGTAAATAATGGAAGACCATCTCCACAGGCGTCAGCTGTATCTATAGACGCATCACTCGGATGTGGAAGGTCACCATAAACCTCATCTGTACTTATATGATGAAAGCGAAAAGCGAGCTTTTGAGCTTCAGCAAGAGTATTCCAGTAAGCTCGCGCCGCCTCGAGTAAAGTATAAGTACCGACGATATTGGTCTGAATAAACTCAGCTGGGCCATCAATAGAACGGTCAACGTGTGATTCAGCAGCAAGGTGCATTACCGCATCAGGCTGATGTTCTGCGAATACCCGCTTAAGTTCGTCTGAATTGCAGATATCCACTTGCTCAAAGGTGTAACGCTGGCTATCACTGACACTAATAAGGGACTCAAGATTACCAGCATAGGTTAGTTTATCTAGGTTGACCACACTGTCTTGGGTATTATTCATAATATGGCGTATAACAGCCGAACCAATAAAGCCTGCACCACCTGTAACCAGAATTTTCATTTAAGTTGTTCCTAATTTAAGTTACTAATTTAACTTCCTACAGGGTCTTTATTAAGCGTGCTCTGCCATTTCTTTGAATTGAGAGTTTTTCTCTACCAGCTCTTGGTATGTACCTTGATCCACTATTTTTCCTTGATCCATTAAATAAATAATATCACATTTCTGTACTGTTTTTAGACGATGAGCAATCATAATGATGGTCTTCTGACCGCTAAAGTCATGTATCGCATCCATGATTATTTTTTCTGTAATACCATCTAGAGCACTAGTGGCTTCATCAAATACTAAGACCTCTGCTTCATGGTAAAGTGCTCGCGCAATACCAATACGCTGACGTTGGCCACCGGACAGCTGCACCCCTCGCTCGCCTACCTTGGTATTGACCCCATCCGGAAGCTGTGCAACCAGCTCTGTTAGATGAGCAAGCTGGAGTGTTTTATTTACTTGCTCTAGATCGATGTCTGCGGCAGGTAAACCAAAAGCAATATTTTCAGCGATAGTGCCTTCACTGAGAAAGATACTTTGCGGGACGAAGCCTAAGGTATTTTGCCAAGCGCGTTTGTTTTCAGCAGTAATGCAAGTATCATCTATAGTTAAACGACCACTTTGTGGCGTTAGCAGACCAAGCAATAAGTCTATTAAGGTAGACTTTCCAGAACCAGTCGATCCTACTAGACCGACCACGCTATTAGCAGGAATAGTCATAGTGACCCCATTGACAGCAGGTTTTGATTTGCCAGGATAACTAAACTGAATATCGTTTAGGGTAATTTTTTGCTTTAAGTCTTTACGTATAGTTATGGTCTCTTCAGGAATAGAACCTTTATGATCAAGAGACTGCTCTAGGTCTTCTTTGACCGCTTCAAACGCCGCTATATTGCCTTTAATCTGAGCGACGCTAGAATATATTTGCTGTAAGGCAGGCAGTAACTTAAACGCCGCTAGAGCGTAAACAGCTAAAATTGGCAGTACCGCCCCTAGATTACCGTCGTGTAACTTAATCAGTAGCAACACTAATCCAATCATGGTGCCAAAAGCTATTAGCTCCATAAAATAGCGTGGCACTTGGCTAATACCAGAATTTAATCCTAGAGCGCGAGCGTAAATCGTGCCACTTTCTTCAAAACGCTTGACAAAATCATGACTACGATTCAGCAGCAAGACATCTTTAATGCCACCAAAGCCTTCATTCATTAACCTAAAGCGAGCAGTAGAGACTTGAGATATCTTTTGACCATTAGAGACTAGCTTGTTACGGACCAACTTATAAAGTAAGAAATAGGCGAGAGCAAATATGAGTAAACCGACTATCGCGACGACCGGGTTATAAATTAAGATACTGACCGATATGAGGACCGCTAAAACTACTTTGGCATTCATTTGCATCAGTGGCTGAACTATGCCGTTTGTTATGCGCATGGCTTCTGTAGATACTTGCTTGGTCAACTGGGCACTGCTACCACTGGCATGAAATTGCCAGTCCTCTTGCATATAATAAGCATAGAGACGATCCGCAATTTCAATACCGACGCTCGCCCCATAAAGAGACAGTTTCCAAATGGTAAACATAGACACTAGGGTAGAAACCGTTAAGGCAACAAGCACCAGTAGACCAGTATAAAACACAAAATCCATAGGATCTGTTAGGCCAGACATCTGGTACAGTTCTGCAAAGACATTACTTTTTTCTAATATGCTAATATCACCGACTAGAGCCATAAAGGGCGCTATAGAAGCAATACCTAACAACTCAGTAAAAGCCATGACCACTACCAGCACTTGCAAGATATAAAACTGCTTTACTTGCTGAGGGGATAGCAATGAGAAAAGCTGCCTAATCATCTTAAACATATAAATTCCACTATCAAAATTAAGCTAAAAACTGTACATACCAAGGCATGGCTTTCTGAATTCCTTGGATAATATCAAACTGCGGAGCATAACCCAGTCGGGTTTGAATCTTGCTAATATATACCTACTAGACCAATCACAGCTATCTTAATATTATTGATATTTATCATAATGTCCTGTTAACCAACCTTTTTGATTGCTGTGATGCTATGTTGTTTGGATTTCTCAGACACTGTAATCGGTGTCCCTTCCTGATAACCGGCTACGAAATGCTTAAACCTTTGTTTTAGCCAATCTACATCATGCTGTTGTGCTTTATTAGTGAGCTCAGACAAGGTCTGTTCAATATCAGTTAACGGAAAGCTATGCTCCATCGCCTGCATGATCAAGGGATGCGAGGTATCCTCAACGTTGTCTTCACCAATGATCAGCTCCTCATAGAGCTTTTCACCTGGCCGTAGTCCGGTAAAGACAATCTCAATATCGCCATCTGGGTAGTTTTCGTCTTTGAGCTCATTGCCACTCAAATGAATCATACGCCGAGCCAGATCAACGATTTTGACCGGCGCGCCCATATTCAGCACAAACACTTCACCACCCGCTGCCATCGCACCCGCCTGAATGACTAGGTTAGCGGCTTCTGGAATAGTCATAAAGTAACGCGTGACATCAGGATGAGTAACGGTGATTGCTTGTCCTTTTTTGATTTGCTTGGTGAATAGCGGTACGACTGAGCCGGACGAGCCCAGTACATTACCAAAGCGCACCATGCTGATCCGAGTTTGGCTGGCTAATGAGCTTACCTGGTTATTTTTATCCTGACTATTTTTATATTGGCATTCTTGGCTGAGCCCCTGACAGACCAGCTCTGCTAAGCGCTTGGACGCGCCCATCACATTGGTTGGCCGCACGGCCTTGTCAGTCGAAATCAGTACAAAGGTCTCAACCTGGGCCTGAATGGCCGCACGCGCGCAATGGTACGTGCCCTTACTATTATTAATGACCCCTTCAAAGGGATTGTGTTCAACGATAGGCACATGCTTATAGGCAGCTGCGTGATAGACGGTCTGTATCTGATGCAGGTTAAATAGTCTCATCAGATTGGCTTCGTTAGTCACATTACCAATGACTGCGACGATCTCGATATGCTGATAAATAGGATTATTAGCCTGCTTCGCGAGCAGCTCTTGATGGATACTATACAGGGCAAATTCAGACAGCTCATACAGTACCAAGCACTTGGGCTTATTTTTTATAATCTGCCGGCACAGCTCGCTACCGATAGAGCCCCCTGCGCCCGTGACCAGCACACATTTATTGGTGATGTTTTTTTGTAGTAGCCGCTCATCTGGCTCGACCGTCTGCCGATCTAACACATCCAATATGTCTATCTTACGCATGTGACTGACCGTGACCTTGTCATCCGCAAGCTCGTGCAAACTGGGCAACTCTTTAATCTTGATAGAAATGTCTGCCAGCTTATCTATAATCTGTCTTTTGTGCGCGCGGCTGATAGACGGCATGGCTAAAAATATTTGGGCGATATCTAGCTTATCAACGATATTAATCAGTTCATGCGCGGCATAGACCCTTTTGCCCAAGATATAACCGCCGGTCAAGTGCGGATTGTCATCGATAAAAGCCACCACATTATACTTATGCGAGTCTCCTAAGCCTTCGAACAACTCTCTACCAGCACTGCCCGCGCCATAGATCACCACATTGTCATAGTCAGTATGGTCGAGACGGCGATGGGGACGATTGCCCTGGCAGCGGGTTAATAGCTCTCTAATGGTCAGACGACTGTTCCAAAGCCACATAAAGAATAAGAACAGATAAAAAATAGGCACTGAACGCGGTATGCGAGGCATCCACTCAAAATAAAGAATGCCCTCATAGATAATGATCAGCACCACTAACATCTGTAAGACACTACGCATCACGGTATCAAAGAATACCCTGGCCACACCCTTGTAAAAGCCGATAGCATACAGGCCAATAATAGGCATCAAGGCATAAAGTGCTAAGGCTATTGGGCTAATATGGTTGTCCATGTAACCAAATCTTAAGGCCAGCGCACAATAAAGACACACCCCTGCCATGACAAAATCAGCACTGATCAAAATGCCTTTTTTAACCGGCCGTGGCAGCGCTAATAAGCGCTCAGCAAAGCGCTGCAGCCGACTGGTCGACTTGCTAGCATTATTGGCATTGCCCACGCTATCGCTACCATCAATGCTATCAACACTGTTGTTAACACTGGTGGCAGAGCTATGATAAGTAGGATTAAGATCTGAACTCATAGATATAACGCTCAATTGATTGACGACTGGCTATTTATTCTTGCCGTAGGCATAGCTGTAATGATAGCTATATTTACTGGTCAGACCCTGTTGTACATCATTAAGGATAATACCGTCGACTTGCACCTGTGCTTTGGCCAGCTGGTTAATAGCATAAACCAACTGGCCTTCTATCGATTTATCATAGCGCGTGACCATCAGTACTTTATCCGCATATTGTGACAATATCACGGCATCTGACGCGGCTAATATCGGTGGGGAGTCAATGATAATATAATCGTAATGCGCATTCAGCTTCGCCATCAAGCCACCAAACTTATCACCCGCTAGCAGTGAGGTTGGATTATGTGGCTGCTGACCTCTGGGCATAAAGTCAATATTATCCATGGTAGTCGGATGAATAAGGTTATCTATCCTGTTATCTACTTGCTCGCTACTATCATGCTGTGATAAGTAATCTGCTAGCCCATTATTTTGCTCCGTATGAAACATCTTATGCAACTCGCCTAAGCGCATGTCTGCATCTATGATTAACACTTTGTTATCGAGTTGGGCGAATACCTCTGTTAGGTTGGCAGAGATAAATGACTTGCCGACCCCTGGGCTTTCACCTGAAATAAGGATCACTTTGGCGCGCCGGCCAGCCTTGCCTGCGGTGGGCATACCGAACATCAAGTGCGTTCTGAGACTTTTTATCGCTTCGTAGCTTAAGCTATTATGGTCAGCATAAGCCAACAGGCGATTTGGCGCTTTTTTATTCTTTGATAGCCGGGATAATGAGGGTGAGCGCGGAATCGTGGCAATCACCGGAATCCCTGTTTTTGCTTCTACACGATCAGGGTCTTTGACTACATTTTTAAGCAAGCTGCTAATCAATACCAGTACGGCTCCTAACATTGCGCCTAGAATCGTTGCCAGCATTATTATCAGTGGCTTTTTAGGTGCGATAGTCCGATAGGTACTGATAGGCAGGTCAATAATACGGGCGTAACCAATTTGACCAGCTTTAACAATGTTGAGTTGTTGATAGTTTTTGAGCATGGTGAGATAAATTTCTCTATTGATGCTGGTATCTTCTGATAATCTTAGAAACTCTCTTTGTATCTCAGGCAAACCTGCCACTCTATCTTCTATTTCTCGTTGTCTATCGTTTAAGACTTCGATTTGATCATTTATTTGAATGACCAGCGGATGCTCTTCGGTATAGTAGGTAGTCAAATCTGCTTTTTTGAGTTTGAGCTCATTCAGTTGCGCGTCAATTTCAGCATTTTGTCCGACTAGAATGCCCGCTTCTTGACCAATATCGATAGTGCCAGACTCTGCACGGAACTTATTAAAGACGGCTTCAGAAGCTTCCAGCTTTTGCTTTAATAACGGTATTTGGCTTTCCATAAATTTAATGGTTTTGGTGGTTTCCTCAGAGCCGCGAGATTGGTTTTGATCAATATAAGACACAATAATCTGCTTTAGTATCAAACTTATTTGTTGCTGATTCGAGCCAATCAGTGACAGCTGAATAATACCCGTCTTACCACCGATTTCCGCTACGGTCAAAGCGCCATTTATGGCATCCGTAGTATTCTGTAATGACTGTTTGGCAATATTGATAGAGTGGTTACTAGCGGGTAGGTCATTCACTGTGATTTGAATGATACCGTTTGAACCTCTAAAGCGCTGTGGCTGGTTCAGTTGTCCCTTAAAATCATCAAGGCCATTGCTAAGTGTGAAACTACCATCAGCATCAGAGCCGGATCTCACTAGGGTAAAAGTCTGATTTAAATAGTCTTGTGAGACCTCAAATTGACTGACTTGCACTTGACCGTCTTCAGTCTCTAACGTTACTCCTTTAGGGGTACTTAATTGAGTACTGGTACGGTTGCTTTTTATTCTATCTAGGTTATTGATAGTAGGGTCACTTAAGCGAATATCTAAGTGCAACAGGTCAACCACTGGCTCTAATACCATGCGTGATTTTATTAACTGTGCTTCTGTCTGAGCCGGACTGGCATTTGACGATACCAGATCACTTGAATCCAGTGCTGATGAGACGCCTTGTGACTGCTCCTCAATCTGGATCAGCGCATCTGACTTAAAAACAGGATTCAAATAGCGGCTATATAGCACCCCGATAGCCAAACCCAATAGCGCTAGAAAAACCACCACTTTCCAGCCGCGTAATAATACTAACAATAAAGCCAATAAGTCGATATCATCGTCGTCTTTTTCTGCCGCAGGCTTCGATAGGTTATTCGCATCTGTATTCATAACTATATCTTCATCACTTAATGGTAGTCGTTTAGCTGATTTTATCCGTCCACCGCTCAAGACTATCAACGATGTCTTTTTCGGCAGTCTCAAACGCTGATTTATCATGCTGATAAGGATCAGCAATATCTTTGTCGATCCAATGACCAATCCTAAAAGTTTTACCGCGGCAATGCGGCCAGCGATCTTCGATCCATTTGGTTTGGCTCTCTGACATCGTAAATATTAGGTCGGCTGTCATGACCAACTCTTCGCTTATTTGTTTAGCGATATGGTCAGACATATCTATATTGCGGGCTATCATCACCTCTTGCGCGTTTGAATCAGCAGCATGGCCGACGACGGCCGATAAACCAGCAGAATCAATATGCTTTTGTGGATAATGGTCGATCAAGAGTGCAGCCGCTATTGGACTGCGACAAATATTGCCCACACAGATCACTAAGATATTATTAAAACTCATAACATATAACTCATAATACATAAGTCTATTTATAGATCAGAAAAAGATCTAATTGCCGACGAAGAGGGTAATAACGCACTGAGAACACGGTTCCAGCGGGTTAAGCCAGTCGGATCAACATACACAATGTCGTTAGGGCGCATCTCAAAACGACTGGCCAAGGGAAAGCTGGTAATGGTTTGCATATCGATATAATAGATATTGGTACGCGGGTAACCGGGGTTATCACGAACGATGTATACTTTGGCGGCGTTGGCAGTATTGGCGTTAAGACCAGCAGACTCCCCCAATACTTGCGCCAAATTCAATCCTTGTTCAAGAATAGGCACCGGCGCCACTCGTCCAAACTCGCCTAAGACATATACTTTATTGATGTCTAGGGTATTGACGTGGATTGAGTCGCCATCTTGTACATAAATTTGATTGGCCGATGAGCCTATTTTCCGCAGTGAGGATAGGTTTATGTTGTAGCTTGTGCCTTTACGATTCAATACCATGTTGTCTGAATCACCAGTAACGGTTACCCCGCCTGCCATAGAAATAGCGCTATAGAGAGACACAGGGGTGTCGGTAATATTAAACTCGCCCGCTTTACTGACTTCACCATCAATAATGAATTTATTGCCGCGATACTCGATGACTTTTACTTGTGGATCTGAATATTTCAGATAACGTTGCAACTGTCCGCGTAGGTTTGTAGTAAATTTCGGGACACTTAGACCGCTGGCTTTAATACGACCTATTAGAGGAATCTGAACGAAGCCTTGCTGATCGACGGTTAGACTCGAGGTCGAGGTATTAATATTTGGATAGTCCACCAGGACAACATTGAGAATATCGCCTGGCGCAATGCGGTAATCTACTCGGGTAGAGGTTCTTACTAGACGTGCTAAGTCACTACTGGGTCGAACCACTTGCTTAGGCGGTAGCGTGGCCAAACTTAACGGCTGTACGTCAAACTGTATGCCATTGTCTGCAACAAACGAACCACTGGGAGGCAAGTCGCCAGATTGGAAGCCAGAGTTAATAGTAGTGGTGGCACAACCAGAGAGCAGGGTCGCTAGTAATACAAATATCGATAAAAAAGCCTTGGAAGACCTATACATAGCGTTGACCTTATCAATCCTAGCAAGCACGACTGAAAATTATATTCAGTAAAGAAAATAATAATATTCACCATAATGAATCCATATATTTGTCATAGTAAATACATGAATCTTTATTCTTATTTTTCAATGGCTACAAAATAACTGCATATTAGCATAAAGGTTTAATAAATAATCCATTTTTTACCTTTTATCGGTATCCAGTAGTGTTTTATCGGCCAATGATTAAAATTTTAGAGTTACTGTAAAGGTGGCTTAATTAATAGAGATTGCTGTCAAAATTATTTACCAAATAGTTATTGCTTATAAAAAACTCGTCGGTATTCTGTAAGAAAATATATATATTATTATAAAATACAACATCACACTAACGAAAAACTTAACAATAGAAAACAAAAGTTCCTAAGAAACAATGGATGTTGATGTAAAACGTAGTACCCCATTTGAGTACAGCACTATTAATAAAGGAGAAAGAAGATGAGTGACGATAGGGAATTGTCAGTTTATGAGCTTGGCATAATTAAAAATTCTCTACGAGAACGAATGATTACCATAGAAGCGTTTAGAACGGATCTAGTCACTGACGATGAAGAACAAGAGATGAATGAGCGGATAGACGCTTTTAGGTTAGAATTAATCGTCATTAAGAACAAGATAAGAATGATGATTTCGAATAGAGCGGATGAAAATAGCTCACAATAATGTACAGATTTACTGATAGGCCCTCATAAATAGCGTAGAATAGCGGCTGTAAATTATCTTACCAAAATTCCTACATTGAGAAATGTAGCCCTAACCGACTCCAGGATATGATTATGAAAGATGAAAAATTACAAAAAGCCCTCGCCCGTATGGGTCTTGGCTCACGCCGTCAGATGGAAGAAGTCATTAAATCGGGCCGTGTAACGGTCAATAATGCGCCTGCCACCATCGGCGATCGGGTCGAGCAAGGCGACGAGATTCGCGTCGATGGCCGTCAGATTAAATATACCTCTGAACATGAAAAGCGCCGCCGGGTCTTGGCTTATTATAAGCCCGAGGGCGAAGTCTGCTCTGCTAATGACCCAGAAGGTCGTCCAACTGTGTTTGAACGCTTGCCTAAACTGACTCACGATCGCTGGGTAATGGTCGGTCGCTTGGACATCAACTCTACCGGGTTATTGTTATTTACCAATGATGGTGAAATGGCCCATCGCTTGATGCATCCCTCTGGTGAAGTGACCCGTGAATACGCCGTACGCGTATTGGGTGAAGTCACACCAGATATCGCCCGTAACATGACTACTGGCGTCATGCTAGAAGATGGTATGGCCCACTTTGAAGATATCAAAGAAGGCGGCGGCGAAGGCGTTAATAAGTGGTATCACGTCAAGCTAAAAGAAGGCCGTAACCGTGAAGTACGCCGTCTATTTGAATCACAAAGCCTAAAAGTTAGCCGTCTGTTGCGCACAAGCTACGGCGGCATCGCGCTACCAAAAGAGCTGCGTACCGGTCGCTTCTTGGAATTGGATAGAAAAGACATCAATACCTTAACCGACTTGGTCAGCATGCGTCCACGTTATGGTACGGGTCTACACGGCGCCGCCAAAGACAAGCAAGAACGTATTAAGAATAAGCCCCTTAAAGCGCGCCGTAGTGACAGCGGTCACAATAAAAAGCCCAAGCCTAACGAGGGTCCAAAATCTAGCGACAGTACCAAACCAGCCAATCGTGGTACGCGTAACACCCCTGAGCGCAACAATCGCCGTTAAGATAAACCCCTGCTATAGTCAGTCGGCTTTACACTAAGTCAAAATGATTATCGTGAGGCTGGGAGAAATTTTTGTAGCCTCTGGAGTGGCATCGCCACACAGCAAGCAAGAAAAACTTATGCCAGCAGTAGGTTAGGTATCGATATTACTTTTCATTGACTATAGCTGAACAAAAACATAAAAAAGCTGCCAGCGATATGTAATCGCTGGCAGCTTTTTTTATGTTTTAACACTTTAAGTGTTGTGGCTGTCTATATATTTCTTCATTACCCGTAAGTCTTGCAAGTGCTGGCTGTCCACCTGCTCTAATAATTCATCCAAGCGGCTGTCAATATTATTCAAGGCGTCTTGTAAGAGTTGCCCGGCCTCAGTGCGTTTATGATTAGTAGCGCCTTTATCGCTAGTGGTATCAGCACTAACAGTAGCGTCAGAACCTCCATTAATCCCTGCTAAATGATAATGACTGGCTAACATCTCCGGTAGCCGTGACTGTAATAGCTTGTGCAGCACAAATTGCTGCTCAGTCAGCGCTGGCGTTCGGTGTTGTGCTTGTGAGTCTAGCTGATAACGCTGATAGGTCGCTACTTTATTATCAATGTGCTGTAACTGACGCAGTTGGTGGTCTGATAACGCACTTAGATGCTGGCTATTCAAGCTCAGCTGTTGCCAGGTCAGGTTAGGCAATGATAGAGGCGCGTTAGGGTCTTGATAAGTCAGCACCCCTGGTGTGATGCCAACTGCGCTATGTAATGCTTGCCAGCCCTTTTTACCCAAATAAAGGATAACAATCGTAGTAGCAATACCCACACCTAATAATATGCTCATGTCTGTGACATCCTGCATCTATAAGCCCATCCCAAAGTCTGTCACTATTCCGTCACTATTCCGCTACTCATCATAACTTAACGGCAGCTCACCTGGGATTGTTTCGAAGTTCACGGTTTACTTGTTCAAACGCCTATCTAATTGTCAAAAAATCGATGGCTATGGGTTAATACTTGCTATTTTTCTTCTGTATTTAGTATTTTATATCGATCACAGGCACATTGATTTCCATTGTCGCAAGATTTACCAAACCATTCTTTTGCTATCACTTTGCTTTGGCGCACACCATATCCCTCAATGTACATTATTCCCAAATTAAATTCAGCTGAATGACTTCCTTGTTCCGCTGCCTTTTGAAACAGCTCAAGTGCTTTGGTATAGTTTTGTAGAGCGCCTTGGCCACTCGAGTATATTTCTCCAAGGCTGATTCGTGCTGATAGGTGATTTTGATTGACTGCCTTTTCATACCACTGCGCTGCCGCAGAAAGATCTTGAGTGATACCGAATCCATTCTCATACATCAGCCCAAGATTGAATTGAGAGTCAGCATGGCCTTGGTTAGCTGCTTTTTGGAACCATTCCACTGCCATAAGAAAATCTTGAGACGTCCCGAATCCATTCTTATGCATCAAGCCGAGATTTAACTGAGATCTAATGTGGCCTTGATCAGCCGCCTTTTGAAACCATTCAACTGCCATAGAGTAGTCTTGTGGAACCCCAAGTCCATTCCTATACATTAACCCGAGATGGAACTTAGAGTCAGCATGACCTTGGTCAGCTGCCTTATGATACCATTTAGTTGCTATGGTAAGGTCTTGCTGGATGCCTTTGGCGTTCTCATACATGGACCCAAGCTTGAATTGAGATTTAATGTGCCCTTGGTTAGCGGCTTTCTGATACCACTTGACTACTATAGAGTAGTCTTGCTGAACACCTTTGGCATTCTCATACATTGATCCAAGACGGAACTGAGCGTCAATATGACCTTGATTAGCGGCCTTCTGATACCATTTAATTGCTATAGCAAAATTTTGGTGAACACCTTTGCTATTTTCATACATTGAACCAAGGTGGAACTGATCTGACATATCCCCATTTTCTGCTAAATTTGTAGAAACTACTAAGTTCATGGCCTTAGCTGATAGTGGGATTTTTAGAAATACACCTAAAACCACTACTCTATAAAACAACATTCGCTTTAGCGTTTGTAATGTCATTGTTTCACCCTTAGAAAATAACTGCATGAGTAATTAAACGATGGCAAAAGTATTCGTATATTAATGTTTAAATCTATCTAATATGAAATGCTTGCTATAGTTTTGTTAACGTTAAGTTACATTTTACTGTAATAACAAACAAAATGATTGTATCTTAAAATAAAAATGATTGTATCTTAAAATAAAAATAATTATATATTAAAGTTAAACTAATTATATATAAAATATAGAATATATTTATCGTCATACCAGCAGTACCCTAGCGTTTTTAAGGTATTTAGATTAACACGTGAAGTGCAATTTCAAACAGCAGGTGAAAAAGAGGCCTAGATGAGCTATACACATCTAAGCCTAGGGGAGCGATATCAGATTTATGCCCTTAAAGGGGCAAGCCACAGCATTAAATTTATAGCGGGCGAATTAAATAGAAGTTCTAGCACCATATCAAGAGAGCTTAGACGCAATGAAAGTCAGCGTGGCTACCGACCAAAGCATGCCCACACAACGTCTAAAGCGCGGCGAGCAAACAACGCCCTCACTATTGTATCAAACGTCTGGGATTGGGTCATTGCTAAGCTAAAGTTACAATGGAGCCCAGAACAAATAGCAGGCGTCCATGGCGGTATCAGCCACATGAGTATCTATCGCTACCTGTGGACAGACAAAAGACAAGGTGGTGGGTTATGGCAGTGTTTAAGACGTAAAGCCAAACCTTACCGTCAAAGGCTGACTGACGAGACTCGTGGTCGCATCAATGACAGGGTCTCTATTCATAAGCGTCCGCAAGTAGTCGAAGACCGATCCCGTATTGGCGATTGGGATTCAAAACACCGAATCAGATATTCTTTAACATCATTTAGCGTTGCACTTGGTGTGTTAATCTAGAGGTATTTTAACTATAAAGTTTTGTCGATAACCGTCTCATTGTTATTAGCAGGATCATTGGTAAGCTGTTGCAGCGGCGCATTGGATGATGGATTCTCAAAACGCTGTTGTAGATAGCGATGGGTCACCAGTAGCTTTTGCCCATCCTGATGATAAGAAGCAGTCAGCAGGTCGTCAAACTGGGTGTTAATGGTGCCCAGTACTTCTAACAGCGCCTCTTTGCCCGTGACATCGGAATGTTTTATCTTAGTAGTATCAACATGGCCACCGTCTAGGTCATGTAAGCGTCGATAATCAGCCACTGCTTGCGGGATATGAGTATCCATTAAGTTTTGAATCATGATATAGGTTTCGTTGACGGTGTCTTTGTCATCGATTTTGCCATCATTATTGGTATCGCCATAAATCACCCGTAGCTTTTCACCTTTTTGATTGATCTCAGCCAGTGAGCTTTTGACCACTTCCGGTAAGCTTTTTTCGGGGATATAACCCAGTTGCGGCATGGCCTTGTATTCCAGCATCTTGGGTGCCGTGACCTTTTTGATCCCACGATAGCCCAGATACAAGCCAGCTGCCGGTAGCACGCCGTACAATACAAACATCACTAGCATGGCGGTTATTTGGGTCATTATGGTGTCCTAATTAAAACTCGAATGAAACCAAGCTTAGCTTTTGGTGCGACTCTTAACATAACGATGGGTAGAGGCTAGGCTATTCATGACCGTTTGATGCAGCTGATCTAGTAGCTCATCCAGCTCATAATCAATCTCTAAGAATAAGTCCGTCAGCATGCCACCGGCGGTCATATTGCCTTGTACCTTGTTGTTCTTAGTACGGTGCGGACTAAAGCGTAGCAGCTGCTCATAATGATGTAGCGCTTCTGGAATGCTTTCGTTCACCAGCTTGTCAATGGCAAACTGCCGCTCATTGTGCTGTTGCTGCTGTTGTTCATTGAGCTCATGGCTCCAGTCACGATAACGTTTGAGCTTGCCATTGATTCGGTCTAAGACCGCTACGGCTTCAATAGGCATCGCATTTAGGGTGGCCTCATCAACCACATCGACAAGTTCGGTCATGATAGGGCAGCGTCCATGTTTGAGATACCATAGGGTATCCGGGTTAAAAGGCGGGCGATTGGGCCATACCATCTGCGCCCGATTGGCTAAATAGCGATCGGTAAGCGGGGTCGGCGAACGAATATCATTCACCTGTGCTAACGCATCACAAATACGGTCAACCTGCTGTGGGGCATTAAGCGGCAACTCGCCAGTATTTTGTGGCATGGCTGTTTCTTGAGCAGTATTTGATTGTGCCGCATCGACACCCCTATTTCTATGATTGTTACCATTTGCACTATTATTAGTGGCATTAGTCGCCGCCTGCTTGGCATTTTTAGCTGCCGTGGTTGGCAGGTCATCTTGTGCTTGCCCAAATGACTGTAGCATTCTCGTCAAACTTATGACCATGACCTACTCTGCCCCTTACCTATTTATTACTATTGCACTCAATTACTAGATAGCTTATCTTAACAGCTTTTTACCAGTCTACCAGTAAGCAAACGTCAGTGTTTTGCTGCTTGAATATTAAGTAAATTATTATGAATGCCACTGATTATTTTTCGGGTCTATTATTAGGGTTAACGCTGATTATAGCGATTGGCTCGCAAAACGCCTTTGTCCTCAAACAAGGGCTCAAGCGTGAACATATCTTCTTTATTTGCCTATTTTGTGCCGTTAGTGATGCCTTATTAATTTCTGCTGGCGTCGCAGGGTTTGGCGCAGTCACCGCCCGCTATCCGCAAGTAGTTACTGTGGCCAAACTCGCTGGCGTGATATTTTTGCTCGGCTATGGCTTACAGAGCTTGTATGCCAGTATGCGCTTGTCCCATGCACTGACTGCTGAGGGACAAGTGGTCACCAGCTTAAAAAAAGCGCTGCTGTTATGCTTCGGCTTTACCTGGCTCAATCCGCACGTCTACCTAGATACATTGGTCTTAGTAGGCATGGTTTCAACCGGTGCCAGTAGTAAATTAGTATTTGCCAGTGGCGCGGTCAGTGCTTCGTTTTTATTCTTCTTTGCCTTAGGCTATGGCGCCCGTCTGCTTAGGCCATTATTTGCCAAGCCAAAAGCCTGGAATATACTCGATGCCCTAGTAGGTATATTGATGCTGTACTTGGCGTGGCATTTGTATCGGAGCTGATATCTCGGAGCTAGTATAGTCAGTGAAAAGTAATATCGATATATAACCTACTGCTGGCATACGTTTTTCTTGCTTGCTGTGCCTACGCAGACAGAGGCTGCAAAAAACTCATACCAGCAGTACCGTCGCGTTTTTAAGGTACTTTAAGTATATCTCAAAGCTAAAATATCAGAGCTAAAATATCGGAGCTAAAAAAGCCAAACACTTAATATTGAGGTGTTTGGCTTGATCTAGTTTATTCACTTTAAGGATAAAATGACTCAACAGTATTTATGAGGCTTTTTTGGTCTTTTTACTTTCGATGAATGATAAGTTCAAAAAATGCTCTAGTGAATCATCAAGAATATCCAACCAAGGCACCGGTAATTTAGGCGCTAAAGTGCCCGTTAAGGTAGAGCGGAACGCTTTTTCTCTAAAGCTCATAATATTGGCAGTCTTGTCCTTCTTCCACTGCTTAAAGATTTCGCCTTGCTTTTCTACTGCAAACTCAGGGTAATCGGTCGCATTGGTTAAATCACGGATATAGCTCGCTTGGAAATCTATCTCTTCATAAGCGCTATTCACCTGCGTATAGTCCGCTAGCCACTGTTGTTCATCTGCTTGGCGGGTGGCTAAATCCGGCAATTTAATATCCTCTAAAATAACATCGCGCACATACCAAGCTTGGGCATCGAACATATTAAAGGTGAAGTATTGATCTTGCATGCCTAAGTAAATCAGCTTGGGATTCGGCTGCCAAAAGATACCCTTGTATAGATTAGCCGGGTACAGGCAGTTATGAGTTTGCAAACGCAACTCATCAGGCATAAAGCGGAAATGGAACAGATAGCCCGTGCACATAATCACCGCATCAAAACGTTGGCTGGTGCCATCGACGAAATGTGCGATATCGCCTTCAAAATGAGTTAGTAATGGCACTTCACTAATACCATCAGGCCAGTCATAACCTATCGGGTTACTGCGATAGCTGATAGTCACTGAGTTGGTACCGTACTTATAACACTGGGTGCCAATATCTTCGGCGGAGTAACTGCTACCAATCAATAAAATATCTTGGTCTTTGAACTCTAAAGCATCGCGGAAGTCATGGGCATGCATTACTCGGCCAGGATATTCTTCTAGGCCTTTAAAATAGGGCATATTGGGCGTTGAGAAATGACCGGTCGCCACTACCACATAATCAAATTCATTGGTTTCTTGCTCACCCGTTTTATGGTTCATGACCGTCACGGTGAACTTTTGGGTATCATCATCAAAGGTAACCCAGCGTACAGGACATTCAAAGCGGATATATTTGCGAATGTCTTGGTTATTAATGCGCCCCATGATGTAGTCTTTTAACACTTCACGTGGCGGGTACGACGGAATTGGTTGACCAAAATGTTCTTCAAACGAATAATCTGCAAACTCTAAGCATTCTTTGGGGCCATTCGACCACAGATAACGATACATGCTGCCGTGTACTGGTTCGCCGTGCTTATCTAAACCAGTGCGCCAGGTATAGTTCCACATCCCGCCGATATCATTTTGTTTTTCATAACAAACTATCTCTGGCAAATCTTTAACACCGGCCAATCGAGCCGCTTCAAAAGCCCTTAATTGTGCCAAACCGCTTGGACCTGCACCTAAAATAGCAATTTTTGTCTTACTCAAAATCAGCTCCCGCTAACGATAAATGAGCCCTATTATAACATATTCTCATGAATGCCATTTTTAGGTATTGGTTTTACGACTAGGAGGACTGTGGTAATGAGTTTTACGCACGGCTATTGAGACTGCTATTTGCAGCATAAAAAATGGGAAACATACATAGATTTAGGGACGGCACAGTGTTATTGGGGTGAGTTTTTTCAAGGTCATTCCATCAACCTTGCCTCAAGTTAGCAGATCACAGCTATATTAAATCAGGAAATAGCGTGCGTAGGCCACTGACGATAATCTCAATAGCAACCGCGGCCAGTAACATACCCATAATCCGACTCATGATGTTAAGCCCAGTATCGCCCAACACGCGACTGATACGTCCGGCCGCCATCAAGGCCAAATAACAAAAGATACTAATCAATAAGCCCGCGATAATTACCGCAGACACTCGTAGGATGCCAGAAGTTTGTGACGAGTAAATAATAACAGTTGAGATACCACCTGGACCAATCATCATCGGAATGGCCAGTGGTACGACGGCCGAAGCAGTACTGGGTGGTCGGTCTTGAATATGATCAACGTCGAAGTTGTCAGCATCAGGCTTAACCGGGTTACCTTCACCATTCATCATATTAATGGCAATTAGAAAGACTAAAATACCACCCGCCATCTGGAACGAACCAATTGAAATGCCCAGCAGATTAAGCAGGGTCTCGCCAGCCACAGTAAAGAAGCTAATGGTAATAAAAATAGTCAGGCAAGCAATACGCGCCACTTTGCGTCGATCAATCATCGAGTAGCCGCGGGTCAAATCCAAAAATAGCGTCAAAGCGCTAAACGGATTGATCAGCACCATAAAGGCTAAAATAATTTTGATAATTTCAGTATCCACTGAACGCTCACTTTTCCATCGGCAAAAAGAGAAGGCCATCGTGCGTGTGCAACGATGACCCAATATTCGGTTAACAATGGCATTGTAGCATAAGCAGATAAGCGAGTTAAATCATTAACTTCAGAGGATTTGTCAGATCTGTATTTTTAACTAAATATTAGCCCATTTACGATAATATGAAACCGATCAAACCCATCAATAAAGTCACCTTTAGCAGTCAACGTTGAACATCTTATTAATACTAAGCATAACAGCTAAGCACTAAAATCAAGGCCAATATCCAGCGCAGTGGTACTGTGAGTCAGGTAACCCATAGCGATAAAATCAACGCCTGTTTTTGCGGCGGCTTGCACATTTTCAGGGGTGATACCACCTGAAGCTTCGGTTTTTGCGCGTCCTTTGCACATCGCAACCGCCTGAGTCAATATGTCAGGGGGCATATTATCCAGTAACACTAGGCTCACGCCAGCCTCTAGTGCCAATGCCAGTTGTGCCAAGTTATCAACCTCGACCTCAATCGGAATCAGATGACCAGCAAACGCTTGCGCTTGCTGAATGGCAGTAGTGATATCACCGGCAATCGCGATATGATTGTCTTTAATCAAAATAGCATCATCCAATCCTAAGCGATGGTTGCGTCCACCGCCGCAACGTACCGCGTACTTCTGTACAATTCGCAGTCCGGGAATGGTCTTACGGGTACAGGTAATCTGCGCCGGATAATCGGCCACGCTATCGACAATCTGCCGGGTAGCGGTCGCGATACCACTCAAATGAGTCATAAAATTCAGTGCAGTGCGTTCTGCAGTCAGTAAATGGCGCGCATTACCGCGAACGGTGGCTAATACCGTGTCAGCGTCCACACTCTCACCATCGCTAACCGTTGCGACAAACTCAATCTGCGCATCGATTAAGACAAAAGCCAATCGCGCTAAATCCATACCGCAAATCACACCCGCTTGCCGTGCCTTGATCTGTAATTGCGCTTGCATGTCTGCTGGAATAGTCGCTTGTGAAGTCACGTCACCGCGCCGACCCAAGTCTTCCGTCAGTGCCGCTGCTACTAACGGCTTAAGCAACACCTGATCTAACGCTGGCTCTGCTTTATTTGTCATATCTACCCCTTGCTTGACGCTTTATTAATATCAGTGCTGTTTATTAGAGTGCTATTTATTACAGTGCTATTTGTTAGAACGCTGTCTGTCTAAACTTAACCGTTCCTTAAATTTAACCGTCACTTAAGTTTAATCGTCGTTTGATTTCAGGGATCACTTAAGTTCAGCCACTTACTTCAGTTTAATGGTTTATTTAAACTCAAAATGAGCATAAATAGTGAGGCATAAATATAGCGTAAAGCAAGCGCGCTCGCAAGATAAAACCAATAGGCTCACGAGGCACAATAGATATTTGGATAGAATAACTGGAATTTTATGAGCAGTTATTTGCGGGCATTTCTTCGTAAATATTTATCAAAAGTGCCTGTAGCTGATCTAATTTAAAAAGAACAGCGTTTAAAAAAGACATAACATTGCTGGTATGGATTTTTTGCAGCCGCTGTCACACTGGCGAACATCAAGCAAAAAATACAGCTATTTACGCTTGGGTAACTTGCTGTCCATCAGCAAGCTTTGTAGTTCGATATCATGACGGAAGCGATAAAGTTTTGCGGGGCGGCCACGCTGGGCGCTACTACTGTCCCCAGTGGGCATGACTAAATTTTGCGAATCAAGCAAACGGCGGAAATTTTGTTTGTGCAAAGGCACACCTGATAAGGCCTCCACACTTTGTTGTAACTGCGACAAGCTGAACACTTCAGGCATCAAGCCAAAGATCAGCGGTCGATATTCAATCTTGGCACGTAGCCTTGAAATAGCGGTAGCGATCACCCGGCGGTGGTCATAATACATCGGCACCCCCATCACTTGCGACCAATCTGTGGGTAGCTTATTAGGCTGATGATTAGATAAGTGAGTGGATGGATAGCTGGGTGAATAGTCAGGCGACTCAGGAATTAGACCGGCTTCATATAACATCTCATAACGCAGCAGGACATGTTCTGCAACCCACTCGTACTCATGCTCGTATTCATGCTCGTACTTAGTAGTCGAATACTGGTTACTGTGGTTTTCATAACTGTGGTCTTCATGACGGTCGCTTACTTGATCGTCAGTATTTTGATCTTTGTCTTGGTTATTGTTTAAAAACTCCGTACCCACCCCCCAACACAAGCCAATACGCTGACGCCGACGGTACCGGACAGAGACATCTTCAGCGGTATCTGCCCAAGCCAATAAGGCTGGGACAAGCAAGCGCATAATAATATCGGGTGTGCCTTCTAAGTGATTTTCCCATGGGAAGTAATCGTACCAATCGCGCCATAACGCCTGGCTTTGTAACTTAGCGGTTTGGGTCTCTTGTACCAGCCCTAGATAGCTGACGTAGACCAACGCATGACCATCAACATTACGCCGACTGGTATCAACAAAGGTATATAACTGCTCTAAATAGCCCAGTGGCTGTTGGGTCTGTTCTTCGACCCACTGACGCACGCCTGCTTGCAATGAGCGATGTAATGGCATCAAAGGCCCGTTAGGCAATAGCTTACCCTGGTCTACCGTTAGAACCCGCGCAGTATGATCAGTGATAGCGACTAACACCGCGACCACCTCAGTGGTGCCACTGCCCTGCTGGTGCGCATGTGAATAAGACAATGTCATGGTTATTTGTGATTACCTTTTATTATTAATGAGTGGCTGATCTGTTGACAAAATAATAGCTCAATAGCCAAGTATAAGTATAACGTGAATGTAGGGTGAAGATAGCATGAGCATAATTATGAATGCCGACTTATCTTCTTAGGCGCCATCATGACCATACTGAATTGCCATACTGAATTGCCATGCTGAATTGCCACACTGAAAAACCGTACCAGAAACCGCGCTATAGTTAAAATACCTTAAAAATGCGACGGTACTGCTGGTATCAGCTCTTTGCAGTCTCTGTCTGCGTAGGCACAGCAAGCAATAGCAACTTACGCAAGCAAGAGCAACGTATACCAGCAGTAGGTTATGTATCAATATTACTTTTCATTGACTACAGAAAATATGTTTAATGATCAATGGCAACTTTAACAAAAGTTCCGCAGAAACCACTTGCACTTATGCTCAATAAGAGCATAATTAAGCCCTTGTATCAAAACAGCGGCTTTGTTCTGCCCTATCTCACCCACTTTTAGCTGTTTACTACTATCAATCCCAAAAAGTAAAGATAACGACTGATACCAAGGCAAGTACAGCCATCAATAAGCTCAGGGATCTTAAATAAGTCTGACTGAGCCTATTGATACTATAGTCAAAATACCTTAAAAACGCGACGGTATGTGTCGATATTACTTTGCATTGACTATAGATTATTACTTGAGAAGACTATTACTTGAGAAAACTGTTACTTGAGAAGACTATTACTGTCGCTATCGCACCAGAGGCTTGTCCCTATGAAAACGTATCCCTATGACGCTCCGCTACTCAGTACTGATAACCGCAGTGCGATCCAGCTTAATATCGAATATGCCAAGGCCAAGATACCGGTAGACTTACCGCGTTCCGAGCGTTTGCTGGTTGAAGACCGTATTAAACAGCTGTTAAAGGAGCATAATGCGGTATTAGTCGCCCATTACTATGTTGACCCTTTCATTCAAGACTTGGCCCTAGCAACTGGTGGCTGTGTGGGCGACTCATTAGAGATGGCACGCTTTGGTCAAGCGCATAGCGCGCAGACACTAGTAGTGGCCGGGGTGCGCTTTATGGGTGAGTCTGCGAAAATTCTGAGCATGGAAAAAACCGTCCTGATGCCCGATTTAGAGGCAGAGTGTTCACTTGATTTGGGCTGTCCTGCCGATGAGTTTTCAGCCTTTTGTGACGCCCATCCCGAGCGTACAGTGGTGGTTTATGCCAATACCAGCGCGGCGGTCAAAGCGCGGGCAGATTGGGTAGTAACCTCATCAGTGGGCATTGACATTGTCCGTCACCTACATGAGCAAGGCGAGCCGATTATTTGGGGCCCTGATCGACATTTGGGTAAGTACATTGCGCAAGAAACCGGCGCAGATATGCTGTTATGGCAAGGCTCATGCTTGGTACACAACGAGTTTAAAGCCACCGAACTCATGCAATTAAAACAAGAACACCCACAGGCAAAAGTGTTGGTACATCCTGAGTCGCCCGATAGCGTCGTACAGTTGGCTGATGTGGTCGGTTCGACCAGCAAGTTACTGCAATCGACTTATGAAATGGACGCCGATACCTTTATTGTTGCCACTGACTTGGGTATCTTACACGAAATGCAAAAGCGCTCACCACACAAACATTTTCTAGCCGCGCCGACTGCCGGTGAAAGTGCCAGCTGTAAAAGCTGTGCTTTTTGTCCTTGGATGGCGATGAATGGCCTACAAGGCATTGAGCAATGCTTGACCAATAACAGCGGCGAAGTCGATTTAACGATAGAGCTGGCAACAGCGGCCAGAAAGCCCTTACAACGTATGCTTGATTTCGCCAAATTGCAACAGCAACGGGTGGCCGCCAGTGGTGATATTGTCAAGGACCGTCCCCTGTTTGCCAACGTCGGAGCAGCCTAATATGAACACAGTATTAACAGCTGATAAAGTGGGCCTCGATAAGCCGGGCTTGAACGACCTCACTCATGTCAGTGCTCATGTCAGTGCTCATGTCAGTGCTCATGTCAGTGCTCATAACAGTAACAGCGACAATAACGATAATGGCGCTATCCATACTGATGTCTTAATTATTGGTGCAGGATTGGCAGGTCTAAGTACCGCGCTGGCCTTGCCAAAGTCGCTAAGCATTACCCTATTGAGTAAGGCCGCACTTGAGACTTGTTCAAGTCACTATGCCCAAGGTGGTATCGCTGCCAGCTTGGATAAAAATGACCAGGTCGCTGACCATGTAGCGGATACCTTGATTGCTGGCGCAGGACTGTGTGCCACTGATAACACCACCAGTATTTTGAGCGCGGGGCAACAAGCCGTACAGTGGCTGTGTGCACAAGGCGTGCCTTTTACTCAGATTCCCCAGCAAAGCCCACAAGACCTAATAGCCAATGCTATTCCGACTACTGGCGCTTTAGCTGAGTTAAAAACTGCTGACTTACATTTGACTCAAGAAGGCGGGCACGGCTGTCGTCGAGTTGCACATGCTGACGACGCTACAGGTCGGCATATCATGCAGACGCTATCGGCCCAAGCGCAGGTCGCTGGCAATATAACTATTTTACCTTACCATGAGGCGCTAGAATTATTGACAGAGCCTCTCACAGAACCCTTCACAGAACGCTTGAGTAATACTGTCACCAACCAATCTGAGACGTCCAGCCAGTCGCAACATTCTCATGATCGCCACCCTTCTCAACACGCAAAGGGCGCGCTGGTCTTTGACCATAACACTCAGCGCCGACGAACTTTTTATAGTCGCGCGATAGTGTTGGCAAGCGGTGGTTTGGGACAGTTATTCCAACGTGCCAGCGCACCCAACGTCTGTGTGGGTGACGGAGTGATGATGGCTTGGCAAGCAGGCTGTCGCTTAGCAAATTTGGAATTCATCCAATTTCATCCGACTGGCTTGGCATTGGGCAACAGTAGCTTTTTGGTCTCAGAGGCTCTGCGCGGCGAAGGGGGTCGGTTGTATTGTCCGCAGACCGGCCAACGCTTTATGCTGAATGTTGACTCACGTGCAGAGCTGGCCCCACGAGATATTGTCGCTCGAGCAATTAGCGAGCAAATCACCAATAATGGCCTCGGTTACGTGCATCTTGACGTCAGCCACTTGCCAGCTGAATTCTTACGACAGCATTTTCCGCAGATTTATCAGACCTTATTAGACCTAGGTATCGATATCACTACCGATCCCGTTCCAGTTGCGCCTACCGCGCATTATAGTTGTGGCGGTGTGGTTACTTGTGCGGATGGTCTGACTGATTTACCGGGACTATATGCAGCTGGCGAAGTCGCTTATACCGGCTTGCATGGTGCCAACCGCTTGGCGAGTAACTCTTTATTAGAGTGTGTGGTGGTTGGCCGTAATATTGCCGCTCATCTACCTAGCTATCTGGCAGCGACGCCTGAGTTACCGGTTGATATCAAGTTCAATACTAGGTCAAATGCCGAAATCAATACCCAATTTAATACCGAACCCAATACTGAGCTTGATGCTGAATCAGTAGCTTTAGCTGCTACCATTTGGACGTCACCAAAAATACTGAGCACACAATCTATTACTCTGCCTTCAGCTGTCATGTCGGCTCATACTGATTATACCCCTAGTATTGATCCGAGTGCTGATGTAAGTACTAATGTAAGTACTAATGTAAGTACTGATGATATTACCGCTGAGCTAAAAGCCTTAATGAGCAACCACATGGGCATCATGCGCAGCGCTGAAACGTTGGAGCAAGCACTGGTACAGATCCAACAATGGCAACAAACAATTAAAGAGTCTGACTCAATCTCAGAGAGCTTGACTTCAAAGAGCGATGCGTTAAAGGATTTAGCTACAGAGCATTCAAGTACAGATGACTTAAATGGAGCTAATAGTGCTAATAGCTCTACTACTCTTAAAAAGCTGGCAAATTTTCAGCTAACGCGGCAATTGCAGTTAGCGACCCTGATTATTCAATCCGCTTATCAGCGCTGTGAAAGTCGCGGTGGCCATTATCGACAAGACTACCCGCAGTTGGCCAGCACGCCGTTAGTAAGTATTATCGAGCCTTTCACAAGCCAAATATATAGCATTGATAGCATTGATAGCATTGATGTAATTGATACGATAGAGGAACCGATAGCGTGGTTACCACAGGCTCTCGTAAGTAGTCATAATGGTGCTAAGCAATTACAAACGGCAGTGGCGATCTAATGACCTTGGTAATTTAGCCTGGTTGCTACTAAGATTAACGACTACAGCTATTTACTAGTTTTACGCTCGCTTGATATTTGACTTTAGGGGCTTGGTCTACAAGCCCCTACTCGAATCATGATTTTTACACGCTCATGCCAGCATTATTCGCCTAATATGTTACAATCCTAGGTTTGCCAAAAATCTTACGAGCCTGCCCCTCATGCAAAGCATAATCACCCTTGTTTTAGTCTTAATGCCGCTATTTATTGGCTTTATTATTCCTAGCAACCCAAAGTTGACGGCGTTTTCTGAAAAGGGCTTGTCTTATCTAGTATTTATTATCCTAACGCTTATCGGTATTGAGCTGTCACAGGTGGAAGAGCTTGGCAGTCAATTGGGCGAAATTGCCTTATATGTGGCCGTATTGTCGATACTGACCATTGCCGCTGGGCTGTTTGCGCTGATGCTGTTTGATCATTGGCGGCCATGGCATGCCAAACAACCAAGCACTAAGTCACAGCAACACCGAGTCAGTATCCGTGGCAGCTTAACCCAAGTAATTTGTGTGGTTATTGGCTTTGTGATTGGGCACTTTTTGCCAGCTGCTTATATGCCGCATGAGAGCAGCATGACCATAATGCTGATGCTATTAATCCTGCTGGTCGGTATCGGCCTTAAGGGCTCGGGCATCACTCTCAAAGAAGTGCTGCTGAATAAACGTGGTGTGGAGATGAGTGTTATCTTTACCCTATCAGTATTGGTTGGTGGCCTGGTGTTCGCGCTGTTGTTTGCCGACGTGTCATGGACTAAAGGGCTGGCATTGGCGTCGGGCTTCGGTTGGTATTCGCTATCGGCAATTGTGATGACCGATGCTTATGGGGCCATTTGGGGCAGTGTGGCGTTATTTAATGACTTGATACGTGAGTTTTTTGCGTTGTTATTTATTCCAGTGTTTATGCGTCAGTATCCGTCAGCGGCAGTAGGGCTTGGCGGCGCGACCAGTATGGACTTTACCTTACCCATTATTCAGCAATCTGGCGGACTAAAAGTCGTGCCATTAGCCATCAGCTTTGGCTTTATTATTAATATTGTCTCACCAGTACTGATGGTGGTATTTTCGGCGTTGGGGTAAAGACAAATAATAATGGTTAATCATAACTATTCAAACTTGTCACAGTGCTTTGCATATTCACCATATCTTTGTATATAATAATCATATTCAAGATTCATTAAGTCACTCACGTTACTGCTCGCCATCAAAGTTACACGGCTTTGCTTTGACTTGATATTTTTGAGTTTAAGCGCTTTAAAGTTACGGTCTAAAGCGCCTGTATCTATAGAAAGATATTTGTTTGAGCACTCATAAGTACGGATACGCTCAGCAGTAATATCATGTTGCAATACTAGGGTATTCTTGATGATAAGCGCTCGATTGCGCGCTAAAGAATTAAAACCAAAATTTGCTAAAGATTCGTCATTAATTTCATTCAATGCTGCATGACCAAAAATAAAAACATTGGCTTCTGGGTACTCATTGATCGTTTCTGCCATTTTTATAAAGTCTGCATCATAGATAGCAGGCAATTGACTGCTCATTGGCGGGAAAAAGCCATTGAACTCCATTTCAAGTGCTTCGCCTCCCTCAATTATTATTTCACAACCTTTAGCATCTACTACCGTATAAGGTGGCGTTTCAGGACACTCGTCTATACTATCAAGCACACCATCACCATCTGAATCAGGAATATCTGCTTGCATCGTCCTGATATTTTCATGTTGAGGTGTGGTTTTGGGCGTTATGATTTCGGTAGTCTGGCAGCCAGCTAATGTTATAGAGGCTGCTAACAAAACAGCACTGTTGAGTCTCAGTTTCGTAGTCATTATTTATCTTACCTAACGTAGTGAAAAGGCCAATTATCATTGATAGTTACTGAAGAAGGACAACTTACGCCGTTTACATTCACTAATTTATGATTGCTGTATTTAAAACTCGATACACCTATCTAAGTTTGAGTGGCTTTAATAATAAATTGATTTTTTATTCTTGAGGTTCAGACGCAATCGCATAAACGCGCCGGTTCAACATATTGCCCTCTTCACTATCAGACGGCGCAATCGGTCTTCTTGCGCCATACTCAGTCGCCGTGATGCGCTCAGAGGCAATGTTATATTTAGATATTAAATAATTCTTAACTTTATTCGCTCTGTCTTGCGCTAAAGCATTCGCTTTGTCTATAGAAGCGCTATCGACTTCAGTTCTTGAGTTATGACCTTCAATCAATATGGTGGCGTTTTTATACTCTTGCAATCTCATTCCTACTTTATCCAGCTCAAGCTGGTACTCTGGCGATAGCTCACTACTACCTTTAGCAAAAAAGGCGCGATACTCCATTTTTAGACCTATACCAGGAACCGTAAAAGGACAGCCTCTTTCATCTACTATCACGTTATACGGAGTGGCTGGGCACTGGTCTATATCATCAGGTACGCCATCACCATCTGAATCAGAAATATCTGCTTGCATCGTCATGATATCCTCATATTGAGGTGCATCTTTAAGCGGCGTAGTCGTAGTAGTTTGACAGCCAGCTAGAGTTACAGATGCTGCTAGTAGCAATAAAGTGCGGTAGCTTTTAATTGTCATTATTATTCTCTCTTCATCCAGAATGACTTATGGCTTTATTTGTCATCATTTTCAATTTTTTTAAAACGTTCAACATCATACTCTGCGTTACTTATCATGATATAGACACGTTGATTCAGATCACTGCCTTCGGCGTTATCATCTGGCGCAATAGGTCGCTCTGATCCATAGTAAAAAGTCTTAATACGATTAGGGGCGATCTTATATTTTAATATCAAATAATTCTTAACGCCTTCAACGCGTTCTTTAGATAGTGTTTGATTGGTTGTGTGGTCTTCACGTTTTGAGATGTGACCATCAATAATACTTATAGCTTCCGAACGCTGCTGCATTCTCTCACCTAGTCTGTTTAGCTCTTCATAATATTGACTTTTTATCTCACTACTATTTTCATTGTAGAAAGCTCTAGCCTCCATTTTGAAGCTATTTTCATCAGGAAGTAGCGAAGCAGGACAGCCATTTGGATCGACCACCATGTTATACGGAGTGCCTGGGCACAGGTCTAACTCGTCAGCCACACCATCACCATCGCTATCCAAACTAATCGAAACAATTGGCATATTGATAGTTTTAATTTTCTGATTAGACAAATCGGCTGTTTGGCAACCGGTCAGAGCTAAGGCACCTATCATAACCGTCGCTATTGTCCATAACTTAACGTTCATACTCTACTCTTCACTAAGTCAAAACCCTAGACCCCACTCGCCTGCTTGGCAAACAAACGCATTAACGGTTTGATTTTACTGACCCGAGACATGCCTTCGTTACGCAATTGTTGTATCGGTCGCAGTTGCGCAAACTCGCCAGCAAACAGCCAGTTAAGCGCAGAAAAACTATGCATCATTAGACTGTTATGCGGACGACGCATCCGCTCATAAGTGCGCAGCGTTTGATTGGCTCCCCATAATTTGCCACCACTACGAGCAAAATCATGCTCGAGCTGATCACTTAATGCCTGCACATCGAGCATACCGAGATTCAGTCCTTGACCCGCTAATGGATGCACCCCGTGCGCGGCATCACCAATCAAGACTAAGTTATCAGCGACATAATTGCGCGCCTGCTGGGCCATTAATGGAAAGCTAGCAATCGACTCAATCTGATTGATAGCGCCAAGCTCATAGGTACTGGCAGCTGCTAATTTGTCAGCGATAATTCGTGGCTCTTGAATCTCAAGCTCAAGCGCTTGATTGCGTGGCAAAGTCCAGACCACTGACTGCCAATGCTGCGGATTGACCTTATCCTCATCTGTAATATCAGCCAAGGGTAATAATGCTAGCGTACCAGTAGGCAGCATTGCTTGGCGAGCGGTCGCTTGATGCGGTTTTGCAGTTTTAATGGCACAGCAAATCGCGGTCTGCTTATAATCCAAAGTATCCAGCTCAATTCCAGCTTGCCGGCGCACAAACGAACCACGGCCATCAGAGCCAACTAACAGATTCGCCTCAATAGCAGTCTCATTATCTAAAGTGATACGGTAGCCTTGTTCAGATCCTAGCCAATCCATTTGCATCACCTTATGGCCAGCGATGACGGTCAGATAATCACTTACATCGTCTTCGAACAAGCGCTGCCAAAGGGCATACTCAATAACCGTAGGCTCTACCATACTACCAAGTAGCTTGGGCGTATCACTGCCTTCAGTACCCTTTTCGTTATTACCAGTAGCGTTATTATCAGTACCCTTGTTATCAGTACCCTTGTTATCAGCACAGTCATCACCGAACTTTAACTCGCCAATCCCATTGAGTTGCCAGACCTGCATTTGTGAATAATCGGCTTTGCGCTCTGATGCTGCTATCTTCTGCCACACACCAATATCTGTTAACAAACCAATGCTGGCCAGGCTGAGCGCATAGACACGGGCATCTCGTTGGCTGAGCTTATCTTGCCAATGAGCATCATCACGTTTAGGCCTCGCATCGACCAATGTCACTGGCCGCTTTGCTTGTGCCAGCTTGAGCGCCAGACTGGCACCGACGATACCGCCGCCAATAATAAGCGTATGGTCATTTTTCATAAGATATCCTTTATTAATAGCAGCTGACAAAGCTAAAAGTGGTTCGAGTTACTATTTAAAAACTCTGTTAAAGCTTAAGATTTTAGACCCATCGCATAATTAGCAATCAATGGTTTGATATTGGGTAACTTATCAAAGGCAACCAAGGCCACATTACGTGCCAGCTTAATAACCGGATTGGGATGGGTAAAGCCATGTACGATCGCATCACAGAAGCGAATCACCCGCTTTTGATCGGTTTGCCGTGACTTCTCGTAGCGTTTTAACAGTTGTGGATCACCAATATCGGCGCCTTTAAGCACTTGCGTACTCATCATTTGCGCGAGCACATGCGCATCGCGCATACACAGGTTAAAGCCCTGACCGGCTACCGGATGTAAGGTATGTGCTGCATTGCCCATGATGACGCAGCGGCCATCCACTTGTGCATCTGCCAGTACCTTGGTTAGTGGATAAGCACCGCGGCGACCCGCAGTGACGAACCTGCCAGCGCGCTCACCAAAGGCCTGCTGCAAGGTCTGCAAAAAATGCGCATCATCTTCTAGGTATTGTGCTTCCTCACCCGTTGGGCAGACCCAAACCACAGAACGGCGGTAGCCCGTCTGATACTCATCATTGCCATCACCGTTCGGATCAGTCAGCGGCAATACAGCCAGTGGTCCTGCTGGACTAAAACGCTCAATAGCGACATGCTCATGCGGCTGATCAGTCTCGACCACACCCACAATAGCGGTTTGCTGATAATCATAGGTGGTCGTGCCAATATTTAACAGCTGACGCACAGTCGAATCGCGACCATCGCAGGCCACTAATACACTGCCCTGTAATTGCTGCTCATGCTCGTCGCTATCATAATAATTGAAGCTAAGGGTAACTCCAGCAGTTGATTGCGACCCTGACTGCTGCTTAATAGCAATGACATTGGCATTGTCTATCAAGGTAATCAGCGACTCCTGTTGCGCCGCTAATAATAGCTTACGCCCCAGCCACGCATTTTCCATCACTTGTCCAAATGATTCAACCTGCTCATCAGCTTTATTCAACTGCGCGATCCCAAAACTGCCTTGTTCGCTAATCTGCACCGCATCAATACGGCAGGCGTGACTTTGTAGCGCTGACCACAGGCCAATCTCTTGATAAATTTGTACCGTCCGCCGTGATAGCGCAGTATTGCGACTGTCTAAATAATGATTACGATTGCTGTCATCATTGGGACTGATGGTTGGATAGTTGTTTTTTTCTAACAAGGTGCTGCTAATACCGTGATGCGCTAATAGTAAAGCATAGGATAAACCGACATGGCCACCACCAACGATAAGCACTTGCTGTTCGGTCAGTTTTGCCGTACTTGCTTGGTTAAGCGTCTCACTCGCTTGGTTACTATGAGCCGTGTTGTTATGAGCGGTGTTGCTAGCCACATTATCAGTCGCATTGTCAGTTGAATTATCAATTGCTTTGGATTGTTCAGCATTTGAATCTTGCAAACCATTATTATCCATCATCATTGATCCTATTAAGGTGTTACCATCATTACAGTCATCTCTGATAGAGCGGCTGCTCGTAGCATTATTTTTATAGCTTTGTTATGTGATTTTTTTACATAGAGTTGGTTTAACTTTTTATTTGTTTTCTATATTACTGGTAACCCAGATACATATTTGAGCACTATTAACAGATAACGAATGAACAATTACTAGAGCCTAATAGATTACCACAGATTGGCTAAATTTCCGTGAGTGTCACTGTGTCTGCCGAGTATAATTATGACTTTTAAGCGGTTGCTATGAGTGAGTTAACGGTTAGCCGATAGCAGAATCAGCACAAACTCTTAGTGATAAATGACACAAATAATGGCTTTAGCTCAGCTGCTTGCAATCCACATACAAAACAGCCTAGTCTAGCGCTACACAATGCTTGAAATTTAGAAACTATCAACCATAATGATAGCAGTACCCTTACTTTCACCTCTATTAAAATAACTGACCAGCAACCCTATTAACCGTCACATTTTAAC
The DNA here is from genome assembly GCF_017875835.1 of Psychrobacter sp. PL19. Lineage (NCBI taxonomy): Bacteria > Pseudomonadati > Pseudomonadota > Gammaproteobacteria > Moraxellales > Moraxellaceae > Psychrobacter > Psychrobacter sp. PL19. The sequence goes on from NZ_JAGING010000001.1 coordinate 2,922,563, forward strand.
CGTCACATTTAAATACGCACTTAAAAAAACAGCTTTTTGAATTTAACATTACCGTATTGACTACTTTATATATTTAGCCTATCCATATTATGGTGTTATAACGATGACGTTGTGACCATGATATCAGGCCATTAATACAAGGATAATCGCTTGACTGACTCCATGAGCCGCCGTGTAAAATTTGAATCGTTGACCCCAGCCCAACTTAAAACCGTGCTTGGTGAATATAATAATCACATGAAATATATCCAAACCCGCCTTAATATTAAAATCAGTCAGCGCCAAGGCGATTTTTGCCTGAGTGGTGATTTGGCAGATGTTGAACGCGCTGAACGTATCTTATATAAGCTGGTGGATGAAACTCAAAACACTAAGAATATCACTCCAGAAGAGCTACATCTGATTATCCAATCGAGTATTGCGCGTGACCAAGACGTGGAAGACGATGCGCCAACAGAAATTAGCGAAAATCCAGATGATTTAGACTCGCCTAGCGACTTTACCCCTATTAGCCTGCGTACTCGTAACGGCAAAATCATCCCACGCGGTGGTAACCAGCAGCGCTATGTTAAGGATATTCTATCGTCTGATGTGTCATTTGGTATTGGCCCTGCAGGTACTGGTAAAACCTATCTAGCGGTAGCCTGTGCCGTTGATATGATCGAGCGTAACGAGATTGAACGTATCTTACTGGTACGTCCTGCGGTTGAGGCTGGGGAGAAACTTGGCTTCTTGCCAGGCGACTTAACCCAAAAAATTGACCCCTATCTCCGTCCTTTGTATGATGCGCTATATGAAATGCTAGGCTTTGAAAAAGTAGGCAAAATGCTTGAGCGTCAAGTGATCGAAGTTGCCCCGTTAGCCTATATGCGCGGCCGGACGCTGAACAATTCATTTGTAATCTTAGATGAGGCCCAAAACACCACACCTGAGCAGATGAAAATGTTTTTAACCCGTTTAGGCTTTGGTTCACGGGCGGTGATTACTGGTGACATTACCCAGGTCGATTTACCGCGTGGTACTAAGTCTGGGCTGACGCAAGCAATGGAAATCTTAAGTGATATAGAAGAGATTCATATCACTAAATTTGATTCAAAGGATGTGGTACGCCATCAGTTGGTACAAAAAATCGTTGAAGCTTATGATGTGTTTGACGAAAAAGAAGAAATGCTCAAAGAACGGCGTAAGCAAGAGCGACTGGCTGAACAAGAACATAAACAGGCGATAGCAAACGCGGCCGCTAGGTTGTAATTCATAGTCCCACACCCGTACTATTAACGAGCTAATATTAGATCGCAAAAGCCGCATCAGATATGCGGCTTTTTTATGATTGACAGCTTATGGGCTATAGTCGATCCAACTTACAAAGGACACAGTGCCATGAAAACAGTGGCGTTAATGAAAGGAAAAACTGATGAAGCAAGCCAATGACGAAAATGATCCTATGGACAACGATAACGCTACTGAACTAACGATCAGCGGTGCGGATAGCATTGATGCCGAGCTGCTCAATACATTTTATACCGAGGATATTTTGCTACCAGTCGTGTTAGCGACTTTAGATTATATGAATCAGCGGCTTAAAACTGGTCTTGAGCTGCCTTACTTTGTGGATATAGATGAGGCGTTGTGGCAACAAAAACCTAAAGCCTTGGATATCTATATCACTGATAGTAATGAGGGGCGAGCACTAAACTTAGAGGCGCTTGGTAAAGATTATCCGACCAATATTTTGTCTTATCCAAGTGATTTTCCTGCCGCCGTGTTTGAGCTGATGCCGACCATACCACTGGGTGAACTGATTATATGTCATGAAGTAATGGTGCGGGAAGCTGCTGAGCAAGACAAGACTGTGGCACAGCATATTAGCCATTTATTAATCCATGGCGTGCTGCACTTATTCGGCTTTGATCATATAACCGGGCAAGCTGAGCAAGATCAAATGGAAAGCTTTGAGATTGATATTTTGGCGCGCTTGGCACTGCCTAACCCTTATCTCGAAAATTAATAGCAGCATTAAGAACAGTACAGTTGAGACAATTCAAAAAAGAGACAGTGCGGCTGGTACTGCTTACCATCACTGTCCTCGTTAGCTTGAGTTTGTGGATGAGGGTTCAAGTAATAGATGGCATTAATCTTTATCTGGCAACGGCTTTTGCGCCTGATTCATATTATTGACCATCTGATCCAAGCCTTTAACATGCACACTGCGCTGCGGGAATGGGATATCGATTTTGTTGTCATCAAGCGCGTATTTAAGCTGCTCGAGTAAATCGCACTGCATGTCCCACCAGTCCGCATTAGTGGTCCAAACATTCAAAGTCAAATCAACCGAATTATCACCCAAGTTAGTGACTCGCACGATAGGCGCAGGATCACTAAAGGAAACCGGATTGCTGGCGGCCAAATCTAGCATAATATTTTTGGCGGTTTTGATATCCGCATCATAACCAATACCTATGGTGATATCCACGCGGCGATTGGGTAGCGAGCTATAGTTGGTAGTGGCTGAAGTAGTGATATCGCTGTTTGGGAAAATAATATCGTGGTTGTTGGTCGTGGTTATATGAGTATTGACCAAGGTAATCTCAGTCACGGTACCCGTGAAGCCGTTGACTTGGATAAAATCACCACGCACAAAGGGCCGAAAGGTCACAATCATAATGCCAGCAGCGAAGTTTGACAGCTGATCTTTTAACGACAGACCAACCGCGATAGCCACACCACCCAAGATAGCCACGACTGAGGTGGTTTGTACGCCTATTTTACTGAGCGCCGCTAGCACCACGATCACCAATAAAATGCCGTATAACAACCGGCTCAAAAAGCTGGCGACTGTATCATCTAAACGACTACGTAACATGATGCGATTGGCGATAGTAATGGCTTTTTTAGCCAGCCAACGTCCAACCAACAGTATTACTAACGCCAAGACCACTTTAAGTAGTAATGTTAAGGCACTGTCTGTCAGTGCCGCAACATCAAGCGTAAACCCTAAAAACTCCATACCTACTCTTCTTTATTAAATATAGTTAAAATACCTTAAAAACGCGACGGTACTGCTGGTATAAGCTTTTTGCAGCCTCTGTCTGCGTAGGCACAGCAAGCAAGAAAAACGTATGCCAGCAGTAGGTTATGTATCGATATTACTTCTCATTGACTATAGTTTTATTTTTTATAAACTTTAAGTTTTATAACCTTTAAAGCCACAATTACACTTGGTATCAAGCACTCATAGTATCAAGTACTCATAGTATCAAGTACTCATAGTGTCAAGTACTCATAGTGTCAAGTACTCATAGTGTCAAATACGCACTTTAACGCTGTTTCTCAAACGCAGTCTTTAGCGCAGTTGTTGACGTTTTTCGCATATTCAAACTTAAATACACCCAGCTCAAACAACGACTCGGGCAGTTTAGCATTATTCGTTACCTTCTTTAGGTTATTTGCTACAATGTGGTGCCTTCAGTTTTGCACCATGCTATTTTGCTATATACTATTTTTAAGATCTATTTTACTAGCTGTGTTCTTATTTAGCGCCCTATTCGCAACGGGCTGGACCTAAATATTCGTAGTCAAACCGTCATATTTACACGGTAATATTTAAACAGTCGTATTCAAACAATCAGACTTAAACCACCCTACTTAGCCCTACCAAAATCAGTCATAAGGATAATAAGTTTGAGCAAATTTGATGACCTTGATCATACTAATAATTTTGATCACTTCTCTGACAATCTCGGTTACCGTTTTGAAGAGTCCTTTAGTGATGGTTGGGACAGCCTAACCCAAACCATCAAAAACCTCTATAACAAAACTACCGACAAGCTTGATGACGAGATTCGCTTGCCAGTCGCACAAAATTACGTCAATGATGCGTTACAAAAGTTCGTTACTGACAATGTTAAAGCGATCTTAGAGCTGCGTGTTGAGCTGCATGATGACTGGTTTCGCTTGTATTGTACGGTCAATGCTGTGGGTATTTATGTGGAAGTAGCCAGTAATTTTTATCTCGTGCATGCCCAGCTTGACCGTAATGTACAGCGCTTGGTCTTTCAACAACAGACCTATACCGACGTGCTTAACTTGCGCTGTGAGTCCCTTGCCAAGCGCCAAGGTGTTAAGCTGGCCATCTGGTTTTATCACAGCGTACTCAAAAAAGACCCTTTAGGGGTTATTTTGTCCTATATCAATATTGCGCGTGCCAAAGATGACATCATTTATCTAGATATTCATCGCTGGCTCAAAAAGAATAAAAAAATTATGAGCACCTTACACAAGGTGCAAGTCAATTATGGCGAGGTCGAAGAAGAGCAGCTGGTGTTAAAGGCGCAAATTAATTACCGTGATTTATTAAGTGGTAGTAGCGGCGAAGACATCATCGGCGATGACGATGAACCCGAACTGATGCACGGCCCTATTAATCCTTTAGGGAACGCGATTGAACCAAGCCAGGTCTAATAAGACCAGATGTTAGCGTTTCAGCTACAGTCGATCCCATTTAAAATGGACACAGTGTGGCTGGTATAAGCTTTTTGCCGCCTCTGTCTGCGTAGGCACAGCAAGCAAGAAAAACTTATGCCAGCAGTAGGTTATGTATCGATATTACGTTTCATTGACTGTAGCTCTTACCCAAACCAAAACGCCGCGACCTTAGTATTAATAAGGCCGCGGCTTTTTTGTGTCAATCTAGATTAATGTTCATCAATCTACCAATGATTCTACCAATAATTTTCTACTGCGATATTACCTTCACCGCGGCGATTCATCACTAATCCTAGGGTTTTAAGCGCTTCTTTAGTGTCCTCCACCATCTCCGGATTACCGCATAACATCACGTGCGTGCTATCAACATCCAATGCAATGCCAGCTTGCTGTTGTAGCGTGCCATCTAATAATAGCTTGGGTAGACGCTCGGTTAGCGCCCCTTCGACATGCTCGCGAGTGACGATCGGAATAAAGATCAAGCGGGCTGGATTGTCGACTAGTGAGCCAAAGTCATCTTGCAATTGCTTAATCTTATCGACGTATGCGAGCTCTTCGGATGTGCGAGCGCTGTAAGCCAGTATGATGTGCTCATAATCCTGCCAGGTCTGCATATCCTGTAGCATCGACAAGAAGGGTGCCAGCCCAGTTCCAGTGGCCAACAACCATAAGTCTTTGGGATATGGCTTTTGGTAACGCGCTAAGGTTAAAAACCCGAATGGCAGGGTGTTGAGTAACAGCTCATCGCCCACTTCGAGATATTGCAGCTGCGAAGTAAAGGCACCATCAGGAATAACAATAGAGAAGAATTCTAATATTTCATCGAATGGCGATGACACAATAGAATAGCCGCGAAAAATATCTTCGTTCGGCGCGGCATCAGACGCCAGTACTGTGGCTGAGTCAGCGCTTGATTCTGAATCTTGCTGCGAGTCTTTACCTAGTTGTTGATAGTAGTGCAGATCACTAGGGTTGAGTCCCAAACGCACAAACTGCCCCGCCGTAAACTTAAAGCTATCCGGACGGGTGACCGTAAAACTAAAGAGACTGGGCGTCCAGGTGGTTTTACTAAGGACTTTAACGGTTTGGATATTGTCTTCGCTCATAAAGATTATTCACTTATAGTCATTATTATGTATTTAATCGTCAGGCTGTATGTATTGCTAGCTACTGCTTATCATAACATCCTCACGCTTAGCCTACCAAATACGCGCCATGCTTGACCATACAATGAGGCTGTTTGGTAATACGCCAAAGAACACAATCATCGCAGTCACAGCAATCACCATAATACCGCCCATCCGGATACCCCACTGCCCGGCAGCGTCAAACTCAATAAACTCTTTTGGACGCTTAAATAGCGTTAACATCACACGCAGATAGTAGAACAAGCCGATTGAACTGCCTAAGATAATCATCGCGGCTAAGAACCACTGGGTCCCCTGTACCGCAGACAAGATAGCGAATAGCTTGGTAATAAAGCCTGCGGTTAATGGAATACCTGCTAACGACAGCATCATAATAGTCATTACTGCCGTCAATACCGGACGTCGCCAAAATAACCCTTGATAATGGATCAATTCACTGGCATCACTAGACAAACGATAAGGACTCGACATCAGGGTCACGACCCCAAAGGCACCAATAGAGGTAAAGGCATAAACCGCCATATACATGCTAGAAATACTATCAGCAGCCGAGCCAATACTGACAATAACGATCAGTACATAACCCATATGGGCAATAGAAGAATAACCCAGTAGGCGTTTGAGATTGGTCTGACGCACAGCCAATAGGTTACCGATGAGAATTGATAAAGTCGCCATGACCATGATCAGCATCTGTACCGATGGCAAGGCCAATAAGGAGGTATCAATTAAGAAACGCACGGCCAGTGCCATCATCGCCACTTTCGTGACTGATGCCAGATAGGTGGCGATAGGTGCTGGCGCGCCTTCATACACATCTGGGGTCCAAGCATGAAAAGGCGCTGCCGATAGCTTAAAGGCAATACCAAACATCATCATCGCCGACCCTAGTATCAATAGTGGCGATTCAAAGAAATCACCTAACATGAAACTAATAGCCTTAAAGCTTAACGAGCCCACTTCCGCATAAATAAACGCCATACCCATTAATAAGGTAGCGGACGCTGTCCCTGATAGGACCAAATATTTAAGCCCTGATTCAAGCGATTTATTACGTAAAAAGGTATAAGACAGCAGACCGTATAAAGGTACTGACAATAGCTCTAAACTCATAAAGAATGAGGTCATATGCTGAGCACAGACCATGAGCAGTGCGCCGGTAGTCGATAACAACATCAGCAAATACAGCTCATCTTTATTGTCTTTTAGCTTGGCTAAATAGGCGTATGACAAGGTACAACACGCCAGCGCACAGATCAGAATCACCACCATATTGAACTGGGCAAAATTATCAACCACGAACAGCTGCTCAGCGACTGGCGTTACCGATCCATTACTGAGTATCCCGGTTATTTGTCCGAGCAAGGTAAATAAGGCGATGTTCAACCCTACCACTGTCAGTGTGCCAGTAACCACATGCGAGCGTTTGATGGTGATAGCAATCATCACCACCAATGAGGTAATCACCACTACCATGATTGGCGCGTAAGGCAGCAGCCCCATCAAATCATTCATCGTAAATTCATTCATGACTTAACGTGCCTCCATTGCATCAAGTAACTGCGACGCATCTACTTGTGTCACCTGACTGTAAATATATGCATTATTAATCCACTGCATGGCGTGACTTGAGGTATCAAGGAACGGCTGTGGATACAGTCCGAGCCATACCAAGCCCACTGCTAACATCAGTAGTAATGACAACTCACGTTTACCCAAATCCTTTAATGGACGTTCAGGCAAACCATTTGACTTGGTTTCATGCATGGCCAGCTCTTTAGTATTATTAGCACCAAATAGCGCGCGATGGATTAGGATCAACGAGTATAAACCCGCCAATACTAAGCTAAAGGTGGCGAACACCACAAACACCGGATATTGCGCAAAGGCACCTAGCAAAATCATAAACTCGCCAATGAAGTTGCCAGTACCTGGAATACCGAGTAGCGCGGCACAGAAGAACATCAGTATCGGTGCATAGTAGCGAAACTGACCCCACATACCACCCATCAGGGTCAAATCGCGGGTATGTAGACGCTCATATAACTGACCGGCCATGATAAATAGCGCCGCTGAGCTTAAGCCATGCGCCAGCATTTGAATCATTAGACCTTGCAAGCTTAATAAGGTACCAGCGTAAATTGCCAATACCACAAAGCCCATGTGCGAGATACTGGTATAAGCCAGCAAACGCTTCATATCGGTCTGCATAAAGGCCAGCCACGCGCCATAGAAGATACCAATGGTACCCAAGGTCATGGCAATCGGTGCAAACTCTTGTGACGCGACTGGGAACAGTGGCAACACAAAACGAAGCAAACCATAAGCGGCAGTCTTAATCAGTACCCCAGCCAAATCCACCGAGCCCGCAGTTGGCGCTTGCGCATGGGCATCAGGTAACCAACCGTGAAAGGGAATAATAGGTAACTTGACCGCAAAGCCAATAAAGAAGCACAACATGATCGGATATTCCCAGCTGCCAAGTGGCGTACCGAGTAAATCATTATAATTGAAACTGACTACCCCGCTTAAGGAATAGCTAATAATGACCAATACCAAAACACCGACCAGCATGATAAGCCCGGACGCTTGGGTATAGATAAAGAACTTAGTTGCTGCATATTCTTTGGTCTTACCGCCAACAACGTCATGACCCCAAATCGCAATCAAGAAGTAGATTGGAACCAGCATCATCTCCCAAAAGAAGAAGAACAAGAACAAATCAATGGCTAAAAATACCCCAATGACCCCGCCTAAGCTCCACAGTAGGTTCAGGTGGAAGAAGCCGACGCGACGCTGAATCTCGTTCCACGAACAGGCCACCGCGGCCACACCTAGTAATCCAGTCAAGGCCACCATCATTAGCGACAAACCGTCCATCGCTAAATGAAAGCTAATACCAAAGCTCGGTATCCATGGCACACTGAATTCAGCGACCCATGGCACCGCAACATCAGGCACAATCACTTGCTTACTCATGCCACCAAAGTCGCCGTAATGCCAGAGCACTAACGACAATACAAAAGTCAGCATCATGCCGATTAAAGCAATCCAGCGCGGCAGACGTCTATTAAAGCGCTCAACCAGCCAGCATAACAAGCCGGCAATAAAGGGTATGGCAATTAATGCTGGCAGCATCCACGTTTGTTGTAAATCTATCATCTTATACCACCGTCATCATTACCAGCACCAACAGCACAGCCATACCCAAGCCAAAGCTTGCGGCATAGCCTCGAAGTGACCCAGTTTGGGTCGCGGACAACATTTTATTGCCCACTGACGCCAGCTTTGGTAACACCAGCCAGGTCTTATCAACAGGGTCGGCTTTGAATAAGCGCCCAATGAATAAAAAAGGTTTTACGAAAATTAAATCATATAGCGCATCAAAGCCCATACCGTTATAACACCAATAATATAATGCCCCGCCAATACGTGACTGTTTGAAACTCGCTAGCAAGCGGCCTTTATTCACCACATATAAGAATGCAGCAATAATCAAACCGGCAGCCATCGCACCCATGGCAATGTATTCCGCGGTATGTTTGCCCTGTGCCTGATTGGCCACTTCTAATAAGTGTCCAACACTCTCTGGCAATACCCCTTGCAATGGTGGCGTAATCAGCGCACCAACCGCAGTCGATAGCACTAACAACACGCTCAGTGGCAGCCAATACGACATGCCAGATAACTTGTGCGCGGGGGTTTTTTCTACACCAAAAAAGATGATCCAAATCATACGGAAAGTATATAACGCGGTCAAGAAGGCACCGAATACGCCCATATAGAATAGGACTTGATGACCGGTAGCATAGGTTTCCCAAAGGATGGCTTCTTTAGAATAAAAACCAACGGTCACCCAGGGTATGGCAGCAAGCGCGCCGCCACCAACGACATAACACCAGAATACTAAGGGTATCTTCTTACGTAAACCACCCATTTTAAAGATATTTTGCTCATGGTGAACGGCCAGGATCACCGCACCTGACGATAAAAATAGCAAGGCTTTAAAGAAGGCATGAGTCATCAGATGGAAGATAGCGCCCTGCCATGCCCCAACACCTAACGCTAAGAACATGTAGCCAATTTGACTCATGGTCGAGTACGCAAGAATGCGTTTGATGTCCGTTTGTGCCAACGCACAAAAGCCAGCCACTACCAAGGTTAAGGCACCGACCCCACCAACCCAGTATAATAAAATACCTGGGGTCAGCATGAATAATGGATGCATACGGGCGATTAAATAAACCCCCGCTGTTACCATAGTTGCCGCGTGAATCAGGGCTGATACCGGCGTTGGACCGGCCATGGCATCGGCCAGCCAGGTGTGTAACGGTAATTGTGCCGACTTACCCATCGCGCCACCAACCAACATCATGGTGACCAAAATCATAGTGGGGTTATTAACATCGAATATTTCAGGGGCGCGGGTAATAATCTCTTGAATATTAAGCGTGCCAAATTCACGGAATAATAAAAATAGCCCGAAAGCTAAAAATACATCACCAATACGGGTGACAGTAAAGGCTTTTATGGCTGCGCGACCATTGGCACGGTCTTGGTAATAAAAACCAATCAGCAAGTACGAACAAATACCAACGCCTTCCCAGCCAAGATATAACAATAATAAATTATCGCCCAATACCAGTAAAATCATACTGGCAACGAACAAGTTCATATAGCTAAAGAAGCGGGCAAAACCAGTATCACCTTTCATATACCAGGCGGCAAATAAGTGAATCAAAAAGCCAACGCCGGTAATCACACCCATCATAGTCAGTGCTAAACCGTCAAAGCTTAAGCCAAAGCTTGGCGCAAAATCGCCTACTTGAAACCAAGTCCATAGCGGTATCTCTATGACCGTACCCGCCGGATAGGTCGTTAAAAAAGTAAAACTAGCCACTAGCGTACAGAGTGCTGATAGCAACATGCTACCGACACCAACAAACGCGGCTACTTGTTCAGTTAACCGATCGCGCATAAAGGCTAGGATTAAAAAGCCAATGAGCGGGAATATAAAGGTTAATGGTAATAAACTCATGACATCATCCTTTCATCTCATTGGCGCTGTCGACATCGAGATGCCCACGCTTATGATAAAACTGTAGTAATATCGCCAGACCAATTGCTGCTTCGGCCGCGGCTAGGGTTAGAATGAAGATAAACATAACCTGGCCATCTGGATCGAGCCAACGACTGCCTGCCACCACAAATGCTAGCGCTGCGGCATTCATCATAATTTCCAGACTCATCAGCATAAATAGAAAATTACGCCGTACCATGACCCCGCACAGACCAATAGCAAATAAAATACCTGCCAATATCAGTCCATGACTCATGGGTATCAGGCCCAGTACATTTTGCGCCTCAGCAACTGGCTGTACCAAGCCTGCTACCTCGTGGGCGAACGGCACGTTTGACAGCTCTTGTGCCACGCTCACTGCTTGTACCATCAGTCTGACTCCTTGCGCGTGTCTTTCTGCATGCCTACCTGCATACCTACGTAATCATGGGGATCGACCTCTTTGTATTCATAGGTTTCAGGGGTTTCAGTGGTTTCAGTCATAGCATCGGCACGTGTATCGATATCTTGGTTATTATTATTAGTCAGATAGTCTTTAAAGTCATCGCCACGTCGGTCAATATTCTGGCTGTCATCAGCAAGAATTTCATCAGTAATTGATTCTTTGCCCAAATGATAAGCGGCTACTAACGCTGCCAATAACAATAGGGCCGCGACTTCGACCAGCACAATATATTTACTAAATAGCGCGACACCCACTGCTTTAGCAGGAATACTAATGCCGCCAATAACGGCGGCTTCATTAGGGTTTAAGCCAATCATCGCATACAGCACAACCGCGATAATTATGGTCAATCCAGTCGGTACCGCCCAAGTTTTGGCATCGAGCCAGCTCTCTTCTCGTGCCTCGTTGGCCATACCTAAATTGAGCATCATGATCACAAACACGAACAGTACTAAAATCGCCCCCGCGTACACCACAACTTCCAACGCGCCTGCAAATGGCGCCCCCAATATAAACAGTATGCCAGCAACCGCCAATAACGACACAATCATCGCTAGGATGGCATGTACCGCATTCGGATGAATAATGACCCGCAAACTGGCAAAGATGGCCACCGCTGCTAGGGCATAAAACCCTACTAGATCAGGGTGACTGAAAAAATCCATCATGGCAGCAAACTCCTTATATCAATAGGCGCCGCTTCATTTTGTGCCGCCCCTTTTGGTTTATCTGCCAGCGCCATACCAGACACGCGATAATAGTTGTAATCAGGATATTTACCCGGTCCTGAGATCAGTAAATGCTCTTTTTCGTAGACTAAGTCTTGACGCACATATTCGCCCATCTCAAAATCAGGGGTCATCTGAATAGCGGTCGTTGGACAAGCTTCTTCGCACAGTCCACAAAAAATGCAGCGTGAGAAGTTAATCCGAAAAAACTCTGGATACCAGCGCCCATCTTCACGCTCAGCTTTTTGCAAAGAGATGCAGCCAACTGGGCAGGCCACCGCACATAAGTTACAAGCAACGCAGCGCTCATCACCATCAGGATCGCGAGACAATATAATACGCCCACGAAAGCGTGGCGGTACCGGTACCGGCACTTCAGGATACAAGATAGTATCGCGCGGCCTTATTGCATGGCTATTGACCATCCACATGCTGCGAACAATGGTAAACATACCAATGACAATCTTTTTTATCGTAGTAAACATGGGATTATTATCCTTATCAGCATCACTCTAGATCATCCGCAAAGTTACAGCGTGGGAGAAAAAATCAAAATGACCGCAGCGGTAACCAGCAAATTAATCAAGGTCACCGGTAGGCAGACTCTCCAGCCAAAATTCATCACCTGATCATAGCGCGGACGCATGAGTGAACCTCGAGCCAAAACAAACAGGGTCATAAAGAACAGGGTCTTAATCATGAACCAAAAGGCAGGGGGCACAAACGGAATATCTAAGTTAAACGGTGCCAACCAGCCACCAAAGAACAAGCAAGTCATCAAGGCTGAAATCAAGACCACGTTGACGTATTCGCCAATAAAGAACATGCCGAACTTCATGCCAGAGTATTCAACATGATAGCCTTCGGCCAACTCTTGCTCCGCTTCTGGCTGATCAAAGGGATGTCTGTGGGTGACCGCCACCCCTGCTACCACAAAGGTTAAAAACCCAAAAAACTGCGGGATAATATACCAGCCATCCGCTTGCGCCTCGACAATCGCGCGTAAGTTAAATGATCCCGTTAACGCTACCACACCCATCAATGACAGGCCTAAGAACACCTCGTAACTGATGGTTTGCGCAGCAGAACGCAGCCCGCCGAGTAACGAGAATTTGTTCGCCGACGCCCAGCCACCGAACATCACGGCATAAACGGCGATACCGGCCATAGCAAAGAAAAATAAAATACCGATATCCCAATCTGCCACACCTAGGGTTGGCGATATTGGAATAATGGCAAAGGACGCCAGCGCGGTAAACATGGCGACCGCGGGTGCTAGGACAAAAATAAACTTATCAGTGAATTTTGGTGTCCAATCTTCTTTAAAGAAGATTTTGAGCATATCAGCGACCAATTGTAGAGAGCCAAACGGCCCTACACGGTTAGGACCATGCCGATCTTGCCAAAGCGCGAGCATGCGGCGCTCATAGATAATCATCATGGCCGCTACCACCACTACCACCAAAAAGATGACAATCGATTGTACGACCATAAATAAAATTGACCAGCTGTCAACCGTCATGCTGCTGGCCAAAAAGCTGGGTACATCAGGAATAATACGGGTGACTTGCATATTACATTTCCTGAGTAGTAGTCGGTGCTGTTGTTGCATGTGGTGCTACATGCGTGGCACGGTCAGCATTAAAATCAGAATCAGCGGTTGGCGCCGTATCGTTGGCCATATTACCAGTCATGGTAACGAAAGCCACCGGCGCATCAACCTTACGTACTGAAGCTGGCATGGAAGGATGGATGATACTCACCTGTCCAACTGGATAACCGATACAGCCTTCTGCTAGATATTGTACCAGCTGCACGGGTAAAGTGATTTGCTGCTTATCGACTTCGATAGCCAAGTAGTCACCAGCACCAATGTCCCAATCTTTAGCATCATCAATACCAATATGCCAAGTGGCAGTCAGTAATTGCTCAGCGACGATTGGGCTACGTGAGGCCATCATCGAGCTGCCATAAATATTGTGGATAGGCACTAGCTTGGCGTACCCTTGCTGTATATCAGTGGTCGCTTGCGAGCTGGATTCTGGCGCAATATATTGACGCAGCGCTAGGCGCTCTAGCTGATCAAATAAGCGGACTCCAGGATCGCCATTCTTTAGACTACCACCCACCTTGTCTTGGTACTTATTCCAAGCTTGGGGTGAGTTCCAGCCAGCTGAATTAGCGAAAGGAATCATCGAGCTTGGCGTTTGCTCACCGCTATAGCCTTCCATCGAAAAGGTCAAACCAGTATCTAAATCTTTCGGCTGCATCGGCTCATGTACTGATATTTGCGCGCGCATCGCGGTACGACCGGAATAACGACGCGGTTCACGGGCTATTTTTAGACCGGTAATCCGGTAGTCAGCATCAGGAGCAGCGCCTTTAATACCCGCAAGCTTAGGATGAGACGCTATTAAAGCGTTAATCACATCATCGAGTTGGGTCCAGTCGACCGATTTGCCCATTAAGCTACTATGAACCGCGTGCAACCAACGCCAGCCTTCTTTAATACTGCTCAGCGGATGGTAATAGTTGTTGTCATACACTTGGAAAAAGCGCTGAGCACGGCCTTCCGCGGACACCAAAGTTCCGTCTGCTTCGGCAAAGCTGGCCGCTGGTAGTACAATATCGACATCTTTATGCCAGTCTAATAGCTGATGATCGAGCGCAATCACGGTTTTATCGACTATTAGCTGCGTGAGCTTCTGCGCATCAATGGCATCGGTGAGCTGGTTTTCAGCAACCACCACCACATCAAAGTCAGTCGCTAGTAGCTCTTCTACTGACCGCCCACCCAGCAAACAGACACCCATACTATTGGCATCAGGAACGATTAAATAAATACTTGCTTGGGCGCAATAATTGCTATTTCCTTCTCTAGGCTCAAGCTTGGTTGCCGGCTCACGCTCGACATCGTCTTGCACCTCTTTATTGGTGCCGATTTCTGGCTTGGCTGGTTTAGCGACCAGCTCTTGATCATCAGTAGGCTGCGCCGTTTGCGCTTGTGCTTCAGCAGCACGAACAGTCGCATCACGAACAGTCGCATTGTGAGCTTCAATATGTTTGAGCTCAGTCGCCTTAATGGCGGCACGTTTTTGGCTCAGTACTTGAGTGATCTGCGCCGCAGCTTCTATCAAAGCGGTAGAAGATAAGCTGGTACCCGATATCACTAATGGCCGATCAGCTTGTACCAAGTCATAAGCAATTTGCTGTGCCAACGCTTGCATCGGATCAGACTCTGACTGCGCTTGATCAGTCGGTGCTAATGATGAATCGGACGCTTGCTGGTCTACTATTTGCGACAGATCATCGGCCAATAGTTTAATCTCATCAGCCACTTTAAAGCCCAGCTTAGTGATGTCTTCAGGGGTTGCCACCACGCTGAATTTACTGATGTCATCAAGCTTGGTTTGAGTCACGTCGATAACATAGACCGGACTCAGCGCGCCTTGAGCGATACGTTGTACTGGCTCAGCCAACCATGCTTGCGTTTTCGCAGCGGCGGCCATTTTGAGCCCTTCGTTTTTCGCTGCTTGGCGTACTGATAAGGCCACCCGTGCTGAGGTCTGAGTAATGTCTTCACCCAAAATCAACACGGCATCATGGCTTTCGATATCCGTCATGCCTGGGTTATAGATACCTTCTGTGCTCAACACTTCAATACATTTGTTAACCAGTGCCTGCTGTTGATGACTGAGACCGGTGGAGAAGTTATCAAAGCCCACTAGATTCTTTAAAGCAAAGTTAGTCTCAAGGCTGGCACGTGGAGAACCAATCCCGATGACTTTTTTATCTTTAAGACGCTTGATAGTTTCGTCAAGCGCATAGTCGATATTGATTTTGACATGTTTATTATTAATAAGCTCAAGCGCTTGATTGGGGCGATCCTCACGGTTGACATATCCATAACCGAAGCGACCACGGTCACATAAGAAGTAACGGTTCACTTCACCGTTATAACGGTTTTCGATCCGGCGTAACTCGCCATAGCGCTCACCAGCTGAGATATTACAGCCTGCAGAACAGCCATGACAGATGCTGGGGGCATACTGCATATCCCATTTACGGTTATAACGCTCAGAGTGGGTTTTGTCAGTAAAAACACCGGTTGGGCACACTTCCGTTAAGTTACCAGAAAACTCACTTTCGAACTGACCATCTTTATCGCGACCAAAATAAACTCGATTATTGGCACCGTAGACACCTAAATCCTCGCCACCGGCGTAGTCTTTATAAAAACGGACACAACGATAGCAAGCGATACAGCGGTTCATTTCATGACCGATAAAGGGTCCAAGCTCTTGGTTGTGATGGGTACGCTTGGTGAAGCGATAGCGACGACGGCTATGACCTGACATATAAGTCATGTCTTGCAAATGACAATGTCCGCCCTCTTCACAAGTTGGGCAGTCGTGTGGATGGTTGGTCATCAATAACTCGACCATCGACTTACGGAACTCTTTGGCTTCGTCGTCAGTCACTGAGATATACATATCATCAGTGGGCGCCACCATACATGACATGACTAATCTGCCACGACCTGCTTCCAAATCTTCTTTGTCTTTGTATTGCTTGACTGCGCACTGACGGCACGAGCCTACCGAGCCTAGCGCGGGATGATAACAAAAATAAGGCACATCAATGCCGAGTGACAAACAAGCCTGTAGCAAGTTATCGCTGCTATCTACTTCGACAGTGGATCCATCAATATGTATGACTGCCATGCCGCTCTCCTTATTTCATTACTGGCTGTTGACTGGCTGCAGCCTCAATGATATCTACACCAACCGCCTGCGCAATTTTTTGATCAAACTCAGGACGGAAATATTTAATCGCACTCATGAGTGGTTCCATGGCACCAGGGGCGTGCGCACAGAAAGTTTTGCCGATCCATAAGTCACGGGTTAGCCCTTCTAGCTTCTCCACATCGCCTATTTGCCCATCGCCATCATTAATAGCGGTGAGCAGTTTGACCCCCCACGGCAAGCCATCGCGGCATGGGGTACAAAAACCACAGGACTCACGTTGGAAGAAAATCTCAAGATTGCGTAGTAATGGCACCATATCTTGCTGTTCATCAACCACCATAATCAGCCCCGTACCCATACGGCTACCGGCTTTTTGGATGGAGTCGAAATCGACTACCGTATCTAGATGATCCGCCGTCAAAAAGTCAGTTGACGCGCCGCCTGGTAACCAAGCTTTGAGCTTACGGCCTGCTTGCATACCACCGGCGAAATCTTCAATGATTTCGCGCGCGGTATAACCAAAAGGCAATTCCCATAAACCGGGATCATTAACCAATCCTGAGCAACCAAATAGCTTGGTGCCTGGGGTTTCGACCACGCCCTTGGCTTTTGGCAAGTCTTGATACCATTTGCTGCCATGAAAAATAATGGCTGGCACGTTATGTAGGGTTTCGACGTTGTTAACTACAGTTGGTCGTCCCCATGCGCCAGCGACTTGTGGAAATGGTGGCTTGGTACGTGGATTGGCCCGGCGACCTTCTAGAGAATTGAGTAGCGCGGTTTCTTCGCCGCAGATATAGCGACCCGCACCAGTATGCACATGTAAATCAAAACTAAAATCTGAACCTAAGATGTTATCACCAACGATATTATTGGCTTTTAACTCTTCGATAGCGACAGTCAAACGCTCAGCAGCAAGGATATATTCACCACGGATAAAAATGTAACCCGCGGTTGCCCCAATAGCATAGGCGGAGATCAACATGCCCTCGATAAGCTGTAGTGGCAAACGCTCCATTAGCAAGCGGTCTTTAAAAGTACCTGGCTCCATTTCGTCCGCGTTACAGACTAGGTAGCGTGGCCCACCATCAGGTGGTGCCATTAATGACCACTTGATACCTGCTGGAAAACCGGCGCCACCGCGTCCTTTGATCACCGCTTCTTTGATGGTCTTTAACGTGGCATCTGGCGATTGGTTTAAAGCCATTTTAAGCGCTGCAAAACCTTGTAAGGATTCGTAGGTAGCCAGATCCAACACCGCGTCATGATGCGCCAAACGCCAGGTTAATGGCTTGGTTTCGCTAGTAGCAGTCGCTTTATCGCCATATACTGCGATGCGCTGCTCATTGAGTTGGCTCGGTGCTTTGCCTTGGCTGCGAAGGGCAATTTGCTCTGAAACAGTTAATCTCATGCGTATAGCTCCAATAACTGGGCAACTTCATCAGGCTGGACGGGACCATAGGTGTCTTCATCAATCAGTACCGCAGGGCCTTTATCACAGTTGCCTAAACAACAAATCGGTAATAAGGTAAAACGACCGTCAGTGGTGGTTTGACCATATTCAATACCTAACTGAGATCTCAACTCGGCTGACAACGCTTCGTAACCGGTTAGATAGCAGGAAACCGAGTCACAAATTAAGATCACATGACGACCAACCGGCTGACGATAAATACGGTTAAAGAAGGTCGCTACCCCGTCCATATCGGACATCGGAATATCTAAAATATTGGCAATAGCATTAACTTGCGCGTCATCAACCCAGCCATTACGCTTTTGTACAATTTTCAGCGAATCTAGCGAAGCAGCACGCGCATGCGGATAGTGACGCACCACCTCATTGATGGTTGCAATTTCTTCAGCAGTTAAAATACTTGCCACATCTACTTTTGGCATTTTATCGGAAACAATTCTCATATCTTGTCTTTATCCTCACTCATCACGCCGTGTCAGGTTGCGACTGTCGCCACATTGAAATGCTACAGCGTTTTGGTGTGCCTATTGGCGATAACCTATTGATTAAATTCTTTATGATAGCTACAACGATCCGTTACAACTGCCGTAATTAACTCGTAAGTACTAGGTTTTAAACACTAGCTTTTAAACACTGGGTTTTAGACACTAGTTTTCAAGTATTGTGTCTTCAACTTAGTCGCCATTAACGGTCACAGTCGGCCATGACAATATCAATCGAGGCTAAATACATAATAGCGTCAGATACCAATGAGCCATTAATGACCGACGGCATCTGCTGTAAATGTGCGAATGTCGGTGTGCGAATCCGCGTACGATAGCTCATAGTGGCGTGATCCGAGGTAATGTAATAGCTATTAAGACCTTTAGTGGCCTCAACCATGGTTGAGCATTCACCAGCCGGCATCACAGGGCCCCAAGATACTGAAAGAAAGTGGTTAATCAAGGTCTCAATATCATTTAGGGTACGGTCTTTCGGTGGCGGTACTGCTAATGGGTGATCGGCTTTATAAGGACCTTGGGGCATATTATCCATACACTGTTTGATAATACGCATGGACTGGCGGATCTCTTCAATTTTGATCATACAGCGATCGTAAGCGTCGCCGTTATAGCCAATCGGCACTTCAAAGTCGAAGTTTTCATAGCCCATATATGGACGCGCTTTACGCAGGTCAAAATCAACACCAGTCGCACGCAGACCCACACCTGTCACACCCCAAGCCAATGCTTGTTTGGCATCATACTGAGCAACGCCTTGAGTACGACCTTTAAGTACGCTGTTCATCATCGCCGCTTTGACGTACTCATCCAAACGCTTTGGCATCCAGTCCAAGAACTCACGTACCAAACGCTGCCAACCACGCGGTAAATCAGCAGCAGTACCGCCAATACGAAACCATGCGGGATGCATACGATAACCAGTAACCGCTTCGATCACGTCATACGCCTTTTGGCGATCGGTAAATGCATAGAATACGGGGGTCATACCGCCAGCATCTTGAATAAAGGTACCGACGAATAGCAAGTTGTTGGTAATCCGAAAAAACTCACTCATCATCACGCGAATGGTTTCAGCGCGAGCCGGAATAGTGATGCCCGCCAACTTTTCAACCGACATGATATAAGGCAGCTCATTCATTACCCCGCCCAGATAATCAATCCGATCGGTATAGGGAATATAAGAATGCCAGGTTTGGCGTTCGGCCATTTTTTCTGCGCCGCGATGGTGGTAGCCAATATCAGGAATACAATCGATGACTTCTTCGCCATCTAGCTGTAATACCAACCTAAAGGCACCATGAGCGGAGGGATGGTTGGGACCAATGTTCAAGAACATAAAGTCTTCATCACGCCCTGAACGCTTCATGCCCCACTCTTCAGGAACGAAGCGCAAGTTTTCTTGCTCGTATTGCTGTTTGGCAGTATTAAGGAAATACGGGGTGAATTCAGTCGCACGCGCATGATATTCTTTACGCAGTGGATGACCTTCCCAGTATTTAGGTAATAAAATGCGGGTTAAATGCGGATGACCAGTAACCACAATTCCGAACATATCCCATACTTCACGCTCATACCAGTTGGCATTGGGCCAAATCTTGGTAGCGCTTGGCACGTTTAAGTCCTCTTCACTGAGCGCCACCTTGATACGTACATCACTATTACGCTCAAGTGACATCAAGTGGTAAAACACGGTAAAGTCGCTGGCTGGTAGCCCTTTACGATGTTGACGCAAGCGCTCATCCATCGCCGATAAGTCATATAGCATGACGTAAGGCTTGGGCAGCTTTCTTAAGAATAAAAGAACGTCTAGCAGGTCAGCGCGTGCCACCCAAACAGTCGGAATCTCATCGACAGTCTGCTGGACGACGAACTTGCCGGCATACTTAAGCTCCAGCTCCTTGATGACTGCTGGGACAGGTTTGATCTTAGGATCTGTATTTTCGACTACCGTGACCATGAATGACGCCTTCCTTCATTAATCATAACTAATTAATCATCACTAGACTGTTTGTAACCAGATTTTATGAGCAGATTGTGATGAGCACATCAACTATTAAGGTATGCCCTAACAGGTTATCCCCTGTTAGGCTGACCCTAATATATTAAACGCTGTCCGGACTGCGCAGGTTTTTCACCGCGATACGATCCGCTTGTTTGCGATCACGCTCAGGGGTCATTTGTGGCTGATAGACCCCTTTGTCATCGACATGAATACCTAGCGGACGACGCTCTTTAGTGATGGACTCTTGCAATAACATCAGCCCTTGAATCAAGGCTTCTGGACGCGGTGGGCAGCCAGGTACATAGACATCGACTGGAATAATTTTATCCACGCCCTGTACCACCGAATAAATATCGTACATACCGCCAGAGTTGGCACAGGCACCCATAGAAATAACCCATTTGGGCTCGAGCATTTGCTCATAAAGCCGCTGAATAACGGGTGCCATTTTGATAAAGCAAGTACCCGCTACAATCATCACATCCGCCTGACGCGGAGAGGCGCGAATAACTTCTGCCCCAAAACGCGACAAATCATGAACCGCGGTTAAGGTAGTGGCATATTCCACATAGCAGCAAGACGTACCAAAGTTAAAGGGCCACAATGAGTTCTTACGTCCCCAGTTGGCAGTTGAGTGCACTACATCTTCTAGACGACCCATAAAGACGTTTTTGTTGACCTCGTCTTCAAGGGGATCATTGACAGTTTGACGGGTCTGCGCAGGATAAGTCTCTGCATCAGGGTTGGCTTTTGTTAAGGTATATTTCATAACAGTTAACCTTTAAATGAAGCGCAGTATGGCAATGCTATTAATAACTGCCGATTATCCTGCGAATATTTGGTTTGTTCGTAACTTTATTCATGGCCTTGTTCGTAACTTGATTTGTTCGTAACTTGATTTGTTCGTAACTTCAATGGCGACTGAGTTTGTAGTACAGTCGCTTAATCCTATGATTATTAACGGTTGGGCTCAACATTGGTGTTTTGCGCAGACGCCGCAAAATCCACAGAGGTAATGTTACCTGTGGTATTAATATGATCAATGGTCTGTAAGTGGCGGCGATTGGCTTCAATATTGTTAGAGACGTTAATTTGTCCTGAGGATTGCGCTGGGATCTTGCCGGTGGGATCTACCATCAGCTCATCGACCCCATCAAACTTAGTAATATCCGCTAAGTTAAAGCCAGCAGGCGTCGCATAAAGTCGTGCTTTTTTACCAAGCTTGTCAACAGGTGCCCAATTCAAGGCCCCTAAGCCTAGCTCATATATCAGGCCGATAATTAGGACGCCGATAAACACTGCCGCCGCTGCGAACCCAAGCCAGCCGACTTCACGGACTGAAACCGCATAGGCATACAGATATAAAGCTTCTAAATCGAAAATGACAAAGAAAATGGCAACCAGATAGAATTTAGCGGACAAACGAATACGGGCGTTGCCGGATCCGACCACACCTGCTTCAAACACTTCTTCTTTTTGTAAGCCGTGAGAACGTCCACCCAGCAAGCGCGGGACGACCAGCATAAACACAACTAGGCCGATAGCGGCTAGAATAAAAGCAACTGCTGACCAATTAAAGGCAGACATGATAATACGTGCTCCTCACCCAATCGAGTATCATAAGCACCTTAGACTCCAATCACTTACCAGGTCACATTAATGCAAGTCACATTAATACAAGTCACATTAATGCAAGTCTGATCAATAGCAACGTGATGGTATAACAGTCTATCTGATACGAACAAAAACACAATTAATTATACTGGTAATGGCCAATTATCGAGCTTATTGCTGACAGTGCGAAACGGTCGCAACCGTAAAACTATCTATACATTGAGCGTTACTGATATTGACTGCAATCTGCTAATGATAAATAGTAGCAATTACAGAACAATAGTTTTTGAATAAATGAGCGTATTGAAAAACTATTAACATCAAATACGAAATCCAGCTTGGATAAAAGCTGGTCGTCGAACGCATACTCTACCAACGCTAGATAAACTTATTAAATCAATATTATAGTGACTGCTTCAACAGCGACTGATTTAATAACTTATTAACACCTGGTCAACAATGGCGTGACAACTGGCATAAACTGTTCACTTACTATACGCATATTAGGCTTTGAAAGCCAGTTTTTAACTGTATGGAGCGGTCACTTTATATGCTACAAAATATGTATCTCGAGCAGAAAACCATGCTACGGCCTATGTTATATTTTACTCTGTAAGGCATAAAAACCAACATAGTGACTTGATATAAGCAATAAATTAGCGGATATTGTAAACCTATTAATTCCAATTGCAACCGGTCCAAACACTAGTTTGAGTAAACATTGACACATAAAGCAGTCGTTTACCGTTTATTACATAGCCACTCACTATTGGTTATGGCTAAGGGCTGATGCTATCAAAATAAACTATTGCCAACCTGCTACTCAATAAAAAAGGACAAACCAAATAGTGGTTTGTCCTTTTTTATTTATTCAAACATGTTTGTCTAATGATAGCTTTAATGACCGATTACTGGTTGATAACATCAACACCTTTTGGCGGAGTAAATTTAAACTGGCTGCTACTGATACTTGGGTTGAGCTTGATACTACTAAACTTAATGGAAGTCGTTTGCCCTAGGGTATCATTAAGCACCATCATGACTGGCTTACCACCACTAAAGCTCACTGACAAGTTTTTAAAACTGGCACTATCTGATTTGGGATACAGCACGTAGTAGTTTTTATTAGCATAAGGCTGAGTAATTTTAAAGTTTTTATCAATTTTACTGGGATCGCCTGATAACAATAGCGCTGGCGTATTGCCTACTTGGCTATCTACCTTTTGATTGGTCGCTTGCTCTAAATCTTTATCATATATCCACATCGAACTGCTATTAGCTATGATCAGCTGTTGTGATGGCGACTTGGTTTCCCAGCGGAAATTATTAGGGCGCTGGACGCTCATTGAGCCTTTAAAGGTACCACTGCTTGCGCCTTTTGTGGTCTGAGTAAAGTCAGCGGTCATGCTTTTGGTATTGGTCAATAGCTTATTTAAGCGTTTGGCAGCGACTAGACTGTCAGCAGGAGCGGCACTAGCTGACTGGGTCAAGGCTATCATGGGTGCAGCGACCCCAAGCGTGGTCATCAATACCCCAGCCAAAGCGCCACTCATTATTTTTTGTTTGACAGTCGCTGTTGGTTTAATGGTTTGCTTAGTTAATAAAGTCATCATATTTCCTCTCATTTTAAAAAAATAGCAATTAGTCTCTAGCAATTGGTCTGTTAGTCTTTAAAGCAGCCGCGTATTTGTTCTGGTAGAATTTTTTGAGTGTTATTTATTAGTTATCACAGCGCTATTGACCAACGACCACATTGTGGCAGTTTTTTTATTACGCGCCTAGACCTGAATTGCAATCATTACTACGCCTGCCATACACGCTTGTAACTAAAAAATTCACCCTATTTTATTCTGGTGTTTATAGAATTTTTATCAAATAGTGCCGTAGAACCTTGTTACTTCTAGAGCATGGATATCAGGCGCTATTTGATAAATATTAGTAAAATATAAACATAAAAAAGTCCCCATCACCGACTGGTAATAGGGACTTTTCTATTTGCTATAAGGACTTATTTAAATACAATAAGCCAGTAGCACAGCAGCAATTATGCGCCTTCAACCATCACGTAGCGACGATTAAATTTACCTTTGGTCGCAAACTTTACCACACCATCATTCAGTGCAAATAAAGTATGGTCACGACCCATGCCAACACCAGCGCCGGCGTGGAATTCTGTACCACGTTGACGAACAATGATGTTACCAGCAACGATGGTTTGACCACCGAAGATTTTTACGCCGAGCATTTTTGGGTTTGAATCACGACCGTTACGTGTCGAGCCGGCAGCTTTTTTATGTGCCATGAGAAAATCTCCTTGTTAATGTGACTTATCGCTAATGCGATAACTCTTAAGCTTTTAGTGCGCTGTTAAGCTTTAATAAGTAAGCTGATAACTAAGCATTAATCGCTTTGATTTTTAACAAGGTATACCATTGGCGGTGACCTTGCTCTTTGTGATAATGCTTACGACGATTGTGCTTGACGATACGGATTTTTTCGCCGCGGCCATGCTCAACCACTTCAACTTCTACGCTGACACCATCAACGACTGGCTGACCAATTTTGACGGTTTCGCCGTCAACAATCATCAACACGTCTTCAAATTTGATTGTTTCGCCGACTTCTGCTTTTAGTAGTTCAACTTTAAGCAACTCGTTGACGACTACACGGTGCTGTTTACCACCAGTTTTGATTACTGCGTACATTGTCTAACTCCGTTTAACCCGTGTGCCGTGGCTAATATTATACCAGCGCTTCGTAAACGAACACGACAGGGAAAAATTAAAGGCAAGATTTTACGGCTTTTTGCCCATAAAAGCAAGCCGCTCGTCCTAATTTTAAAAAGTGTTCTAATTTTAAAAAGTGTTCTAAAAAATGATGATGCCCATAAATCTATGCATAAGCAGCGCTATTATAACTTATACAATCAGTGACTTACAATGCCTTATATATTTGTCTCTACTATTAAATAATAATTAATGGCTATTAATTATTGTTTAATGCCTATGTTGGTGGCTTTTTAAGCTGTAAGTAAGGCAACCATTTGGTTCTTAGCTCATTTTATATCATATTTTAGTCACCGATTTGAGCGTTTAGCTATGCTATTATAAGCAAGCCAATTGCACTAATTGATATCACTATCAAAAAACTCTCTTTATTCTACTTAATATGACTATTTACTATGACCCTTACTTCTTTGTCTAGCGCCTCATCTAGTGCATCTGCCACACTACTGTCCACACCAAGCTATGCCGATATTCAAAGCATCGTTGCTGATGATTTTGAGATTATGGATAAGCAAGTTTTTGGTAGTCTTAATTCCAAAGTACAGCTAGTGATGAACGTCTCAAAACATGTGATCGACGCGGGCGGCAAACGGATGCGGCCATTGATCACCTTGCTGTGTGCACGAATGTTTCATGATGCGCCGTCACAACAAGCGATGCATTTGGCTGCCATTACCGAGATGCTGCATACCGCAACCTTAGTCCATGATGATGTGATTGATGAATCAGGGCAACGCCGTGGTAAGCCCACAGCCAATGCAACTTGGGACAATGCCACCGCTGTGCTAGTGGGTGATTATCTGATTGCGCGAGCCTTTAACTTATTGGTCGGCTTTCAAAGTTTGCCACTGTTGCAACTGTTCTCAGATGGTACTTGTGATATTGCCGAAGGCGAAGTATTGCAGCTTCAGCATCAGCATAACCCGGCTGCCACCGAAGAGGATTATCTGCGCATCATTGATGGCAAAACCTCACGGCTGTTTATGATGGCGACTCAAGGGACTGCTATCTTGCAAGGACAAACCCAGCACCTTGCTGCATTGGCCGCTTTCGGTCAGCATTTTGGTAATGCCTTTCAGATTGTTGATGATGTGCTCGATTACAGTGGTGATAGTGAGTTAATGGGCAAGAATCTAGGCGATGATTTAGCAGAAGGCAAACCTACCCTACCGACTATCAAAGCGCTCGATCTATTAAAAGATAGCAGCCAACCAGGTTATGATCAGTTACGTATCGCGGTACAAACTGGCAAAACCCCAGATGCCGCACAGTTAATTGAACTGGTGCGCAATTCAGGGTCATTAACTTATTGTAAGCAGCGCGCTTTAGAAGAGACCAAGCTGGCCCAACAAGCTCTCAGCACTCTACCCAATAATCGCTATCGCCAAGGATTGTTTCAGTTGACTGAGCTTGCCAGCGCGCGGTTGCTATAAGACTTTTTTTATCGATCACATTTAATTATTGCTAAAGCGCTCGTTTTCTGTACGAGGCGCTTTTTTACTGTATTGATCAGTCATTATCGTTCTGATTCTATGCAAACTCACTTATACAACAAAACTTAACAATATGCCAAACAGCCAGTTATTATAAAGTTTCCTAAGCGTTTTTTCGTGTAACGCTTGTGTTACCAGTGTTCTTTATAGAGAGTCAAAACCCAAATACAACTTTATGAGAGCAGACATGCTTTTGAGTGCTTGACTACGGGGTAGACCCTATAGTTTATAATAGCCTACTAAATTAAATCTGCTTATCCGGTTTTTGCACGTGCTACTCTCTATCTACACGTGCCTAGTCGCTAATGAATATTGGCAACGGTGACTGCATAATTATTGTTTATATCGATAACGTTCCAAATTTATCACTACACTTTTCATACTGTATCAATATTATATTATTGCCGAGGACATTGATGAAGCATTCTTATCTTGCGCTTGTAATAGCATCTGTACTATCTGGAGCTGTACTGGTTGGCTGTGACAAAAACGAGGACGCCGCTGGTGGAGCAGCACAGCAGCAGATGCCACCTGCCGTCGTCAACGTCCAGACCGTGACTTTTGGCACCGTACCTCAAGTACAGATCTTTTCTGGCCGTACTGCAGCCTATCAGACTGCAGACGTTCGCCCACAAGTAAATGGCATTATTGACGAAATACTATTCCGTGAAGGCAGTACGGTCCAAAAGGGCCAGCCCTTATATCGTATCAATACCGATAACTACACGACTTCTATTGTGAGTGGTCAAGCAGCGGTAGCACAGGCAGAGGCCAACTATCAGACCGCCGTGGCTAATAATGCCAATGCGAAAGCGGAGCTAGTCAGTCGCCAAGCGTCATTATCACAAGCTCAAAATGACTTACAGCGTTTGAGTGGTTTGGTCGAAATTGATGCCATCTCTAAACAGCAATATGATCAAGCGGTAACCCAAGTGCGTACTGCCCAAGCCGCTGTGCAAAGTGCCAATGCGGCTATCGGTCAATCGCAAGCAGGTATTGAAAGTGCAAAAGCCGGTATTCAAACGGCAAAAGCCGGTCTCGATACCAGCACCTTAGATCTCAATCGTACTATCGTACGGGCGCCAATCACCGGTCGTAGTGACCGATCGAGCGTCACTGCCGGTACCTTAGTCAGTGCCAGTCAAGCCAATCCGCTGGTCACTATTTCACGCTTAGATCCTATCTATGTCGATATCAGTCAATCATCGTCTGAGCTGCTCAATCTACGCCAGCAAATATCTGCGGGTAAAGCCCAAACAGGCATGAATACCGTCGAACTGGTATTAGAAGACGGTTCTGTTTATCCGGTAAAAGGTAAGCTTTCTTTATCAGAGGCGAAAGTCGATGAGTCAACTGGGGCAGTAACCTTACGTGCCGTATTTCCAAATAAGAACAACATCTTGCTCCCAGGCATGTATGTCAGCGCACGCTTGACCCAAAGTGTCATTACCAATGCCGCTTTAGTGCCACAAAGTGCGGTTATGCGTTCGACTAAAAGCGAAACTCAAGTTTATATCGTTGATGAAAATAACAAAATCCAAGTTCGTCCGGTTACGATTAATGGTACTTATAATGGACAATGGGTAGTCACTGACGGTCTAGAGAGTGGCGATAAAGTGGTGGTTATCGGTGGCGCAAAAGTGAAGCCTGAACAAGAAGTGGTCACTGAGCCTTTGGAAAATCCAAACCCAGCACCCTCCGAGCAAGCTGCCCCTACTGGCACTGCTGCCAAAACACCGCAGCAAGCTGCAAAAAATATGGATAAGTCTACCGATGGCAAAACTGCCAATAAACCGGCACCAGCAGCCGCCAATTAATTCCATTCAAAGCTAGGAAGACTTAGGGATATACTATGTCAGTTTTTTTTATTAATCGCCCTATCTTTGCATGGGTGATGGCCATTTTGGTTATGCTCATCGGGATAATATCGGTTATTAACCTACCGATTGAGCAGTATCCAGCTATTGCGCCGCCAACTATTTCGGTCAGTGCCAGCTACCCTGGTGCTAACGCTGAAACCGTTGAAAACTCAGTGGTACAGGTTATCGAGCAACGCATG
Source organism: Psychrobacter sp. PL19 (assembly GCF_017875835.1). Classification (NCBI taxonomy): domain Bacteria; kingdom Pseudomonadati; phylum Pseudomonadota; class Gammaproteobacteria; order Moraxellales; family Moraxellaceae; genus Psychrobacter; species Psychrobacter sp. PL19. The sequence continues at coordinate 2,951,128 of NZ_JAGING010000001.1, forward strand.
AAGGGGCTTGATGGCTTGATGTATATGAAGTCGTCGAGTGCCTCAAATGGTAGTGCCTCCGTACAGCTTTACTTTGAAAACGGTACGGATGCCGATACAGCACAAGTACAGGTTCAGAACAAACTCCAGGCCGCAATGAGCTCTTTGCCTGAGCAAGTACAGCGTCAGGGCGTCACCGTTAATAAGGCCTCTGATGGCTTTTTGGCCGTGTTTGGGTTTGTCTCCGAAGACGGCAGTATGGATCGGGCTGATATCGGTGATTATATCAACTCGAATGTCGTCGATCCGCTCAGCCGTGTTGAAGGGGTTGGTCAAGTGCAAGCATTTGGCGCCTCTTACGCCATGCGTATTTGGCTTGATCCAGCACGCTTACGTGGCTATAACTTGGTGCCATCTGATGTGGTCAAAGCCGTACAAGCGCAAAACGCCCAAGTATCTGCCGGTCAATTAGGCCAAGCACCTGCTGATGTCGATGAACAAGTTATTAATGCGACCGTTACCGTACAAAGCTATCTAAAAACACCTGACGAGTTCGAAGACATTCTACTAAAAACAGATACCTCTGGTGCACAGGTGCGCTTAGGCGATGTTGCAGACGTTGAAATTGGTAGTGAAGATTATAGTACTATTTCATTGTTTAATGGCCAACAAGCCGCTGGCCTTGCGGTATCACTAGCGGGCGGTGCTAACGCGCTTGAAACCCGCGAATTGGTCGGTGCTCAAATCGCCGAGCTAGAAGCAAACTTTCCTGTAGGTCTAAAGTCCGTCGTTCCTTACGACACCACCCCATTTGTCCGCTTGTCTATTGAACAAGTGGTTTATACGCTGATCGAAGCGATTATATTAGTATTTATTGTCATGTTCGTTTTCTTACAGAACTGGCGTGCGACTATTATCCCAACCCTTGCGGTACCTGTGGTACTACTGGGTACTTTTTCGGTGCTCTATATAGCAGGGTTCAGTATTAACGTACTGACCATGTTTGCGATGGTGCTGTCCATTGGTCTACTGGTGGATGATGCCATTGTGGTGGTAGAGAACGTTGAGCGGATTTTAGAAGAAGACCCGCATATCTCTATCAAGGACGCCACCATCCAATCGATGGGGGAAATTAGTAAAATCGTAGTGGGTATCGCGATTATCTTGTCAGCGGTGTTCGTACCGATGGCCTTCTTCGGCGGCTCAACTGGGGTGATTTATCGTCAGTTTGCCATTACGCTTATCACTAGCATGGTGCTATCGGCTCTAGTGGCCCTTATCTTTACCCCTGCCCTCTGTGTGACCTTGCTAAAACGTAGTAAGAGCCATGAAAAAGGCAATAGCGAACAGCAAAAAGGCTTCTTTGGTTGGTTTAACCGTTCTTTCACCAAAGCCAGCCGCTCTTATGAAAGTTTTGTCGGTAAGAGTTTCCGCTTTAAATGGGTGTACTTCATAGCCTATGCCGCCATCATCGGTATTATGGCAGTGGTATTCTTACGGATCCCTGGTTCATTTTTACCAGAAGAAGACCAAGGGATTATGTTTACCGCCGTCCAGTTACCTGCTGGTTCGACCCTTGATCAAACCCAAGATGTGCTAGGTAAAGTGAGTGATTATTATAGTAGCCAAGAACCGGATAATGTGGCTTCAGTGTATACAATCGCGGGCTTTAGTTTTGTGGGACAAGGACAAAACGTCGGTATCGCCTTCGTAAAACTAAATGACTGGGCAGATCGCGAAGGGGATGAAAATACAGCGCGGGCCATATCTGATCGTGCACAGGGTTACTTCTTTAGCCAAATTAACGAAGCGACTGTTTTTAATATTATACCGCCAGCGATTAGTGGGCTTGGTAACTCTAGTGGTTTTGACTTAATGATCCAAGATTCTGGTAACCTTGGACACGAGGGTCTACTTGAAGCACGTAATATGTTACTGGGCATGGCCGCTCAAAATGATCAAGTCGCCGGCGTGCGTCCCAACGGCCAAGAAGATGCGCCGCAGCTGAAAATCAATATCAACCAAGAACAAGCCGCCGCTTATGGTTTATCTCTGGCGAGTATTAATAGTGTTATCTCAATCGCTTGGGGCTCAACCTATATCAATGACTTCATTGACCGTGGTCGTGTTAAACGGGTGTTTGTACAAGGTCAGCCTAGTAGCCGTACTAACCCTGATGATCTTGGTAAATGGTATGTGCGTAATGACAGCAACGAAATGATTTCGTTTGATGCTTTTTCTAGTAGTGAATGGGAAAGCGGTTCACCCGGTCTCACGCGCTATAACAGTTTGGCGTCAATGAACATCCAGGGTAATGCGGCTGAAGGCTTAAGTACTGGTGAAGCGATGGATGCCATGGAAGCCATGGTCGAAAAACTCCCTGATGGCATTAGCTATGAATGGACAGGCCTGTCACTTGAGGAGCAAAAGTCAGGCGCTCAGGCGCCCATGCTATACGCTATCTCAATCCTAGTGGTATTCCTATGTCTGGCGGCGCTGTATGAAAGTTGGTCAGTGCCATTCTCAGTACTATTGGTGATTCCACTTGGGGTATTGGGGGCGGTGCTGTTTACCTGGTTCCGCGGTTTCTCCAACGATATTTACCTACAAGTCGGTCTACTCACGGTGGTCGGGCTATCTGCCAAAAACGCCATCTTGATTATCGAGTTTGCGAGGGACCACCAAGAGGAAGGTTATAGCCTTAAAGATTCGGTAATGCTCGCAGCGCGGCAACGTTTACGTCCGATTATCATGACCTCACTTGCCTTTGGTCTGGGCGTTGTGCCATTATTCATAGCCACCGGTGCCGGGTCTGGTAGCCAAAACGCGATCGGTACCAGTGTGGTTGGTGGAGTGATCACTGCTACCTTCTTAGGTATCTTCTTTATTCCTATGTTCTATATTTGGATGCGTAGTATTTTCCCTTATAAAGGTAACGAAGCGCATGATCCGAATGATAAAGATGACGGCAATGATCCAAATGGACCAAACAATCCAAATGGACCAAACAATCCAAATGGACCAAGCAATCCAGATGGACCAACTGATCCCAATGGCTCACAGGATCCTGACGAAACCCTAGTTACGCCAAAAGTGCTAGATACACCGACCAATGATATGCAAGATCCAACTCCCTCTGAGAGTTATCAGCCTCTAAGCTTTGGAGATAATACAAAATGAGTTTTAGTACGTTATTTACCCCTAACTCAGCCACCAAAGCAGTAGTTACCACTACTGCTAGCGTGCGCCCAATGACAGGCACTTGGTTTGCCCCTACCGCTATGATCGCGACTTTCTCAGTATCACGGGTACGCAAAAATAGCGGGCGCTTGCTAGGCTTAACAGCGTTAGCAATGAGCATGGCCGCCTGTAATACTATTCCAAAAGCTGATATGCGCCCGGTACTTGCTGAGCCAAATTTGCCCATTGAACAGGCTTACGGTGCCTTTGATCGTGAGACCACTAGTAGCGCTGACCAGCCCAGTCTCGCCAGTCAACGCTGGCAGAATTTTTATAGCGACGAGCGCTTGAAAGGTCTCATTGCCTTGAGTCTGGAGAATAACAAAGACTTTGAAAGCGCCAGCTTAGCTATTGAAAAAGCACGTGCTCAATATCGAATTACTGATATTCGCGACCTACCTTCTATTGATGGTAGCGCCGGCTACTCTCGCCAACGCCAAGGAAGTCAAATAAGTGGTCGAAGTGGTCAAACGGGCGATAGTTACAATGTACAATTGGGCTTGGCCAACTACGAGCTCGACTTTTGGGGCAAAATTGCCAGTCTAAAAGATCAAGCATTGCAGAACTTTTTGGCGACCACCGCGGCAAAAGATGCCACCCAAATCAGTCTGATTAGTAACGTTGCGCAAAGCTATGCTAACTTAAGCTATAGCCTCGCACAGCTAAAGCTGGCTGAAGCGACGGTAGAAAGTCGTGAGAGGTCACTATTCATTGCCAGCAAACGCTTTGAAGCCGGTATTGATCCCAAGCTACCCTCTTTACAGTCCAGTGCCTCACTAGAAAATGCCAAACTTGCGGTATTAAGGGCGCAAAGCAGCATCTTAACCTCGCGTAATGCATTACAGTTTTTGGTGGGTGCGTCAATTCCAGCAGGTCTTATTCCGGCGCCAGCCGTCAGTAACATTACCACGCAACAAATCTTTAGTACCGGTCTACCAAGCGAGCTACTACGTTATCGTCCTGACGTGCTACAAGCAGAATATAACTTAAAAGCCGCTGGCGCTAATATTGAAGTGGCGCGCACCTCTTATTACCCTTCAATTAGCCTTGCCAGTAGTGTGGGTCTGCGGAGTGGCAGCTTAGACGATTTATTTAGCAGTGGTTCGTTCGGTTGGTCATTCGGCCCCACGCTCAGCGTACCGATCTTTGATGGCGGTCGTCTAGATGCCAATTATGATGTGGCTACCATCGAACGTAAGCAGACGCTTGCCAGTTATGAAAGATCTATCCAAGTGGCATTCCGAGAAGTCTCAGATGTTCTTGCAACGCGGGCAACGCTAGGCAGTCAGCTTGAATCGCAGTACCGTCTACAAGATAACTTTGAGCAAACCTATCAAATTGCGGACGCACGCTTTAAAGCCGGTATTTCCAACTACCTAGATGTACTCGATGCCCAGCGCTCATTGTTCTCAACTCAGCAAGGTATTTTGGATTTAGAACTTCAAAAAATCATCAGCCAGGTTGAGTTATATCAAGCACTTGGTGGCGGGGCCAATCTTGATGTACCAACGATTATTCCCGTACCGCAGTATACCAATGTGGCACAATTAGGTAGAGCGCCTGGTAATAGTGCAGAAGCAAAAGCCACTTACGCACTTAATGCCACCAGCTCAGCACGGGTACTTTCTGTGCAAGAAGCTGTGGCGATTAAACAGTCAGAGTCGCCTGCGACAGCTACCTTTAATCCGACTGCAGTGGTTGATGTTAACAATGACGGCAAAGCAGATGCCACCGTCGGAATCGTCACCACAGAAACACCGGTTGAGCAAGTGCCAGTGACCCAGATTATCGAACCTTAAATGTTTACTTATCGCATGACTATTGCATAAACATCTGACCATTAGCCCTGCCAACTTGGTGGGGCTTTTTGCCTTTAGATGGCACTTTTGGTTATAGTAAGCATACTGTCCTGAGCGCTACTTTATATCTGTCGTTAAAATACCTTAAAAACGCGACAGTACTGCTGCTATCAGCTTTTTGCAGCCTCTGTCTGCGTAGGCACAGCAAGTAATGTCTGACCTTGTCATAGATTTATATTTAGTTCACAACCTAATAAGGAATAATAATGACTTATACTTTTAATCGCCAATTCCCTGCTACTCGCCTACGTCGTTTGCGTTATAACGACAATGTACGAGCGATGATTCGTGAGGTTGAACTGCATCCCAAGCATTTTATTGCACCGGTATTTGTTTTAGAAGGCGAAAATCAACGCGAAGCAATTGCTAGTATGCCAGGGGTTGAGCGCCTATCGATTGATTTACTGATCAAGTACGCGAAAGAATTACTAGCCGAGGGTGTGACCACCATCGATATCTTTCCAGTCATTGATAACGCGCTAAAAACAGCCGATGGTCGTACAGCCTATGATGAAAATGGTCTGAGTGCCCGTGCGGTAAAAGCCGTCAAAGATGCCATACCTGAAATGGTAGTAATGACTGATGTGGCATTAGACCCTTATACTTCACACGGTCAGGATGGTTTGCTTGATGACGAAGGTTATGTGGTAAATGACGAAACTGTTGAGGTGCTGGTCAAGCAAGTGTTAGTACATGCCCGCGCTGGTGCCGATATCATCTCACCCAGCGATATGATGGACGGGCGTATCAAAGCCATGCGTGACGCTTTGGAATCAGAAGGCTTTTTCAATACCGCTATCATGGCTTACTCGGCTAAATATGCTTCTGCTTATTATGGTCCTTTCCGTGATGCAGTCGGTAGTGCCGGCAACCTAAAAGGGGGTCATAAAAAACAATACCAGATGGATTATGGTAATCGTGCCGAAGCCTTACATGAAGTCGCGATGGACATCAACGAAGGTGCTGATATGGTGATGATTAAACCAGGTCAGCCCTACTTGGACCTCATTCGTGAAGTTAAAAACACCTTTGGCGTACCGACTTTTGCGTATCAGGTCTCTGGGGAATACGCCATGCATATGGCGGCGATTCAAAACGGTTGGTTAAGTGATGCAGTGATTTTAGAATCGCTGATTGGCTTTCGCCGCGCCGGTGCTGATGGCATCTTGACTTATTTTGCGTTAGAAGCAGCACGCCAGTTAAATAATGCTTAAAGCCAGTCTACTGAATTAAAAAAATTAGTTGAAACAATTAGCTACAACGCTTATTTTCGCGCCCATTGATTTAGATCAGTTGGCGCGATTCTGTTTTTCTCTTCTTTTTATTTTTAGCACTTTTTTAACCACACTATCGTTAAAATACCTTAAAAACGCGACGGTACTGCTGGTATAAGCTTTTTGCAGCCTCTGTCTGCGTAGGCACAGCGAGCAAGAAAAACGTATGCCAGCAGTAGGTTATGTATCGATATTACTTTTTATTGACTATATCTGTCTGCCATCTCCCGCCAAAACGTACGGTTTTTGCTTTATAATAGCCTACCTAATTTTAAACGTATGTTTACGCTAACCGCTACATTTTACTGCCTTTATTCTGTCGCTTGCCCAACCATTTTTCTGGGGCTTTAACGGGTTAATTCCGCGGCTACCCTTTTTTTGCTTTTGAACCATTTGTCCCAAAGGTCACGCTATGAGTCAGAGTCAACTTAATCCCAAACAACAAGAAGCCATGCTCTACGTGTCTGGCCCACTACTGGTGTTAGCAGGTGCAGGCTCTGGTAAAACCTCGGTCATCACCCGTAAGATTGCCCACCTTATCGAAGAGTGCAACGTGCCAGCGGAGCGTATTACCGCAGTGACTTTTACTAATAAAGCCGCTCGGGAAATGAAGGCCCGGGTTAGCAAGTTAATGCCCAGCGATAAGACCCGCGGTTTAACCGTATCGACCTTTCACCAGTTTGGTTTACAGTTTTTGCGTTATGAGCTGATTCACACTCCGCTGAAGGGTAACTTCTCCATTATGGATGGCGAGGACAGCAAGCGCCTACTCATGGAATTAATGATGCGCGACAACTTAAGTGGCGCTGAAAGTCGCGAGTTGGTCGGCAAAGCGATGAAGTTTATCTCCGACTGGAAAAACGATTTGATTGACCCCGCACATGCGGCTGAGACCTTAGACGATCCCGAAGATATGATTTTTGCGACGTTATATGCCCTCTACGAACGTAATTTGCGCGCTTATAATGCCGTTGATTTTGATGACCTGATTGTCTTACCGACCAAAATATTACGCGACAATACCCAGCTGCGAGACAAATGGCAAAACCGTATCCGCTACCTACTAGTCGATGAGTATCAAGATACCAATACCGCTCAGTATGAGATGATTAAATATCTAGTGGGGCCACTAGGGCGCTTTACAGTAGTGGGCGATGATGACCAATCTATCTATGCGTGGCGCGGGGCCAAACCTGAAAATATGGCGCTACTAAAAGAAGATTTTCCTAAATTAAAAATCGTGATGCTTGAGCAAAACTACCGCTCGACCAGTCGCATCTTGACCGCTGCCAACGCGGTTATTACTAATAATGAGCATTTATTTGAGAAAAAACTGTGGTCAGATAAAGGTCATGGCGAAAAAATCCGTATTATCAATTGTCGTAATGATGACGATGAATCTGAGCGCGTGGCCAAAGAAATTGCCACTCACAAGCTACGTTTCGGTAATGAGTGGGAAGATTACGCGGTGTTGTATCGCAGTAACTTTCAAGCGCGGATGTTAGAAGCGCAGTTACGCCAATTGCAAATACCTTATAAGATATCGGGTGGTCAGTCGTTTTTTGCCCGCAGTGAAATCAAAGACATCATGGGCTATCTGCGTCTGATTCTAAACCCAGAAGATGACAGTGCCTTTTTGCGTATTATTAATACCCCCAAGCGCGGTATGGGACCTGCAACCCTAGAGAAGCTTGGGTTATTCTCCCAAGAGCACAGTATCTCGTTACTGGCCTCTTGTACCCATGCCGGTCTCAGTCATGTATTACCCTCTAAGGCCTATAGTACCTTAAAAGAGTTCGGCGATTTTATTGAACATTATACCCGCGACCTAGATCAGCATCCGGACCCCGTGCCTATTGTACGGCAGATGATTGATGAAACTGGTTACGTCGATGTGGTGCGCTCAGAAGCCAAAACCCCGCAGCAAGAAAAGAACCGTCTCGATAATATCGAGGTGCTATATACCAGTATTCAATCGCTGATCAACCGCGCGGAAAATGACGAAGACCGTACTATTGATACCATCATCCGCAAGCTAGTATTGCTCGATATGTTAGAGCAGCAGCAAGAAGATGAGAATACCAATAAAGTCAATTTAATGACCCTGCATGCGGCAAAGGGCTTAGAATTTAATTACGTCTATATTATGGGCTTAGAAGAAGAAATGCTGCCGCATCGTAACTCCATTATGAGTGAAACGGTCGAAGAAGAGCGCCGACTCATGTACGTGGGCATTACTCGTGCACGCCGTGAACTGACCTTAACACTTGCCACCCAACGCCGTGCCGGTGGACAAATGCGAGTCACCTCTGAATCGCGCTTTTTAGACGAGTTGCCCGAAGACCATATCGACTGGCCCGCCAAAGCTAAAAAGAAAAAAGCCACTAAAGATCCAGAAGCGGTCGCTGATGAGTACTTGGCCAATATTCGGGCGTTATTGGGTAAACGCTAGCTTGTGTACTAAAATATCCATAGATTAACACACCAAGTGCAACGCGACGGTACTGCTGGTATAAATTTTTTGCAGCCTCTGTCTGTAGTGGCATAATAAACTTGGACAGTGTTTAAGAGGCTATACTAACCCAAAGAAGGAAAATAGTATGACCAACAAACGCAATCAATATACCCGAGAGTTTAAGTTAGAAGCCATCAGCTTAGTCACTGATCACAAACGTAAAATACCTGATGTGGCCAGCTCACTTGGTATTGGCAAATCCACCTTGCAGAAATGGCTGAGTCAATACCATCAAGAAATAAATGGTCAAGCACCTAAAGCTGGTAATGCGTTAACTGACGAGCAACGCGAGCTTCAAGAGCTGCGTAAAGAGAATAAGCGTTTGAGGATGGAACGCGATATATTAAAAAAGGCTTCTGCTCTGCTGGCGTTGGACAGTCTGAACGGCTATCGCTGATCAGCCAGCTTGCAGAGCAAGACGAACAGATGAGTAAAAGCCAACTTTGCAGGCTATTTGGTGTGATTAAGAGCAGTTACTACTATAGACTAAAGCCACAGGCCATCAGTCTTGACACTGTCAAAACCAAAGCCTTAATACGCCAAATATTCAACGACTCAAAGTACTCAGCAGGAGCTCGCAGCATTGCAGCCATACTAATGAATGAGCATAACATCAAGCTGTCACGTTATATGGTAGGTAAACTTATGAGCAGCATGGGGCTTAAAAGCTGTCAGTTAAAGACGCATAAATACAAGCATGCTGACGAGGCGCACAAAACCCATGGGAACTTATTGAACCGTAACTTTAGCCCATCAGCGCCCAATCAAGTCTGGACGGGCGATGTAACTTATGTTCGCATCAAAGGTGGCTGGTGCTATTTAGCGGTGGTTTTAGATTTGTATGCTCGGCGTGTGGTGGGATTTGCCGTATCAGAATCCCCTGACAGTGTGCTGACCGCTAAAGCCCTGCAAATGGCATACCACAGCAGACTTAAACCCAGTGGTATGCTGTTTCATTCCGATCAGGGAACCCATTATACCAGTAAGAAATTCGCTGAATCCGTGGCGAGTTGTAATGGCATGACGCAAAGCATGAGTCGAAAAGGTAACTGTTGGGACAATGCCCCAACTGAAAGGTTCTTCAGGAGCTTTAAAACAGAATGGATGCCAAAGGGCGGTTATGAGAATATCGCTGAGGCTAAAAGTGCCATTATTGATTATATTTGGGGCTACTATCAAACCGTGAGACCTCACCGTTTTAACGATTATTTGTCACCGCTAGAAAAAGAGAAACGTTACTTTAATCAAAACCTCTTATCAGGTGTCCTAAATTAGTTGACCACTACAATCACGCTTGCGAACAGCAAGCAAGAAAAAGTTATACCAGTAGCACTTTGATATGAACGACTCTCTTTTATTTCGAACTGACTATAAGGTCTCAATGAATAGCATCAGGTGACTATTCATTTATTTTTCAACCTTATCTCGTTTTATATTTTTTTAATATTGATGGAACACTCATGCCTGCTTCTACGCCCAGCTCTAAACACCCATTCAAACCGCGGGCAGACTATAATTCGCTAGAATATAGTGCTGAATATAAGCTACTGTATTTGCAGGAACTGGTCGCTGATGACGCCTATGTTGCTATTACGGATTTTTTGGCTAAGCAGTCAGAGTACGAAATTGCTAACTTATTAGAATCATTCCCCACCCAAGATCGACTGCTGATTTGGGCACAAGTACCCGAAAACCTTAAGGGCGAAGTACTCGCTGAGCTGGAATTTGATACGCGCCAGCCGCTAATGCAGAATATTTCCTCAAAAGAGATTTCATTACTTACTCAAGATCTTGATGCGCAGGACATCTCAGAGATTTTAGAGACCGTTACCGAAACAGTTCGTACCTCGGTAATGGCGACTTTAGATGAAGATGTTCGTATACAGGTCAATAAGCTTGATACCTATAAAGATTGGGAAGTCGGCAGCTATATGGATCCTGATATCGTCCAAGTGCAAGATGATATTAGCTTGGCGCAGGTACAAGACTGGCTACGCGCTAATATTGAATTGCTCGATGATCAAAGCCAAGAGCTATTAGTGGTCGATCAAAGCCAGCAGTTACTCGGGCTACTTAGCCTAGTGGATTTGATCAAACATGAGCAAAGCGCGCTAGTCTCAAGCTTTATAGATAATGCGGTGACTATCAACGATCGCTTGGATATCCAAGATGCGGCAGCAATTTTTCGTTCAGAAGACATTCGTTTTGCACCAGTAATTAATAGCCATGGCGAGCTGGTTGGTCAGTTAAATGGCGAAGACATCATGGAGATTATCCAAGACGATGTCGATAGCACCATGAAAAGCTTGGCTGGTGTCAGTCAAGATGAAGAGTTGTTTGCACCTATTCTAACCAGTGCCAAAAGCCGTAGTATTTGGCTCGGTATTAACTTATGTACCGCACTTTTAGCAGCAGCAGTGATTGGTCAGTTCGAAGCGGTACTCGCAAAAGTGGTGGCACTAGCCATACTAATGCCAGTAGTGGCCAGTATGGGCGGTATTGCTGGCTCGCAAACATTGACCGTGGTTATTCGCGGTATGGCAATGGGGCAAATTGGGGGTTCAAACCGCTGGTGGTTGTTCAATAAAGAGCTGTGGGTTGGCGCGATAAACGGTATTGTCTGGGCCTTTATCATGGCGATTATTGCCCAAATGTGGTTTCAGGATGTTAGAATTAGCGCGGTAATTGGCTGTGCGATTGCCATTAACATGACCGCTGCTAATGTATCGGGCATTACTATTCCCATAGTATTAAAGAATATGGATATTGACCCGGCATTGTCCGCCTCAGTGATTCTGACCACAGTGACTGATATTGTCGGCTTTATGTCGTTTTTGGGATTAGCGAGCATTTTATTACTCTAGTTTTTATCTTTAAAAGTTAAAATTGTCATTAATCGTTTAAATTTAACACCTCGGCGCAGAATTCCCCTACTTCTAAAGTAGTGGGATGAATGCGTATTTTTGGGTTACTATTTGGTGTATTTGTTATAATAATTAATAATTATACCGCCAATGACAAACAACTTCTATATGAGCAAACAAATCCTTAAAGCCCATAAAATCAGACTGTACCCGACAGAGGATCAACAAATATTCTTTGCTAAGTCGTTTGGTTGCACGCGCTTTATTTGGAACAAGATGCTTAGTGATAAGATTGAGCATTATAAAGAGAGTAAGACTGAGCTTAAAAATACCCCTGCTCAATATAAGACTGAGTTTGAGTGGCTAAAAGAGATTGATAGTTTGGCGCTGGCCAACGTCCAGCAGAACCTACGCAGTGCTTATAATAAATTCTTCAAACAAGGGTCAGGCTTCCCTAAGTTCAAGAAGAAAGGCATCAAAGACAGTTACACCACCAACAATCAAAAGGGTACGGTAGCGGTCACACAAAGCAGCGTTAAGTTGCCTAAAATCGGTCACATCAAGGCGAAGGTACACCGCTCTATCAATGGCTTAATTAAAAGCGCTACCATCAGTAAAAGCCCATCCGGTAACTACCATGTCAGCTTATTGGTTGAAACAGTGGTCGATGACCTGCCTAAAACCCAGTCAAACACCGGTATTGATTTAGGATTAATAGACTTCATCGTCCTATCAGACGGGTCAAAAGTTGCTAATCCTAAATTTCTATCAAAATTGCAAAATAAACTGGCGCGAGAACAAAAAATATTGGCCAAACGCAGATTGGTTGCTAAAACTCAGCAGCGCAAGCTGTCTGAGAGCAGCAACTATCAAAAGCAGAAAACAAAAGTCGCTAAAGTTTATGAAAAAATAACCAATGCACGCAAAGACTTCCTACACAAACTCTCGTTCAATCTCATTAAAAACCACGATGTTATTGCAATTGAGGATTTAAACGTCAAGGGCATGGTTAAAAACCACAAACTTGCCAAAGCCATATTGGACAGCTCATGGTCTACTTTTACCACCATGCTTGCGTATAAAGCAGACTGGTATGGCAAAGAGCTTGTCAAAATAGACAGGTGGTATCCGTCCTCTAAAACCTGCTCAGGGTGCGGTCACTTACTGACTAAAGCTGAGCTGCCACTATCGGTAAGATCATGGGATTGCCCGAGCTGCTTGCAAAAAAATAATCGAGATATCAATGCCAGCCTTAATATCTTAAACGAGGGATTAAGACTGGTAACACTCAAAACTGTCGGTGTGACAGGGTTAGCTTAGTGAATTTGCCTAACCTCTGATACAGAATATCGTATCAAGTATGGGTATTACCTAAGAAACCGCCACCTCTATAGGTGGTCGGTAGTTCATTAACCGCCGCTGATAAAGTGTTAGGGTTACCCTTGTCATGCCAGTATATTGCTAAAAGCAATCTATTCAGATTTTTTATAAAACAGTCAAATTATTAAGTGAGCGTGTTATGCAAGCGGTACAAGTCAAAGTCCTAAACCCTAAAATCACTCAAGATCCAGCATTTTCTCTACCTACTCGTGCCACTGATGGTTCAGCAGGTATCGACTTGCGCGCTTGTATTGATGAGCCCTTAACTATTAAGGCAGGGTCGACACATTTAATAGGCACAGGATTGGCCGTTTATATTCAAAACCCCAATTATGCTGGGATGATTTTGCCGCGCTCAGGCCTCGGTCATAAGCATGGCATTGTGCTCGGTAACTTAGTGGGACTCATTGATGCCGATTATCAGGGTGAGCTCATGGTTAGCATTTGGAATCGCAGTAATGAAGATTTTGTCCTCAATCCTGCCGAACGTATGGCGCAGTATATTGTCGTGCCCGTTGCCCGTCCTGAATTTGAAGTCGTGACTGAGTTTGATGATGAAAGTGCACGTGGGGCAGGCGGTTTTGGACATTCAGGTCGCCAATAACTTTAGCCAATAGAGCGAATAAAATTAGCCAATAACGTTGTAATGTTTACAGTAACACCTGTTTTTTCACTACTCATGGATACGATAATAAGGATATTAAAGCGATGCCATCTTTTTCCGCCCAACACTCCTTATTTCGTGCTTACGATATTCGCGGTGCACGGCAGCACTTTACCTCTGAGTTTGTGCAGGCATTAGGTGAGGCTTTCGCTCAACTTTATAATTCGCAGAATCAATCTATAAAAAACAACAGTGTCGCTCAGCATAATGAGCAAGTGCATGACCCTAAGACTATCAATGAAAATAGTACCAATATCGTGGTCATCGGCTACGATGTGCGCTACGGTAGTGACACTATTGCTCAATGGCTAGCAAATACCTTGCGGCAACGTGGCTTGACGGTTATTGGTTTAGGTCTTGTTACCACCCCGATGATGGCATTTTGGGCTGATCAATATGACGGCCATGGCATTATGGTCACCGCCAGCCATTCTGCGAAAGACACGCTAGGGATAAAGTGGCTGGTAGGCAACGCCTCTTCTAGTAGTGAGGATATTCAGGCCCTGTATCAGCAACTGCAGGGTACTAATAATCAAAAACAGCCCCCGTCGCAAAAACAGCACCATCTACAAAGCGTCAACCATCCTAAAAAAGTACCGCACAATCAAAACACCCTGTTAAATTCAAATGTCATAGCTAACGATAATGGCCCTACTACCCGCTTGCCTGCTATGCAAGTAGCGACGACTTATATCAATGCCATCACGCAAGTATTTACTCGTATTGATCAGCATAGCAACACCACAACCGAAAATCAGTGTATTCCCTTATCTAAACTCGATTTAACAGTGGTCATTGATTGTATGCATGGCGCGACTAGCAATATTGCCCAGCGTTTATTTGAGCGATTTTGTCGACAGGTGATCATGCTTAATGATATGCCTGACGGCAATTTCCCAACCGGCAATCCTGATCCCACCGAACCCAATCGTCTGGCGGAGCTACAGCAGGTCGTTATCATTAATGAGGCAGATATTGGTCTGGCCTTTGATGGCGATGGCGATCGGCTGATGATTGTTGATAACAGCGGTAAAGTGGTCACGCCCGACCACCTACTGTATTTATTAGCGCAAGTGGCCCTGACTGAACGGCCCCAAGCATTAAAAGAGTCAATTTCAGCGCCGAAGGTTCTCTTTGATATCAAATGCTCCCATCACTTATCGAAGCTGCTTACCCAGCTGGGTGCAATACCTGTGATGAGTAGAACAGGCAGTAGCCTAATGCGGCAACAGCTACAAGCTTATCGCAATCATTTTGTATTCGCCGGCGAGTTATCGGGTCATTTTATTTTTAATGATGGTTATTTTATAGTTTATGATGACGCCATGTATGCCGGGTTGCGGTTGCTACACTGGTTAGTCCGTACCGCTACTATTCCTAATGATGCCTTGCCAATAATCAATGACTCATGGGGCGAGCTCAGACCGACCATCACGCCTTATAAGTTAACCGATATTACCCAATATTTACCTATGATGGTGAGTACCGCCGACCACTACTTACCGCTACCCAGCACAGCGCTGACAGAATGCTCAATCGTGCAGCAATTAGATGCCTTTTGTCACTATTTACAGCAGCTGGTTGAAGACTCATCAGTGTCCGATTCCTATGGTAAGACACCTATCCCTGCAGATGTACCGTCGCTGTGTACTTGTGTTGATAGTAAGCTACAATTGAGCTTAGTACAGGCCAAGCAGTTGTTGCCAGCAGGAACGCGCTTAACCTGTATTGATGGAGTTCGGTTAGACTTTGCTCATGGCTTTGGCGTATTGCGTCAATCCAATACTAGCAATAGCCTTACGGTGCGCTTGGCCGGTGACAGCAATGCTGATCTTAAAGACGTTCAAAGACGTTTTATAGCGTTATGCCGCCCATTCGATAAAAATTTAGCGGAGCAAATTGCAGCCATTTACCCTGAATAACTTTAGTCATAAGCAAGTTTGCCTATAGGTGGCGGTCGTTATGAGTGGTTATAGCCAGCTACCACGATAATAATTAGCTCATAACTCAAAAGTAATACTTTCTTAAATAACATTCCTATTCTTAAATAACGTTCCTATTCTTAAATAACGTTCCTATTCTTAAATAACGTTCCTATAACGATAACCTTTAAACATAATCTTTTTACCGCGTCTGACCTATATCTATAGATCGAACGTGAGTTTTAAAACCGTATTTTAGGAGTTTACGATGTCGCTTAATTTTGATGATGCCAAAATTACCGCTGAAGTGTTAACCACAGCGCTACCCTATATTCAACGCTTTGTAGACAAGCTGATTGTAGTCAAATATGGTGGTAATGCCATGACTGATCCAGCGCTTGAAAGCTCATTTGCCCGCGATATTGTGTTGTTAAAAACCGTTGGTATGCATCCAGTAGTGGTACATGGTGGTGGTCCACAGGTTGATAATTTATTAAAAGAGCTCGGCCGCCAGTCTGAACGTATTGATGGTATGCGGGTGACCGACAAAAGCACCATGGATATTGTCGAGATGGTACTGGGCGGCAGTGTCAATAAATCCATTGTCAGCCTAATTAACAAACATGGTGGTAGCGCCATTGGTTTAACCGGTAAAGATGCCAACTTGATTATTGCCAAAAAATTAATGATGGAAAAAATTGGCGAAGATGGTATTGCGGTACCGGTAGACTTGGGATTTGTCGGTGATGTGGTCAGCGTCAATAAGGACGTGATTAATATGCTTATTGCCTCTAATTTTATCCCCGTTATTGCCCCACTTGGAGTCGATAGCGAAGGCAATACTTATAATATCAACGCGGACTTGGTCGCGGGCAAAGTTGCTGAATTTTTACAAGCTGAAAAGCTGATGCTGCTGACCAATATTAAAGGGGTGTTAGGACGCGACGGTCAAGTAGTAACTGGCTTGACCCCGAAAACTGTAGATACTTTAATTGAAGACGGTACTATTTCCGGTGGTATGATTCCAAAGATACAATGCGCGCTGAATGCGGTTCGTAGTGGCGTAAAAAGTGCAGTCATTGTTGATGGCCGCGTCCCACATGCTACCTTGTTAGAAATCTTTACCAATGAAGGGGTGGGCACGCTAATCAGTCGTGATCTAGGGTCGTCGAGCTAGGAGTGAATAATGACTTTGGGGCTGTGGTGTCTTATCTTCATCATTCACAGCGCATACTGCTGGTGGATTATCGGTTATGGCGGTGCAAAGTGGGTAGCAGGCTGGAAGTCGTTCTTTTTAATTGATTGGATTGCGCTAGATTGGAACGCCGAGCAAATCCGCATGTATGTGTTGCTTATTTGGCTGGCCAGTCTGGTGTATTTTATCTTAGCAATAATTAACCCCGAGCTTAGGGTATTCTAAGCTCAGGGTTAATTAATTTGATTGCTGCTATTGTGCGACTGTTTTGATAGCTATCACCATCTAAGAAACAACGACTTTATAAAAGATTGGCTTCATAGTCTGCTGCATCAAAACCGCATAACAATACTGACCGAGCTTGGTTTTTACTCTCGAGCTGGCCTTCTACAATAGGACGTTTGAGCATACTGGTATTGGCCAGTAATAATTCAATTGCATCTGCATCGTTTGCATCTGCTGCCGCTTTTTGCTCGTCGCTTAAGTTGCGCCAGGTGGTTCCGCGCTTATTAAGCACTTGGTCTAGTCCTAACAAGTCGACCCAGCGCTGTACGCTATCTTGATCGATACCGCGTTTTTTATAATCGTGAAAATCATAGTTGACGCCCAGCTCCTCAAGCTTGATAAATGCTTTTTTCATAGTGCTACATGATTTAATGCCGTAAATAGTAATGGTCATTGTTGCTCCTTGTTATTCAACCTTGTTATTCAACCTTGTTATTCAATGCTGTTATTGAGTACTTTTAGATAATAAATTTCGAGTATTTATCTATCGTTAAAATACCTTAAAAACGCGACGGTACCGCTGGTATAAGATTTTTGCAACCCCTGTCTGCATAGGCACAGCAAGCGAGAAAAATTTATGCCAGCAGTAGGTTATGTATCAATATTACGTTTCATTGACTATATGGTCATTCAAGCATACCGATACCCTGTACAAACCACAAATAGTATCAATAATGGTCTATTATTGCCCTATTGTCGCCTTGGCCCATCGCAATTTTTGCTAATTTAAGCTATTCTACCTTATCCAAATTCCGCTACTTTTTTAATGCTAACTTTCAATTTTGAGCCAATTATGAGCAACGCCGTGACAGCAGACCCATCAAATACTAATAGCGCTAATGACCTAGCCAGTGACACACTTATCAACAACAGCCACTATCAGCCGCAGATCATTGAAGCGCAGCAGCAAGCTAAATGGGCCACAGACAAGCGCTTTGAAGTGAGCGATGAGCCCAGTGATAAGCCAAGCCGCTACATGCTCTCTATGTTTCCTTATCCAAGCGGTAAGCTGCACATGGGCCACGTGCGTAACTACACCATCTCCGATGTATTAAGCCGTTACTACCGTCTTAAAGGCTTTGAAGTTATGCAGCCAATGGGCTGGGATGCGTTTGGCTTGCCAGCTGAAAATGCGGCTATTGCCAATCAGACACCACCTGCCGAATGGACGTTTGCCAATATCGACAACATGCGTGCTCAACTTAAACTACTCGGTTTGTCAGTGGATTGGTCACGTGAATTTGCGACCTGTAGCCCTGAATACTACCAATGGGAACAGTGGCTTTTCTTACAGTTATACAAAAAAGGCATGGTCTACAAGAAGCTGGCTACCGTCAATTGGGACCCAGTTGACAATACGGTACTCGCAAACGAGCAAGTTATTGATGGTAAAGGCTGGCGTAGTGGTGCGGCAGTCGAAAAGCGCGATATTCCAATGTATTACTTTAAAATCACTGATTATGCCGATGAGCTACTTGATGATTTGGATCAGTTAGAGGGTCATTGGCCGGCTGAAGTGCTGACCATGCAGCGTAATTGGATTGGTCGTAGTGCTGGTATGGAAGTGCATTTCCCTTATAACCTCGCTGGTCAAGACAATACCTTAGATGTATTTACCACCCGTCCTGATACCTTAATGGGTGTTACCTATGTCGCTGTTGCTGCTGAGCATCCGTTAGCACAATATGCCGCTGAACACAGTGACGTCATTGCTGAATTCTGCGCGCTTTGCAAAAAAGGCTCGGTCGCTGAAGCAGATCTGGCCAAAGCTGAAAAAATTGGTATGGATACTGGTCTGACGGTCACCCATCCATTGACTGGCGAGCAAGTACCGGTCTGGGTCGCCAATTATGTGTTAATGAGCTATGGTTCAGGCGCAGTGATGGCGGTGCCAGCCCATGATGAACGCGATTATGAGTTTGCTGTCAAATATGACTTGCCTATTAAGCAAGTCATTGCTATGCCTGACGGTTATTTTGACGATGTCGCCGCGGACGACGATAATCGTGCTTATACCGAACGTAATACCTTAGTGAATTCTGGCGAGTTTGACGGTATGAACTTTGAGCAAGCTTTTGAGGCTATGCTAGATAACCTTGAGCCGCAAGCGCTGGCCAATAAGAAGATTCAATACCGCCTTCGTGACTGGGGGGTCTCGCGTCAGCGTTATTGGGGCTGCCCTATCCCCATGGTCAACTGTGAGCACTGCGGTACGGTTCCCGTTGAAGAACAAGACTTACCGGTAGTGCTGCCGACTAACGTGGTGCCCGATGGTCGTGGTAACCCTCTTAAAAATATTCCAGAATTTGTCAATACCAGCTGTCCTAAATGTGGTAATCCTGCTGAGCGCGAAACCGACACCTTTGACACCTTTGTCGAGTCGAGTTGGTACTATGCCCGCTTTGCCAGCCCGAAAGATGCTCTGAACATGGTCAATAAATCAGCTGCTAATAAATGGCTGCCCGTTGACCAGTACGTGGGCGGCGTTGAACATGCAGTCATGCATCTACTCTACGCTCGTTTTTTCCACAAGCTAATGCGTGATGAAAACCTAGTATCAGGAGATGAGCCATTTGCTAATTTAATGACTCAAGGCATGGTGCTGGCTGGCACTTTCTACCGCGTTAATGCTGACGGCAGCACCACGTATTACTTCCCGCATGATGTCGATATCGACTATAACGAGCGTGGACATCCGATAACCGCCATCCTGAAAGCGGATGGACAGCCAGTCACGATTGGCAAAATCGAAAAAATGTCTAAGTCGAAAAACAACGGAGTTGATCCACAAACCACCATTGACCAATATGGCGCAGACACCGTACGCCTTTATACCCTATTTACCGCCCCAGCCGATCAGACTCTTGAATGGTCAGATGACGCCCTAAAAGGCCCTTATAACTTTGTTAAAAAGGTCTGGCGTATTGCTAATGAACATATGCAAGCACTGACGGCGGCAAACTTGGATCTTGATACCCTTAATAAAAACACCCTTAATCAAGACGCTTTGAGCAGCCAGACGCTAACTAATGAAGGCTTGGGCAAAGCAGCCAAAGATTTGCGCCGTAAAACTCATGAAACTATAGCCAAGATTGATGGTGACCTTGGTGGTCGTTTGGCACTTAATACTCCAGTATCTAGCCTAATGGAGCTTGCTAACGATCTGGGAAGCTTCAAGGCCAGTAACGAGCAAGACCTACAAGTCCAGCATGAAGCATTGATTGATTTGCTGATTATACTGTCAGTCTATGCGCCGCACGTTGGTGAGCATTTATTAGAGCAATTAGGTCTCGATACCAAGACCCTCAGCTATCCCACTGTTGATGCGAGTGCTTTAGTGCAAGATACAGTCACCATGGTGGTGCAAGTCAACGGTAAGGTACGCGGCAAGATGGATGTCGCGCCCAATGGCGATCCTGAACAGCTTAAAGTGCAAGCACGTGCTATTGATAGTGTGGCTAAGTTTATCACTGGCGAGATTAAAAAAGAGATTGTCGTTCCCAATAAATTGGTCAACATTGTGGTGATAGGCTAAGCACCTTAAGCCTTTTGATAAAAAATAAGGATAGCGATTATGTCGTACAAACACCGAGCTACGCAGTTATCATCAGCCGCCCAAAAGCAGAGGGTCAAAAAACATCCTGCACAAAAGATAGCTGTAGCGGTACTCGCTGTAGTGCCAATGATTGTGGTACTGGGTACGACTAGCATCTTGACCGGCTGTGGCTTTCAGCTACGTGGTTACGATACCCCCTTGCGCTTTGATGTCGCGAAGACCGCGGTTATTATTGAAGACAATCGCACCTCATTTCCACTAAAGTTACCTTTAACACGGCGCCTAGAAGCATTGGGAGTCGATGTGGTCGACAGTATGACGCTGCTGGAAAACACCAGCAACCCTACTGTCAACAACAGCGCAAACAATACCAATGCGGAGCAAATTGCTATTATTAGGGTCAATAACGTGCGCTTTAAGCGTTATGAATTGGTTGGTGTTCTAACAGAAATTCGACTGGCCTTGTCAGCGGATGTCAGTTATCAGACGGTGCAAAACGGCCAACCTGTCACCTTGACCAATCCTATTCAAATTGAGCGCAGCTATCAGTATAACGAAGCCTCGGTCAGTACTGATGACCAACAAGGCGACCAGACTCGTGACTGGCTGTATGAAAGCTTAGCACGCCGTATTACCGATCAATATGTCGCGCTCAGCCTACCCAAGGTTGCCCCTACTAATGCCAATCAGTCGTCAACCCTTATCAAAAACCCTGCAACTGCAGCAGAAGTGACAACAATTATCGCGCCTGACTCTTAATGAACTTATCTACTTTGTAGTACAACATTTATGCAAGATACTTTTATTCAAGCCTATCCAAAGCTATTGCAACCACCAGTTGCAGTAGCAGGCTTGTGGCTGGCACATGGTGATGAACCGCTGTTACATCAGTGGCTCGTTGATGTACTGCGTCCACATTGGCGCGCGCAAAACTATGCGATCAAGCGTATCGAGCTAATATCAGTGAAGAGCTGGCAAGAGGTCTTGTCTGAGCTGGGTAGCTTGTCATTATTCGATGATGCCAGCGCCTTAATTGTGACGGGTAACCATAAACCGGATAAAGCCGTTATTACTGAGCTGGAGCGCTTTGCACAAGAAGCCCAAACGGGGGCGCATGGTCATAGCTTATTATGGTTGACGTCCAAGCAAGACCGCCGTGCCCAAAGCAGCAAATGGTTTGCTCCTTTTGCGCAATACGGGCACGTCATTGATTGTAACTTGTACAATGAGCAGCAGCGACAGCAACTGCTCCAGATTCAAGCACAACAGTTCGGACTACGATTGTCACAAGAAGCGTGGCAACTATTGATGTCACATACCGAGCATTACTTGTTGAGTGCCTATCAGACCTTATGGCGATTGTCCTACCTGTTTGCGCCCAAGCTAGTCGCAAGCGGCAGTGACATCAGTGACGCCAGTGACAGGAGCGGCACTTCTACGGCAACGTCCAAAAGTATAGCGCTCGATATTACTGATTTACAAGCAGCACTGGTCAGCGACGCGCAGTTTAGTGTGTTTGATTTGTCCGATGCGATGTTAGCGGGTAATAGTGCACAAGTCGCGAAAATTATATTTCAGCTCAGAGCCTCCGATGAACCAACAACCTTAGTGCTGTGGGCGATTAGCAAGGATATGCGTCAGATTATGGCCTTACTCGATGGCCAAGACCCGCAAGCGTTAGGAATTTGGCGTAGCAAACAAGGACTATATCAGCAGGCTTGTCGTCGGCAGTCAAAAATACAAACGGCCCAGTGGCCTAAGCTTATTTATCACTGTGACCAAGCCATTAAAGGTATTGTGCGCCAACCAGCATGGGAACTGTTGTTGCAAGCGGCGTTAGAGTTATCAGGAAAACGTTTATTTATGGCTAAATAAATATGGCTAGCGGCTGCTTATTTTTGGTATTCTTTAATCTCAGCCATCCTTACGCCACTTATTAGACTGAGTTTGTTAGCAGCCTAGCAAACCGCTTCCAGCCTCTTTCTACCTTGACCTTTCGTAAATTAATTACCATTCCTTTTTGGGGGATGGCGCCTTTACTACACCTATATTTGATTTAATTGTAATTGGATTGTCATCATGCGCAAAATCAGCAAAAAGTCTGCTATTAAGTGGGGCATCATAGCCTTAATCGTCTTAGGGTTAGCGGCTTTGGCCTATAAAACCTTTAAGCCCAAAGAAATCCAGCCTAACTATCTCACAGCGCTGGTTGAGATTGGCGATATCGAAAATAACGTGATGGCATCCGGTAAAGTCAAGGCCCTAAATACTGTTGACGTCGGCGCGCAGGTATCTGGTGAGGTCAAACGGCTATTTGTTGAAGTGGGCGACCAAGTACAAAAAGGTGACTTAATCGCACAGATTGATCAAGTCACCCAAAAGAATAACTTAAGCAATCAACAAGCCAGCCTTGACCAAAGTGAAGCGGCTCTGCAAAGCGCTCGCGCAGAAACCTTAAGTCGAGAAGCCGGCTTAAAAAGTGCTTTTGCTGATCTTGCCAGCCGCCAGTCTGAGCTAAAACAAGCTCAATCTGATTTCTCGCGCTTGCAATCATTAGTCGCTATCGATGCGATCTCACAGCAGGAGTACGACACTCAAGCCACTCGTATTGATACCGCCAAAGCCGCGGTTGCCAATGCGCGCGCTGCTATCGATACTGCTAAGGCGGCGATCGCCACCACAGCGGCTAATATCAATAGCCAGCAGGCTGCTTTGCGCAAATCACAGACCAACGTCGATACTGCCCAAGAAGACCTCAGCTACACCACCATTCGCGCGCCAATGTCCGGTACAGTGGTCTCGATCACTACCGAACAAGGAACAACCGTTAATGCCAACCAGACCGCGCCTACCATTGTCACCTTAGCGGATTTGTCAGTTGTACGCATCAACGCCCAAATTTCTGAAGCAGACGTTATCAACGTTAAGGCAGGGCTACCCGTTTATTTCAATATTATTGGCAATCCTGATAAAAAGTATGACGCGATACTTGAAGCGATTGAACCGGCCCCTGAGCGTATTAGTGACACCAGCTCAACCGATGCCGCTATTTACTATGTGGGCTATATCGAAGTACCCAATACTGAGCGTCGCTTTCGTATTGATATGACCGCTCAAGTTTACATCGTGGTCAATCAAGCCAAAAACGCCTTATTGATTCCTTCCGCTGCCTTACAAGCTGCGGGTAATGCTAAGAAATCTGATAATACGACTGTTGCTAATGACCCAGATTCAGGCGAAACCATGGCTAAAGTACGTGTGCTTAAAGCAGATGGCGAGGTCGTGGATCAACTTGTAACCGTCGGGATAAACAATCGCGTTAGCGCTGAAATCATAAGTGGTTTAAATAAAGGCGATGAAGTGATACTAAGCGAAGAAGGTCCGGCGGAAGATGGCAAAGGGCGGTTTTAGCGGTCACCCCTAAGCAGTAATATTTAACTGTATAGGGTAAAAAATGACCCAGTGAGCGTTTCGTAGTAGCAGGTGATCTTTGATATTGATTGATATAGGTAGCAGGAAAGATGACCAACCAAGATCCTATCTCTAACACCAAGACTGATGTAATTGATGTGATTAACGTCCCATTAATGCAGGTCAAAGGGCTGATTAAAGAGTTTAAAGCAGGCGAGCAGACTATTCGTGTGCTAGATGACATCAATCTAACCATTAACCACGGTGAGATGGTCGCTATCATTGGCCAGTCAGGCTCTGGTAAGTCTACCTTAATGAATATTCTAGGCTGTTTGGATCAAGCGACTGCTGGCAGCTATAAAATATTTGGTCAACCGGTCAGCCGCTTAGAGGCTGACGAGCTGGCCAAGCTACGCCGTGAACACTTTGGCTTTATTTTTCAGCGTTATCATCTACTGGGTGATATTAGCGCTCGTGATAACGTGGCGGTACCAGCAGTATATGCTGGCATGGATGGCCAAGCACGCAACCAACGTGCCGAACAGCTGCTATCAGGCTTGGGATTGTCAGACAAGGTCAATAACCGTCCAAGCCAGCTGTCTGGTGGACAGCAGCAGCGGGTCTCTATCGCGCGGGCATTGATGAATGGTGGCGACATCATCTTAGCCGATGAGCCGACTGGTGCGCTTGACAGTAAGTCTGGCGACGATGTGATGAAGATTTTGCAAGACTTAAATGCACAAGGCCATACTATTATTATGGTTACTCATGATCCTCTTTTAGCGGCTCAAGCTGAGCGAGTGATTGAGATTAAAGACGGCATTATTATTGCCGACTATAAAAACGAGCACTATCAGCAAACGCAAGCGCAGCCTGAAGCAATTTTGGATCGCCATCGTAAAAGCGCTTTTGGCAGCTTTGTCGACCGCTTATTCGAAGCCTTTAAAATGTCCTTACTGGCCATGCGCGCTCACAAAATGCGCACCCTACTGACCATGCTAGGTATTATCATCGGTATTGCCTCAGTAGTATCTGTCGTGGGACTGGGCAAAGGCTCACAAGCGCAAATCTTGACCAGTATTAGCTCCCTAGGTACTAACACCATTACCCTCTCTGACGGCTACCCATATGGCGACCCTAGACGCCAATATAACGATGACAATCTGACTCCGCAAGATGCTCAAGCAGTGGCCGATCAACCCTATGTCATCAGTGTCAGTCCACAGATTAATAATAATATTGATGTGCGCTACCGCAATGTGCAAGAGGCAGCAAGCGTCAAGGGAGTCGGTAAAGACTACCTGGACGTAACGGGCGAGACGCTAGCTGAAGGTCAAGGCTTTGATGAACAAAGCATCTTGCGCCGTACTCAAGATATTATTATTGATAGTAGCGCCAAACGAACCTTTTTCCCTGATAATGCCAACCCCATCGGTGAAGTATTGCTGATAGGCAGTGTACCAGGACGAGTGATTGGGGTATTAGCGCCTAATGATAGCGGGTTTGGCGGTGGCGTAGACTCACCGACCCTATATATGCCTTACACCACTATGATGTCACGGCTCATAGGCAGTGCTTATATCGAAAGCTTCGTGGCACTGATTGATAATGATATTTCTTCCTCTGCTGCTGAGACTGCTATTGCTAGACTGATAGAAAGTCGCCACGGTACGGATGACTTTCGTATTCGCAACTCCGACTCCATTCGCCAGACCATAGAATCTACGACTACGGCGCTTACCCTACTGATTTCATCTATTGCGATTATTTCCTTAATAGTCGGCGGTATCGGGGTCATGAATATCATGCTGGTATCAGTCACCGAACGCACTAATGAGATTGGGGTGCGCATGGCCGTAGGTGCACGCCAAAGTGATATTATGCAGCAATTTTTGATTGAAGCTATATTGGTCTGTATTTTAGGAGGCCTGCTCGGCATCGGTTTGGCATTTACAATTGGTGAATTAATCAACCGTGTTGGTGGTGATAGCTTTAAAGTTATCTACTCGTCAACATCAATTATTGCCGCCTTTGTCTGTTCAACGCTCATTGGGGTGATTTTTGGCTTCCTACCCGCTCGCAATGCAGCCAAACTTGATCCTGTTGAGGCCCTTTCTAGAGATTAACAGCAACATGCTAGATTTTTGATAATAACTTAAAAATTTCAGAATATAGACGACAAGTAATATCTTATTAAAGCGGCTGTTTTTAGCACCAATTACACTTATTTCAAGCTGCGGGGTTGTAATTATCACAATAATATATATAATGTGCTCTCACGTTTAGAGATACAAATCATTTAAACAGTGAACCAAGCTTATTGTCTGTTTTAATAGAGTGTTAAGCTTGTAGATGTACGGGACTTATTAACATGTAAGTTCACTTGCGCTCAAGTAGATAGCTTACTTGATTGCAACGTTCTAACAAAATCCTATTTGAAGGATTTTGACTTGCGAAGCTAAAATTGCATGCAATTTTTAGTTTCCACAGAATTTACGAAAATGTAAATTCACTTGCGCTCAAGTAGATAGCTTATTTGATTGCAACGTTCCAACAAAATCCTATTTAAAGGATTTTGACTTGCAGAGCTAAAAAAGCAGTGCTTTTTTTATACGCTCTTCAGGGCCGTTAGCTCAGTTGGTAGAGCAGTTGACTTTTAATCAATTGGTCCCGCGTTCGAATCGCGGACGGCCCACCATTTTTAGCTAGATACTTATTATGTATATTGCCCTACTCGGCATTAGCGTAGTAAGATTGTTTAAAGACATCTTTAAGATGTTTAGTTCTAACAAAGTCCTATTTAAAGGATTTTGACTTGCAGAGCTAAAAAAGCAGTGCTTTTTTTATACGCTCTTCAGGGCCGTTAGCTCAGTTGGTAGAGCAGTTGACTTTTAATCAATTGGTCCCGCGTTCGAATCGCGGACGGCCCACCATATTCTAAAAGCCCAGTCATTAATATGACTGGGCTTTTTTTTGCTTGCTATTCTTGAGTAACTTTTCATACTCGAATCATTAATAAAAAGTGCAAGTATAGTTAAAATACCTTAAAACGCGACGGTACTGCTGGTATAAGATGTTTGCAGCCTCTGTCTGTATAGGCACAGCAAGCAAGAAAAACGTATGCCAGCAGTAGGTTATGTATCGATACTACGTTTCATTGACTATAGTCTGTCATGAATCAATTATAAAGCTAAGCTACTAATCATGTGCCAACTGCCAACTGCCAACTGCCAACTGCCAACTGCCAACTAAAAATTATACAGGTGCTGCGTTGAGACAGCCTGACAACATAGTAGCTTTATAATATAGCAACTCTATGGTCGGTTCACTCAATTTTTTATATCCATCCTAACCTTTCTTAGACAAATTTTGAGAGTAGGAATCAATACCCTGACCCCCTAGCAGCTTATGGCGAATAGTGTCTTTTACCGTACGCGGATGCTCAGGAGCTTGGGTAATGAGTAGGTCAAAAGTCGCTGCATCAATTGGAAGGCTGCGCCCATGAGCCATCATGACGTTTGAAGGGTTTAAGTCTTTAATTTTTTGTAAAGAACGAATATAAACTTTAGGATCATAGACTGGAAACGGAGCCACAAATTTTCGCTTGAGCTTAATGATCAAATCACCAGTATAAACTTGGCGGCTGGGCAAATGAAAAAATGATAAGTCTCGATCGGTATGTCCGGGAGTTTCTAGTATTTGCCAATCAGCAAACTTGGGTACACTATCACCATCCTGCACGGTAATATCAGCATGAAGATGTGGCGAATACCATAGAATTTCAAACGTGCGACCCATGCGCTTGGCCGCGAAATGAGCCATTCCCATATCTGCTAAATGCATCAGCCGACCGCCCACCCCTTTATACCACTGCTGCGGCTTATCCGCAGACACGATAAGACAACCAGTCTCTTTTCTAAGCTTAATCGCTCCACCTGCATGATCGGGATGCATATGGGATACTAATACCACTTTTAAATCACTGACTGGTCGACCCAAGGTTTTCAGAATATAGTCTAGCACTACCGGCACATCAGGGCGGCAACAGCCATCTAATAATAACAGCTTGTCAGGATATATCGCTAGGTAAGAACTTTGAACATACCCTTCTATACGCACAATCTCACATAAATTCATTAATAGCCTTTGTGTCATTATCAATTACTATTTTGGTTAGGCTTCATGTTTGATTAGAATTCAGGATTCATTAAACATGAAGCTCACTGCCGTTAGTATAACGCTGATAGTTTAAGTGTGCGCTGTTTTGAGTGAACGGTTGTGTCCATAGTTCAATAATCACCCTGTTAATACTTATGCATTAGACCAGGCTACTTATAAATATTTAACGGACTGTTTTATTTTATTGCCAAGCATTAATTGCTAATGTCGGTGCCAATGGCTATTGTTAGTTTTTAAAAACCACCGTTGTTAGCCTTTAGATGGGTCATTAGCTTAGCACTAAGCAAAAATCATAGAGAACTTGCAGTCACATCAGTAACTAATATTACCCGTAAAGCCCAATTTACACATAAAGACCCTTGTTTATATTTGGTTAACGTTTGCATCCAACAAATAAATCTTATGTTTTTTTAATCACATGCTACTATCAAGAAACCATTCTTATAATCTTCTTGCAATACCCTTGATATAGAAGGCTGTAAATTAGTGATAAACCCTAATGCCAAGCGATAGTAGAAATATAGTAGAAGTATTGTTTGGCTAACTATTTTTATTCTTCACCTTAAATAATGAGACTGCCTATGTTGTCAAATTCTGCTCACTCGCCCACCATCTCTTTCCGCTCATTACTTCTTGCAACCTCAATCGGCTTCATGGCATTGGCTGTTAGCCAAACTGCCGCAGCCATCACTACCAAAAACATTACCTATACGGTAAATAATCAGTCTTATCAAGGTTATTACGCGAAAGCTGACCAGCCTAATGCACCTTTTATCTTACTTATTCACGATTGGGATGGCTTAACGGATTATGAGCGTCAGCGTGCCGATATGTTGGCAACTGAAGGCTATAATGTTTTGGCTGCAGACATGTTTGGACTGGGTATCCGCCCTACTACTATTGAAGACAAAAAACGTCTTACTTCAGCGTTATATGACGATCGGGTGAAGATGCGCAAATTACTCGAAGGAGCGTTGAACATAGGTCAGAAACAAGGCAATGATGTGCGCCAAGGTGTGACGATGGGATACTGTTTTGGTGGCACCGTTGCTCTCGAGTTAGCACGCTCAGGATTCCCGCAAAAAGCCTTTGTGCCCTTTCATGGTGGACTCGATATTCCAGTCGGTCAAAACTATGATAAGACAGTTGGAGAAATACTTGTCTTTCACGGTTCAGCTGATGAGTCAATTCCGTTAGCAGACTTTGCCACACTCGGTAAAACGTTAGAAGCTTCGAATGTACAACATGAGATGGTTACTTATAGTGGTGCAAAACACGCCTTCACTGTGTTCGATAGCGATAGATATGATGCTCGAGCAGATAAACGCTCTTGGAAGCGTTATATGGATTTTTTAGCAGAGGAATATAATTAGCAGAGGAATATAAAAAGTTTCATCGAAAAAAAACATAAGCAAACTCAAATAAAAAACTCCCTTAATTCAGATCGTATCATGATCGGTTAAGAGAGTTTTTTTGATGCTAATTTTCTAATACTCAACAGTATTATCGTTTTTTAAAAATCAGTAGCTGGTTGCTGGCTGGCATTGCATGAGTAGCAAATAATACTAAATGATGTTGGTCCGCTAGCTCTATAACATCTTCCTTATGACGAATACCACTGCTGGGATTCTGCTGACGTAGCATGTCATCAAAACGATGGTTACCCTCACTGGTATAATGTCCACTCTCATTGAATGGGCCATAAATAAGCAGCTTACCATCAATCGGTAATGCATTACCCACCGATTCGAATAGTTTTTCGACTAGAGACCATGCGATGATGTGTAGCGTGTTAGCCGTAAACACCGCATCATAAGGTCGATTAGAAGAAAGACTGATGGGTAATGGATCAACCGCCAAATCCAAAGGTAGAGGCGCATAGAGATTAGCTGCAGGATGGGCATCATGCCAAGCATTAATAGCCCAATGATTAGCTACGAGGTCGCTGGTTTGCCACGTTATCTTTGGCAACTGCGGCGCGAAATACACGCTATGTTGACCAGTACCCGACCCTATCTCAAGTACATGCTTAAAAGATATCAACTCTATTTTTAATACTTCTAAGATTGCATGCTTATTATTCTCACAAGCTCGAGAAAACGGTGGCGCAGCAGATAAGCTCATATCACTATTACCTAAATTATCAGTATTACTTAAGTTTCTTAGATTATTTTTATCCATAACAACAGGCTATTAATAAATACCTGCCTCTACGCCAGCAGCAAGGGTCATTGCTAGCTCTTCGACTTGTGCCGTAAACTCATCTTGCCAAACCCCCTGTAAGATCAGCGCCTCTTGTATCCATGACCAACGTAAACCAGTCGTAATCGTCTGTATCGCGCGTTTGGTACCGGTACCATCTTCGCCCGCACGAATATATAAGGCAAAAGGCATACCTTGTTTCTTTTCCAGTACTGGATAATAACAGCGATCAAAGAAGTCTTTGGTCAGTCCAGCCATATAGGCTAGGTTTTCAGTGGTTCCTAAAAGTAGCGCGTCAGCTGCCAGCACATCTTCAGGCTGGGTGTCTTGGGGAGACTTGATAACTACCTTGATATCTATATCTGGATGATTAGCGCCGTCATAAGCCGCTTGTGATAATTTCTTAGTATTTACCGATGGTGCGTGTGCGATTATAAGTAAGGTTTTAGTTGGCATATTAGGACCCATCTGCATAGCTAAAGGTCAAATTTTGGGTAATGTCAGGATGGATGCTTTGAGCAACAGGGCAACTGAGCGCAGTGTTATAAAGTATCTTTTGGGTTCTATCGTCAAGCGCATGCATAAAGGTCATCACAATATGCACTTCACTAACACGTCTAGGGTTAGCAGCCATAATTTTAGTGACTTCAGCCGTCGTGCCTATAATATCGACACCCATATCAGCGGCTTTTATACCAATAATAGTGAGCATACAACTGGCTAAGCTGGTTGCTAATAAATCAGTGGGTGAAAATGCTTCACCTTTACCATGATTATCGACAGGAGCATCAGTAATGATTTCATTATTAGATTGCAGATGAATAGCTTGGGTACGTAGATTGCCTTGGTAAGTGACTTTAGACATTACCATATTACTGTCCTAGTTATATTGAATGTGATTAAGTATAAAACTAGTGTACCGGAACCTCATAGTAATAACCAGCAACCTCAAATCTCAAGATTTTCTTTTTAGAATAACCAATAAGAAGCCCCACTGCATGTTATGAAGCGAAGATTCTTTATTTAGAGTGAAAAATAAAATATAAAACATAAAGCCAAAGAAAAACCCCTAGGCTAAGGGGTTTTCGATGTAAACATCTAACGGCAACCTACTTTTGTATGGATAACTCTACATTATTATCAGTACTTTACTTCAAAGCTTAATCAGACATCGTTTAAGTTAGTTACATCTCTTAGATTCGAACGCTTTTCTAACTGCTTCTTTCTCACCTCTTACGTTAGCAAGTTCCGATGCTTCGACACCATCACCTTGACCATATCCCATCCAAAAGGCCTGAACCTTACTCGTTTTAATTCTTTGTTCCTGTGCAACATATAGCTGATTTTCTCGGCGAGCTAGAGAAGCAATTTCAGTACTTAAATCTCCACAGTCAAACTTTTCATAATTTAATCCGGAGGTATATGAACCAGTAATCTGAGCAGAAGGAGTAGGCATATTCATACACCCGGAAATTATAAATACTGGAATGAGTGTAACTATTTTAATAACTACATTTTTACGCATTTTATTATCCTTCAAAAAACCTTTAAGTAACTAATTCTAACATGTATGTTACTGATACGTAATCAGATGAGCTAATTTAACTCAACTAACAAGGTATGCATTTTGAATAATATTTGCGTAGTTATGAGTATGACGTAAGTAATAAAAAGCCCCCAACATTAGATATAAAGAGCTCTCAAGAGTGAATTCCTACAGGGAAAGCTTTACGCCTTGCGCTACGGCCCACTAGAAACTTAGGCAAAGAAAAGCCCCCAACGAATTAACGTTGGGGGCTTTACTAGAATAGAGAGCTGACGATGACCTACTCTCACATGGACGAATCCACACTACCATTGGCGCGATGATGTTTCACTTCTGAGTTCGGTAAGGGATCAGGTGGTTCCATCATGCTATTGTCGTCAGCAAAGGGGGTTAGATATGAGTCTGTTGTTGTTATTGACTTAAGTATTAGCTTAAAGCCTGTCAACATAAACCTAACTGAATCAAGGTTTAAGGTGATATCGAAATGTATTTATATTCTATAGCATTTTAGCTATACAAGATAGATTAATTAGAGCTCTCATACAAACCACTTGGGTGTTGTATGGTCAAGCCAAACGAGCAATTAGTACAGGTTAGCTACACACATCGCTGTGCTTCCACACCCTGCCTATCAACGTCGTAGTCTTCAACGGCTCTTTAGGGAAATCTTATCTTGAGGTGGGCTTCCCGCTTAGATGCTTTCAGCGGTTATCCCATCCGAACGTAGCTACCGGGCAATGCCACTGGCGTGACAACCCGAACACCAGAGGTTCGTCCACTCTGGTCCTCTCGTACTAGGAGCAGATCCTCTCAAATTTCCAACGCCCACGGTAGATAGGGACCGAACTGTCTCACGACGTTCTAAACCCAGCTCGCGTACCTCTTTAAATGGCGAACAGCCATACCCTTAGGACCTGCTTCAGCCCTAGGATGAGATGAGCCGACATCGAGGTGCCAAACACCGCCGTCGATATGAACTCTTGGGCGGTATCAGCCTGTTATCCCCAGAGTACCTTTTATCCGTTGAGCGATGGCCCTTCCATACAGAACCACCGGATCACTAAGACCTACTTTCGTACCTGCTCGACTTGTGGGTCTCGCAGTTAAGCGCGCTTTTGCCTTTATACTCTATGAACGATTTCCGACCGTTCTGAGCGCACCTTCGTACTCCTCCGTTACTCTTTAGGAGGAGACCGCCCCAGTCAAACTACCCACCATACATTGTCCTCGGTATTGTTATACCTGAGTTAGAACCCCGACATGACCAGGGTGGTATTTCAAGATTGGCTCCACCAAGACTAGCGTCTCGGCTTCAAAGCCTCCCACCTATCCTGCACAAGTCAGGTCAAAGTTCAATGTAAAGCTGTAGTAAAGGTTCACGGGGTCTTTCCGTCTAGCCGCGGGTACACAGCATCTTCACTGCGATTTCGATTTCACTGAGTCTCTGCTGGAGACAGCGCTGCCGTCATTATGCCATTCGTGCAGGTCAGAACTTACCTGACAAGGAATTTCGCTACCTTAGGACCGTTATAGTTACGGCCGCCGTTTACTGGGGCTTCGATCAAGAGCTTCGCTTACGCTAACCCCATCAATTAACCTTCCAGCACCGGGCAGGCATCACACCCTATACGTCCACTTTCGTGTTTGCAGAGTGCTGTGTTTTTAATAAACAGTTGCAGCAGCCTGGTATCTGCGACTGCTAATAGCTTACGGAGCAAGTCCTTCACCATCAGCAGCGTACCTTCTCCCGAAGTTACGGTACCATTTTGCCTAGTTCCTTCAGCAGAGTTCTCTCAAGCGCCTTGGTATTCTCTACCTGATCACCTGTGTCGGTTTAGGGTACGATTCGTTTATAACTATTGCTTAGAAGCTTTTCCTGGAAGCATGGTATTTGCCACTTCGCTGTACAAGTACAGCTTGCTATCAGATCTCGGTATTAACAGTCCGGATTTGCCTAAACTGTCTACCTACATCCTTTCACCTGGACAACCGTCGCCAGGCTGGCATAACCTTCTCCGTCCCTCCATCGCATTATAAACAAGTATCAGAATATTAACTGATTTCCCATCGACTACGCCTTTCGGCCTCGCCTTAGGGGTCGACTCACCCAGCCCCGATTAACGTTGGACTGGAACCCTTGATCTTCCGGCGTGCGAGCTTTTCACTCGCATTATCGTTACTCACGTCAGCATTCGCTCTTGTGATACCTCCAGCATGCCTTACGACACACCTTCACAGGCTTACACAACGCTCCCCTACCACTTGAAAACAAATTCAAATCCGCAGCTTCGGCTCCTAGTTTGAGCCCCGTTACATCTTCCGCGCGGGCCGACTCGACTAGTGAGCTATTACGCTTTCTTTAAAGGATGGCTGCTTCTAAGCCAACCTCCTAGCTGTCTATGCCTTCCCACCTCGTTTCCCACTTAACTAGGAATTTGGGGCCTTAGC
This sequence comes from Psychrobacter sp. PL19, assembly GCF_017875835.1. Lineage (NCBI taxonomy): Bacteria > Pseudomonadati > Pseudomonadota > Gammaproteobacteria > Moraxellales > Moraxellaceae > Psychrobacter > Psychrobacter sp. PL19. Next base: position 2,985,647 of record NZ_JAGING010000001.1, read on the forward strand.
TGGCGGTCTGGGTTGTTTCCCTCTCCACAATGGACGTTAGCACCCACTGTGTGTCTCCCGGATATCACTCATCGGTATTCGGAGTTTGCATCGGTTTGGTAAGTCGGTATGACCCCCTAGCCGAAACAGTGCTCTACCCCCAATGGTGTTCGTCCGAGGCGCTACCTAAATAGCTTTCGGGGAGAACCAGCTATCACCGAGTTTGATTAGCCTTTCACCCCTATCCACAAGTCATCCCCTAGCTTTTCAACGATAGTGGGTTCGGTCCTCCGGTGCCTGTTACGGCACTTTCAACCTGCTCATGGATAGATCACTCGGTTTCGGGTCTATGCCCTGCAACTATTCGCCCTATTAAGACTCGGTTTCCCTACGGCTCCCCTAAATGGTTAACCTCGCTACAGAACATAAGTCGCTGACCCATTATACAAAAGGTACGCGGTCACCCCAATAAATTGAGGCTCCCACTGCTTGTACGCACACGGTTTCAGGTTCTATTTCACTCCCCTCACAGGGGTTCTTTTCGCCTTTCCCTCACGGTACTGGTTCACTATCGGTCAGTCAGGAGTATTTAGCCTTGGAGGATGGTCCCCCCATCTTCAAACAGGATTTCTCGTGTCCCGCCCTACTTAATATGTTAACTCTAATGTTTCGAATACAGGACTATCACCTACTACGGTCAGCTTTCCCACGCTGTTCTTCTACATTAGAATTAATCGGCTTCTCCCCGTTCGCTCGCCGCTACTTGGGGAATCTCATTTGATGTCTTTTCCTAAGGGTACTGAGATGTTTCACTTCCCCTCGTTCGCTTCTCGTACAAGTACGAGATACCTACCTTATGGTAAGTGGGTTTCCCCATTCAGAAATCTCCGGATCACAGGATATTGCCGCCTCCCCGAAGCTTATCGCAGGCTGTCACGTCTTTCATCGCCTCTGACTGCCAAGGCATCCACCATGTGCGCTTCATTACTTGACCATACAACCCCAAGTAGTCTTTCAACTATCTAAGTGTTATATGAGTCTAATTATGATAACGATATCACCTAATTTTATACGCTTGATTCAGTTCTCTTTATTATTTGATAATCAATCCTCTGGGATAACAACTGATGTCGTTAAGAGAATCGATTATCAGGTTAGAAACAACACGTGAACATGTTGTTCTAACCCAGACTCATATCTATGTTTTTAAATAGTTCCTGTATTCTCGTCGAATTACAGGTTCTGTATAAAACAGAAAGAAGTAATCTTAAGATATATTTCGCTATATCTAAATCACTTGTTTCTATGTTATTCGCACTCTAAGCTTACTCTGTGTTTATGATGGTGGAGCCAAACGGAGTCGAACCGTTGACCTCCTGCGTGCAAGGCAGGCGCTCTACCAGCTGAGCTATGGCCCCATATAAAATGGTGGGTCTAAGTGGACTTGAACCACTGACCCCCGCGTTATCAACACGGTGCTCTAACCAGCTGAGCTACAGACCCATATACGTTTATGCAATAAACGTAAGCTTAAACTAAAGAACAACTTGTTGTGAATTCTTGCTGACCGAATGCGTCTATAAGGAGGTGATCCAGCCGCAGGTTCCCCTACGGCTACCTTGTTACGACTTCACCCCAGTCGCCAACCACACCGTGGTGAACGCCATCCCTAAGGTTAGGCTATCCACTTCTGGTGCAATCAACTCCCATGGTGTGACGGGCGGTGTGTACAAGGCCCGGGAACGTATTCACCGCGGCATTCTGATCCGCGATTACTAGCGATTCCTACTTCATGGAGTCGAGTTGCAGACTCCAATCTGGACTACGATAGGCTTTTTGAGATTCGCATCACATCGCTGTGTAGCTGCCCTCTGTACCTACCATTGTAGCACGTGTGTAGCCCTGGTCGTAAGGGCCATGATGACTTGACGTCGTCCCCGCCTTCCTCCAGTTTGTCACTGGCAGTATCCTTAGAGTTCCCGGCTTAACCCGCTGGTAACTAAGGACAAGGGTTGCGCTCGTTGCGGGACTTAACCCAACATCTCACGACACGAGCTGACGACAGCCATGCAGCACCTGTATTCTAATTCCCGAAGGCACTCCCGCATCTCTGCAGGATTCTAGATATGTCAAGACCAGGTAAGGTTCTTCGCGTTGCATCGAATTAAACCACATGCTCCACCGCTTGTGCGGGCCCCCGTCAATTCATTTGAGTTTTAACCTTGCGGCCGTACTCCCCAGGCGGTCTACTTATTGCGTTAGCTGCGTCACTAAGTCCTCAAGGGACCCAACGACTAGTAGACATCGTTTACGGCGTGGACTACCAGGGTATCTAATCCTGTTTGCTACCCACGCTTTCGAGCCTCAGTGTCAGTATGATGCCAGAAGGCTGCCTTCGCCATCGGTATTCCTCCAGATCTCTACGCATTTCACCGCTACACCTGGAATTCTACCTTCCTCTCACCTACTCTAGCCTAACAGTTTCAGATGCAGTTCCCAGGTTAAGCCCGGGGATTTCACATCTGACTTATCAAGCCACCTACGCTCGCTTTACGCCCAGTAATTCCGATTAACGCTTGCACCCTCTGTATTACCGCGGCTGCTGGCACAGAGTTAGCCGGTGCTTATTCTGCAGCTAATGTCATCGTCCATGGGTATTAACCATGGAGTCTTCTTCACTGCTTAAAGTGCTTTACAACCAAAAGGCCTTCTTCACACACGCGGCATGGCTGGATCAGGCTTTCGCCCATTGTCCAATATTCCCCACTGCTGCCTCCCGTAGGAGTCCGGGCCGTGTCTCAGTCCCGGTGTGGCTGATCATCCTCTCAGACCAGCTACAGATCGTCGCCATGGTAGGCCTTTACCCCACCATCTAGCTAATCCGACTTAGGCTCATCTAATAGCGAGAGCAGTAAACTGCCCCCTTTCTCCCGTAGGTCGTATGCGGTATTAATTCGAGTTTCCCCGAGCTATCCCCCACTACTAGGTAGATTCCTAAGTATTACTCACCCGTCCGCCGCTCGACGCCTGGTAGCAAGCTACCATCGTTTCCGCTCGACTTGCATGTGTTAAGCCTGCCGCCAGCGTTCAATCTGAGCCATGATCAAACTCTTCAGTTTAATCTTGCTATGTAACCCTTTAAAGAGGTTACTAAACTTGGCTCATCTAATCTGGCAATTACGCTCTTCGTATGTTTTCATTTAAATGAATTAACTTTGAGTTTTCTTGCTGTCTTAAATGATAATTTTTATAGTTAATAGACTTCCCGAAAAGAGAAGACAGTCAACTTTATTTTTTAGCATTCTGAATCAGCAAAAATCCACACAAGTTGTTCTTTAGTTATGCTTTTAAATAGTGTTATTCACTGTCGTCCAGTAAATAATGTTTTCGCTAATTAAGGTAAGCTATTTAGCTTATCTCGTTTAGCGAGCTGACTAGTATATCATGTTGAAATAACCTGTCAAGTCTTTGTTCCAATTCGTTTCAGTAGGTTAGCTCGGTAGTCATTGAGTAATGAATTACTCTTAAACTTGCTAGCTTCCCTTGCTGAGGTGCGTATTATAGACGCTTTTAATACGGTGTCAAGAAGTTATTTAACTAACTTTTTCTAAAGTGGTAAACCACTTCATAAAGCCGCTCTTCCCTTCCGACTGGGTGGCATTATACGCAGTTTCATGTGTGGGTCAAGCGGTTTTGGTGGTTAAATTAATTATAGTCTTTGAATCAGATATAAAATCAAAGATAAAGAAAGAGCCATCCTAGACAGGGCGGCTCTTTTCACAATACAAAACTGACGCTCTATCTACTAGAAATTTTATCTAAGTCTAAGACTGTATTGTAGATATCGTTTCTAAACCTTACTTTTTAACGTCGTAACGATGCCGGATAGCGCATAAATAAAACCAATGGCTAGAATGCCAACTGGTATGTCATATATCGCTATGCTCATAACTAATACGCCAACGATCAAGACTACAAAGGGGACCTTCTTTTTGTCGAACTCTTTAAAGCTGTAGTACTTTACGTTACTGACCATCAATAAACCACATATCACCACCCAAGCGGCGAACAACATTATCACCAGCGTATCATATTGCCCCACCCACTCGTTATGATCAATCGCGACCATGACGGCAGATGTTACTAAAATAGCAGCCAGTGGACTGGCCAAGCCGACAAAGTACTTTTTGTCAACTATACCGACCTGTACATTAAAGCGTGCCAAACGAAAAGCCCCGCAGGCAGTGAACACAAATGCACAACCTAGACCAATGCGACCTAATGGCTCTAGCGCAAAGCTATAAATTAGAATTGCCGGGGCAATACCAAAAGCCAACATATCGGCCAGAGAGTCATATTGCTCCCCAAATGGACTTTGCGCATTGAGCATCCGTGCAACTCGACCATCTGCACCATCTAAAATAGCTGATAAGAAAATCGCTAAGGACGCTTGATAAAATCGTCCATCAGTACTGGCCAAAATTGAGTAAAAACCAGATAGTAATGACAAAGTGGTAATTAAGTTAGGTGCTAAATAAACACCACGACTCACCACTTGCTTACCTTCAGCGACTTCTGATTCAATCACCTCAAAAGTCAGACCGTCATAGTCATCATTATCCGCTAAACGGATATTAGACTCATGCTCATCTACAAAGGGCGGCTGGGTAGCCGCACTGTCCTGCAATAGAGGTTCTTTTGGCAGTCCAGCGTTCAGATGGTTACTATCTGTACGATTGTTACTTGAATTATTGGTGTTACCTGAGTTATTGGGTGGTTGCTCGGTGGTCATAACAAGGTCCTTATTCGCCAACCAGCCAGCGCACATTAGTCGCGCTATCGGGGGTTAGGTTAGGCGCATCAGCTACTTTAAATACAGGTTGTAAGAAACGTAATATCTCACGTGCATGGTTGTCAAACTGCCACGGTGGATTGATAATGAGCATACCCGTACCATTTAGGCCAACAGCAATATCATTGGGATAGATATTCAGCTCACAAACCAGCTGACGTCTCATCTCGGTACGTTTCAGTTTCTTATAAAACAACTCTACCGCTTCAATGTTCTTAATAGGGAACCATAACGCGTAAGTGCCTTGTGGCCACTTATTATAAGACGCTACTAATAAATTGATCAGACGGGTAAAATCTTTATGTTCTTGTTCATATGGCGGATCAAGTAGAATTAGACCACGTTTCTCTTGTGGCGGGATGACCGCAGCAATACCTTCAAATGCATTGCGATGATGAATACCAATAGGCAATTTATGCAGCTGGTAGTTAAGGGCATCATACTCGCTAGCTTTTGCTTCAAACGCTTCACCGCGAACACTACCATCAGTGCTTTTTTCGACATGATGCGCAATCCACCACGGCGAGCCAGGATAAACTTTTTTGTCATAAGTAAAACGGGCTTGCTTAACGCCTTCCACGTAATCTTTAACCGCTGTTGGCGCTTGTTCGGTATCAGCTTTCATCAAGGCTTGAACACCGCCTCTAAACTCTCCTGTCTTACGTGCCTCTTCACTGGCAAGCGAATACAGGCCACGGCCACCATAGGCGTCAAGCACATAAAAAGGTTTGTTTTTTTGGCTTAATTGATTAAGCAGTTGTACCAATAAAATGTGTTTGACCACATCAGCAAAGTTACCGGCGTGATAGGCATGTTTATAATTCATAAGTTTAAAAGTTTAAGTAAGAAAAATTGCATCTATGGTAGCATAGGAAGCGCAAAAAATAACGATGGTTTTGGTAAATAGGTGTTGATTGACCGTTGATAGAGCAAGGTGGTAATGAAATGATAGAGATTAGCAGTAACCTTCATTTGACAGATTTAAGCTCAACAGAGTTGGTCATCGATAATCCGATAGGGGATAATAATCCGCCGCTGCTTACTCCGAATATCGATGGCATTAATGATGTTTCACTTACCCAACATGAACTACAACTGTCTGATTTCGAAGTTGACTGGGGAGATAGGCTTACTAACACCCAGCTTGATAAGCTCGTCAATGAGGGTTGGATCATTATCGATGATGTATTTAACAGTAAGGCTCTGTTAGCGCTACAGGCGGAAAGTGGCTTTGTTGACTATCGAGCAGCACAGCTCACCGCCGGTATTCAGGTCAGTGATATTCGCGGTGATAACATCCGCTGGATTACGCAGGTTTTTTTTGCTGGGTTTTATTATCTACAAAGCATTAACGCACTTGCTACCGTATTTAATCGCAGTTTATTCACTGGTATCCGCCATAGCGAGGCGCATTATGCCTGCTATCCGGTCGGCTTTGGTTACCAATGGCATAAAGATAATCCTACGAACCGTGATGAGCGCGTCCTCTCAGCGGTGTTTTATCTCAATGATGAATGGGCAAACAGTGACGGCGGTGCGTTAGAAGTGATCGATAATCATGGCAAGCATCACAATGTTATGCCAGTGGCTAATCGCTTAGTAATCTTTAATAGTAATATACAACATCAAGTACAGACAGCCCACCGGCAACGTTACTCTATTGCTACCTGGATGCGCCGTGATGGCTTAGTTCCTTTCGTTGAAAACACTTAATATTGAAAGCAACTAATAATGAACTACTTTTAACTTTGAAAAGGCTCCCAATGTCAAATCATAACTTAACAGCAGAGACTGTTAGCAATCATAGCGAAAGCATGAAAACCTCCACAACAGATACTTCTCAGCAAGCAACTTTAGCCTTAAGTATGGCATTGATGGAGCGTCCTTCGGTGACACCTGACGATACCGGATGCCAAGACATATTGTCAGCGCGACTTCAGCAAGCGGGATTTGACTGCGAGTTTATGTACTTCGGCGATAGACAACAAAGCGGTGAACATGCTGAAGTCAAAAACTTATGGGCGCGGCGCGGAACCACTGAGCCAGTGATTTGCTTTGCAGGTCATACCGATGTGGTACCGACAGGCGATGAAAACAATTGGACTTATCCGCCATTTACTCCAACGCTTGCTAATGGTTATCTATGGGGACGCGGCGCGGCTGATATGAAAACCGGTATTGCCGCCTTTACGGTCGCTGCCGAACGCTTTGTCCTCAACCATCCAGAACATAACGGCTCTATTGCATTCTTAATTACTTCTGACGAAGAAGGCCCATCAATTAATGGCACAGTCAAAGTAATCGAAGCGCTAGAAGCACGAAATGAAAAAATTACTTATTGCCTCGTTGGTGAGCCATCGAGTACCGACACCCTCGGCGATATTATCAAAAACGGTCGCCGTGGCTCATTGGGTGCAGTCTTAACCGTTACTGGTAAACAAGGCCATGTTGCCTACCTACATCTAGCTTCCAACCCTATTCATGCGGTCCTGCCAGCACTGGCGGAATTGACTGAGGCGACTTGGGATAAAGGTAATGAGTACTTCCCCGCCACCTCACTACAAATCTCTAATATCAACGGCGGCACTGGCGCAACCAACGTCATTCCTGCAACGTTAGAGGTGGTCTTTAACTTTCGCTTTTCTACTGAAACTACCGAAGATGAATTAAAAGCAAAAACTCACGCAATATTTGACAAATATTTTTCAGATAGTAAGGCTAAGTATGAGATTAATTGGAAGTTATCAGGTGAACCGTTTTTGACCCCTGAAGGCCAACTAGTCTCAGCATGCCAGCAAGCGATTAAAGCAGTTACCGATACTGATACTACTTTATCCACTTCTGGTGGCACCTCCGACGGACGCTTTATTGCCCCAACGGGTGCGCAAGTGGTAGAGCTTGGCGTACGCAATGCCACCATTCATCAAGTCGATGAAAAGATTGAGATTGATGATTTAGGAAGATTGGCGCAAATATATGAAGGGATTTTAGAGAACTTATTGCTTGATTAAGAACTTCAGTGAGACTGATTATATTTTATCCATAAAAAAGCGCTACTTGCTAAACAAGTAGCGCTTTTTTTATTTTTAGTCAGGACTGTTTTTGATAAAGGCTATGTGTAATAAGGATTATGACGAGCTGCAAATCATTAGCTGTGCGCTTCAAACTATAGCCAGTCATATCAAGTAATAGGTCAATAGTAAACAATTAGCTACGTTTTAAAATAGTTATCAACTGACTACTTTGACCTAGGCGTTATCATGCTTAGCAAAACCAATCTTTGGATAGCTCGTTTTATTAGCCACATCACTCGCTTGCAGATCAGATAATAGAATAATCTGACAGTTGGGTGGTAATTGCTGCTCAATCTTTTTAATCATCATCTTACCGATACCCTGGTGTTGATAGTCTTCCACCACTGCTAATTCTGATAGATAACAGCAGTAGCTAAAATCACTCACGCAGCGTGCGACCCCAATCAACTGTTTTTCATTGACGCCATCATCATCCAACTGTTCATCTATCCATGCCGTGATTAATAAGTCCGCATTATCAAGCATGCCTTTTATTACATAGTAGTTATCTATTGGTCGGCTTGCGCCTAAGCTGCACTTATTAAGTAGTTCGATGAACTGTTCAGGGCTAATAGCTGTATTGATTTGATAGGTTACCTGATGCGTCGTCACAGACTGTCCTTTTAATGCTCATCACATGACTGAATTCACTCGATACCAATATAGACATCAACTTGACCGTATTCTAGATTGCCATCGACATAACACTCAAAATCGACATCGTAAACTCGCGTGTGTTCGCAGCTTGGGTCATTAAAATATTCCCAGACCTTCTCCCAAGCATTCATCACCGTATTAGGCATGTTGCCATGCTCAGAGAATACTAAATACTTTCCTGCAGGAATAGTCACTGTCATCACACTGCCAGCATTGAGAGTAGCGTCTTTGCCTGGCTGCTCTTGCTCGCCTTGCTGACTGCCTACCTTCCAACTGGCTACGACATCAAAAGCGCCGACTTCATCATTGCTCTCATAGTTGTGATAAATACCATAAATATCCTCACCCTTTTCGAGATGACTCACATGACCTTGATAAAACTTTTGCCATAATCTACCTAATTTGGCAGTGTCGTGGCTGATTTCAGCAATATTGGTGGTGCGAACGCTGATACCTTTACAAGCTACCGCTTCGGTTAGCTCTTTAATTTGTGAAGTCATGATACTGCCTGTCCTGTTCTTTTGTTTAAGAGCCTGGTTATTTGAGGTCATACGTAAAGCAGTAAAATCGAACTAGTCAGCAGCTTCATCAATCCAATTCATTTGAATGGATTCTAATATACCTTCGTTCGATTTTTTGGGATCATCATCAAAGCCCTCAAGCTCTGTTATCCAACGATGTAAATCGGTAAAACGTACTTGTTGTGGGTCGGTCTCAGGAAATTTTTCGTAAAGCTCAATAGCGATATCCAAGCTATCTGTCCATTTTAATGACTGCGGGATCATAACGGCTCCTTAAAATTAAATTACAATGTTTATAATTAGCGGCATCACTCATTAACGCTATCATTGATTAATGGGATACCCAATCAATGTGCTCTATCCTAGCAAACTTCGCCTGATGATGTATAGCCAAGCCTCACAATTATTAACAACCGTCTAAATTAATGACCCTCTATTGATGGCGTTGGCGCAGACTTCACTGCTATCTGATGCTTGTTCCAAGAAGTGATGACCTCGGTCAGTCGCTCACCCACCATATCAAGGCAACTGGGTTTACACTTACCTCGCTTATCCATCAATACAAACTTAGTCATTGCCACTGCCATCAGCTGATTTTTTACGAAGAAACGATGCTCAAAGTAGATATATTTATGGTCCCAGCCGGCCAGAGTGCTACTAACCGTCATTTTATCCAAAAACTTAATTTCTTTAAGATAGATGACCTCTTGCATGGCGATAATCCATTGCAATGACTTGATACCTTTTTGGTGACTACAGGCCAGCAGCCAGTGAGTGACGTTTAGCTCAATAAAAGATAAATAACGATAGTTGGGCAAGTGATTACGAAAGCCCATGTCGTGCGGCAATACTCGATAGTGGCGTAACACAGGGGTAGTGAGGGCTTCGATACTGAGCTGACCATTAACCGCCTGCTGTTTCAGTTGCTGCTTAAGCAAGCCAATCATAATAAAAAAACGCAGTAACATATTCACGAGCAACTCTCTTATTAAGTATATAAACTGCTGAAGGTTATAGCAGAAAAAAGGTAAATTGGTTTGACGCAAAAAAAGCCACCTCAGTGACTTTTAGCGATTATCGTTAGTATTCAAGACCGTCAAGTTAAAGACTAATTTAATCTATTTTAGCAACACTGCTCATTTTTAGTAGTGCACAAGCTAGACGCTGACAGTGATTGCAAAATCAGATTAGTGACGCCTAGTCTCTTAACCTAATAGCTGATTAAATTAGCAGCTTAATGACCCGCGCCATTGATACTACGAACCATCTCTTCGACCACTTTTTTAGCATCACCAAATATCATCATGGTTTTGTCCATATAGAACAAGCTGTTGTCTAAGCCGGCGTAACCGGTGCTCATCGAACGCTTAATAACCATGACTGTTCGGGCTTTGCTGACCTCCAAGATAGGCATACCAAATATTGGCGAGGTAGGATCGTCCTTCGCAGAAGGGTTCACCACGTCATTAGCGCCAATGACGACTACTACATCAGTACTTGAAAAGTCGGAGTTAATCTCATCCATCTCAAGAATATCATCATAAGGCACATCAGCTTCAGCCAGTAAGACGTTCATATGTCCGGGCATACGACCAGCAACCGGATGGATAGCAAAGCGTACGTTAACACCTTCTGCTTTCAATAATTCATATAACTCTTTGACCGCATTTTGTGCGCGACCTTGCGCCATGCCATAACCAGGTACAATAATCACATCGTTAGCGTTGGCCATTAGGAATCCAGCATCTTCTGCCGAGCCTGATTTATAATTTTTTGGCGCGCCATCATCTCCGCCTGCAGCGACGGCTACTGTACCTATACCGCCAAATAAGACGTTTAATAATGAGCGATTCATCGCTTTACACATGATGTAGGACAAAATAGCACCAGATGACCCAACTAAGGAACCGGCAATAATCAGCATCGAGTTACCGAGCGTAAAACCAATACCCGCTGCTGCCCAACCTGAGAATGAGTTCAGTAAAGACACCACTACCGGCATATCACCGCCACCAATCGGGGCAATCCACATCCAACCAAACACTACCGCCAATACCGTCATCGCATAAAATGCAGGCAGCGAATCGGTCAAAAAGTAAACCGCGCCAAAACTAACCATAGCGATAAACAAAATGGCCTGTACCGGTTTAACCCAGCCGCCTACTAGAGTTTTTGCCCAACTCTTAGCAGCTAATTTACCAAAGGCAAAAAATGAAGCTGAAAAGGTAATCGCACCAATAAAGCAACCTATAAATAATTCTAGACGGGTAATGGTACTGTACGCTTCCTCAGTATGTAGCACCGTTGCTAAAGCAATGGCTACCGCCGCTAAACCAACGAAGGAATGCATCAGCGCCACCGTTTCTGGCATCTGGGTCATTGCAACCGTTTTGGCTTTCCACAGTCCAACGATTGCACCTAAAACCATCGCGCCAATAATTAGCCATAGCACTGGGCCTTCGGCTAAGAAAAACGTCGTAATGACCGCAATGGCCATCGCCACCATACCTAACCGGTTGCCACGAATAGCCGTTTTTGGGCTGGACAGACCACGTAAGGTCAAGACAAATAATATCGCACCAACTAAGTAAAACCAATCAGCATTGGTAGCAATCGTATTAGTTAAGTCGTTCATGCGTCACCTCCACTATCAGTGGTTACAACCGGGGCTTTTTTAGGTTTTGGTTTAAACATTGCAAGCATACGTTCCGTCACAGCAAAACCACCAAAGATATTGACACTGGCTAAAAATACGGCAAAAGTACCGAGTAAGCTGGTCGCGGTAAACATGCTACCGTCAATGGTAACGGTCTGGAGCATCGCACCGACGATGACAATACTCGATAGGGCATTGGTCACTGCCATCAATGGCGTGTGTAGCGCTGGTGTTACGCCCCAAACAACGTAATACCCTACAAGAATAGCGAGCACGAATATCGTGAAAATCGCTACAAAAGGCGTACTCATCATGGCTTCACCAGCTGGTGCCGCGGCTAAAATAGTCGCAATCATCTTATCCTCCTAAAAATCTATTTATTACTATTCATGGGTTTTACTGGCGTTTGGCGGTGGTCATTTATATTATTAACGTTGAGCGAGACGTACCTGACCATCATGCGTGACTGCCAATGCACCTTGAATCTCATCTTCCATATTTAAGCGCAGGGTCAATTCATTGGGTGATGCATTGCCTGAGCCATCATTGTCGGCTACGGCTTCAGGTGTCGATTCAGAAGCAATTAAGGTGGTGATAAAATGAACCAAGTTATTGGCATAAAAATCTGAAGATTGCGCAGCCAACATCGAAGGAATATTAGCGGCGCCAACGATCCGCACGCCATTCTCGGTAGTGATGGTTTCATTGGCCACGCAGCCTTCAACATTACCGCCAGTACCAGCGGCCATATCAATCAGTACCGCACCCGCTTTCATTTTGGCAAGCGTGGCTTGGTGCACTAAGCGTGGGGCTTGTCGACCAGGAATTTGCGCGGTAGTAATCACAATATCAGCGGCACTTAATGCTTTGTCCACTACTGCTGCTTGGTCTTTGATATACTGTTCTGAGGGCGTCCATGCATAGCCGCCTGTGCCTTTAGCCTTTTGCGCTTCATCTTCACTCATCGGTACATCAAGCCACTTACCACCGAGCGATTCGACTTGCTCTTTGGCGGCAGGACGTAAATCACTGGCCTCAACCACTGCCCCTAAACGCTTAGCAGTGGCAATCGCTTGCAAGCCTGCGACCCCAACGCCCAGAATAACTACTTTAGCGGGCTTGACCGTTCCTGCTGAGGTCATGAACATAGGGAAAGGACGCGAAAACTCATTGGCAGCGAGCAGTACTGCTTTATAGCCGGCAAGGTTGGCCTGTGATGACAGGACATCCATGTTTTGTGCTCGTGACAAGGTGCGGGGCAGTAGCTCCATGGCAAAAGCAGTGACACCTTGTTCAGCATAAGCGTCAAGCTGGGTATTGCGGTAAGGATCTAGCATACCAATGACAATCTGTCCCGATGTCAAACTCGCAGCTATAGTCGCTGGCAAGTCATCTACCGTGGTGATTATACGAGCATCAGCAGTAACCTCAGCATTGCTAGCAGCAATGCTAGCACCGGCAGCTTGATAGCTGTCATCAGAATAATAGGCCGCCTGACCTGCTCCAGACTGTATGATTACCTCAAAGCCAAGCTTGCGCAGTTTTTTGACTGCGTCTGGAGTTAGCGCCACCCGGCTCTCATGGGCGACATCTGCACTGATTACACCGATTTTCATACCATCTCCTTACGTCGAATAACTTACCTTGGATACTCTCAATTCACATTTACAGAGTACAAGGGACAAGGGACAAAAAAAATTGAGCACTGCTTAAACTAAGAACAATAACTAAAGATTATCAATTTAATAAATGAATAAATGATAGCTACGTTGCCATCACGCCTTTTTATTATAAAGACATCAAGAACCAACTTTCATTGGTTATTGATGACCCGTAAGTATAATAAAAAGTTAGGTATTTACACCATTTCCATAAATTTTATTGTTATATTTGGAAGTTTTATTTTTCCAACGAACTCTGGCTTTCAAGAAAAACACCCTAAAACAGCGATAAGAAAGACCAATCAAAGCAGTAAACGTTGCATACTAAGCGACCCTGAGCCTGTCACAGGTTTGTCATTAGTCTACTATATAAGGAATAATTATGTATTTTGTACTTTCCCCTGCGAAATCTTTGAACGAGAGCGATGCTATACCCCTCAATCTTGACAATTATTATAGCCAACCAGTGTTTGTTGACGAATCAGCACAACTCATCAAGGGACTTAAAAACAAAGACCCAATGGATTTACAGGAGCTAATGAACATTTCATCCGAGCTTGCTACTTTGAATGCCGTTCGTAATCATGCTTGGCAACTGCCCTTTACCACTGATAACGCCAAACCAGCCAGCTATTTGTTCGATGGTGATGTTTATACTGGACTTGATAGTTATGCCATGGATAAACAAACAATACTATATTTAAATGAACATTTGGGAATATTATCAGGCTTATATGGTTTACTTAAGCCATTAGATTTAATGCAGCCTTATCGGTTAGAGATGGGCACTAAACTTAAGAACGAGCGCGGTGAGAATTTGTACGAGTTTTGGGGTGAGCAGATTACCGATCTGCTCAATCAGCGGATTAAAGATACCCAGTCAGACGGTGAATTGCCGGTATTAGTCAACCTGGCCTCGAATGAATACTTTAAAGCCGTCAAGAAAAAAGCACTGCAAGCGGAAATAATTACCCCACGCTTTGAAGATCAAAAAAACGGCCAATATAAAGTCATTAGCTTTTATGCCAAAAAAGCGCGAGGGCTGATGGTGAAGTATGCCGCTGATAATAAACTTACCCACGCAGAACAGCTAAAGGACTTTAACCTAGCGGGATATTATTATTGTGCAGAAGCGTCGGATGGTAATACTTGGACTTTTAGACGTAATGAGAATGACCAGTAGTAACAGTAACAGAATCATTAGATGAGTAGAGAAAAACCCCGACTTACTAAGTCGGGGTTTTTTTGAAGTAGTGTTATTAACCATCTAGGTATTAAAAGCAAACAGCACTAATTGAATATCTTGTAAGAAACTATTCTTCTACAGTATCAGATTATATTAATCGATCAAAATGATGCACAAGTACGCATGGAGAACGGTCTATTGAGTACGTGCTTGTAAAAGGGCATCTACTATTAAAGCAAGTCAAGGGAAAGCGAAACAGGTAATATTATAAAAGTGGCTCGTATTAATAGAAATAGACCACTACATTTTATGATGTCAAAAATACCTATTTGGCAAAGCATAGTTATCCAGAGACTTTTTCAGTCATAGTCGCACATCCCTTTCGATTGTACTGCGATGATACTGCTTCATACTTACCTTTTAAGAGGGCATATTCGGATTGGAGTACGCCATCACCTCCCTCTAAAAATAAAAGTGCAGGCCAAAATAATACTAATCCAACGCCCATTTGCCATGAATCAACTGATGCTTTTTTATCTACTTGACCAGTAGTTGTGGCTACTCTTTGCGATATCTCTCTCATTTCATCTTCTAAAGTAGAGCAGCTAAAACTAGCATATTCATTTGGAGATACATAAGTTGCAGGAATATTAATAGATTTACTAGCACAACCACTTAGGATAAAAACGGTAGCTAAAGTTATGAGTGTAATGGGTAATTTATTTTTCAATGAATGTTCCTTTTCAATTATCATTTAAGTTTTTAATCATCAGTAAACAGAGCGGAGAATAGTCTAATTTTCAAAAAATTACAATATACATGCATGATAGTAGGGTCTGTTGAACATTGGGGATAAAATGATGGCAAAAAAATAGCAAACGGGTAATCTTTAAGTTCTCACACAAAAAAGATACCGTTCGCTATGCCTCGTACAATGCTCAAAGATGAACACTGGATAAGACTAAAACCTATACTACTAGAACTTAACATCTATGACAAAGGAAATCTTAGGAATACGGTTGAAGGTGTGCTGTATCGTATGCGTGTTGGCTGTCCTTGGCGTGATTTGCCCGCTTACTTTGGTAAGCCTAATACGGTCTACAAAGCTTATCAGCGTTGGTTTCGCAGCAATAAGTTAATTCAACTGTTTGCTTTGCTAATCAAAGACTCAGACCTTGAATGGGTGTTTATAGATGGTACTCATATCAAAGCGCATCAGCACAGTAGTGGTGGTAATGAAGCGGATCAGGCCATTAGTAAAAGTGTCGCAGGACGAGCAACTAAGATCCATCTAGCAGTCGATGCTCATGGTAACCCTATTACTTTTATCTTGTCAGATGGCACCACTCACGATGTTAAAGTCGCGCCAGATTTAGTTGATAAGATAGATTTAAGCGATACCGATATTTTATGTGCCGATAAAGGCTACGACTCTGACACACTAAGAGAACACATTAAGCAAGCAGGGAGTTTCGATAATATTCCTAGAAAGAAGAATACAAAATCTGATAACCATCATATGGACTGGGACTTGTATAAGATACGCCATTTAGTTGAAAATGCGTTTGCACACTTAAAACGGTTCAGAGCAGTAGCCACCAGATACGATAAACTTAAGCAAAGTTATGAGAATACGGTGGCGCTAGCTTGCGCTTATATCTGGCTGAAATTATGAATGTTCAACAGACCCTAATCTATTGCAACAATATAGTATTAAAATTCTAGCTGTTAAACTAACTAACTGCTAAAGATAACGGTACGATGCTATCGTAAAACAAGCTAAATACCCCAGATACACCTCTCTTGTTGCTGTCTATAAGCAATGCTATTTAATTATATTTTGGCAATAAAAAACCCCGATAAGCTAAGCCTATCGGGGGTTTTTACTTTAATGTTATAAAGCTTTAAGGGCTATATAGCATTAGGGTTTATGAAGCAGCTTACATCATGCCGCCCATACCACCCATACCGCCGCCGCCGCCCATACTAGCCATACCGTCATCGCTTTCTGGTAGGTCAGTAATCATAGCTTCAGTAGTCAGCATCAAACCAGCAATAGACGCCGCATTTTCTAGTGCTGAGCGTGCCACTTTTGCTGGGTCAAGAATACCCATTTCAAGCATATCGCCATATTGGCCAGTAGCTGCGTTATAACCGTAGTTACCAGTGCCATTTTTCACTTCGTTGACCACAACTGAGGCTTCTTCACCTGAGTTAGTCACGATTTGACGTAATGGTGATTCCATAGCGCGACGTAGGATATTAATACCAGCGTCTTGGTCGTCGTTATCGCCTTTAAGCTCAGACATAGCATTCATGGCACGAACTAATGCAACACCGCCGCCAGGAACAACGCCTTCTTCAACCGCAGCACGAGTCGCATGCAAGGCATCATCAACGCGATCTTTCTTCTCTTTCATTTCGGTTTCAGTCGCTGCGCCAACTTTGATAACGGCAACGCCGCCAGCTAGTTTGGCCATACGCTCTTGAAGCTTTTCTTTGTCGTAGTCCGAAGTTGATTCTTCAGATTGACGAAGGATAGATTCAACGCGTGCATCGATGTCAGCTTTGTTACCAGCGCCATCAACGATAACGGTGTTTTCTTTACCGACCGTGACTTTTTTCGCGGTACCAAGCTGCTCAAGAGTAGCCGTTTCTAAACTCAGACCAATTTCTTCTGAGATAACTGTACCGCCAGTTAGGGTAGCGATATCTTGTAGCATTGCTTTGCGACGATCGCCAAAACCGGGTGCTTTTACCGCACAAGTTTTTAAGCCGCCACGCATGTTGTTCACAACCAACGTTGCCAATGCTTCGTTTTCAACATCTTCAGCGATGATTAGTAACGGTTTGCTTTGCTGCATTACTTGCTCAAGTAATGGCACAATTTCACGAATATTGCTGATTTTTTTGTCAACGAGCAAGATATAAGGGTTTTCAAATTCAGCGGTTAAGCTGTCTTGCTTATTAGCAAAATATGGGCTGATATAACCACGGTCAAACTGCATACCTTCAACAACTTCTAAGGTATCTTCAAAGCTTGAACCTTCTTCAACGGTGATAACGCCTTGCTTGCCGACTTTTTGCATCGCTTGCGAAATCAATTCACCAATTTTGGTGTCTGAGTTGGCAGAGATAGAGCCCACTTGAGCAATGGCTTTTTCGTCGTCAGCGGGAGTGGCTAGCAAATGAATTTGCTTCACGGCTTCACGTACCGCTTTATCGATACCACGCTTAAGATCCATTGGGTTCATGCCAGCGGCTACTGATTTCATGCCTTCTTGCAAGATTGATTGGGCAAGTACAGTCGCAGTCGTTGTACCATCACCAGCCACATCATTAGTACGGCTAGCAACTTCGCGGACCAATTGTGCGCCCATGTTTTCAAATTTGTTTTCAAGCTCGATTTCTTTCGCTACTGACACACCATCTTTGGTGATGGTCGGCGCGCCAAATGACTTATCGATAACCACGTTACGACCTTTAGGGCCTAAGGTGACTTTAACTGCGTTTGCTAGGATGTTTACGCCATCCATCATCTGTTTACGGGCATCGCTGCCAAATTTTACGTCTTTTGCCATGTTAAATTACTCCAATAATTTGATTGAATAATCTGATGAGATTATTAAAAATACTCTTATATCATTAAGAGTGCTCTTGAATAGGTTACTTGTTGTTATAAGGGCGCAGCTTGGGTTTTAAACCCTTACTACTTTTCTATAAGCATATTTATCTAGCGATAATATATACACTCTTATAGACAGTAGCTTTTCTAGCCATTAACCTTCTAGCACACCCAATACATCAGACTCTTTCATAATAAGTAGTTCTTCGCCGTCAACCTTAACAGTTTGACCCGCATATTGACCAAATAGTACTTTGTCACCAGCTTTTACATCTAGCGCACGAGTCTCACCATTGTCACGAATTTGACCATTACCAGTTGCTAACACTTCGCCTTGTGACGGCTTTTCTTGTGCAGAACCTGGTAATAAAATACCACCAGCAGTTTTTGTTTCTTCTTCTATGCGGCGTACGACAATACGGTCATGTAAAGGACGGATATTCATCGGTATGACTCCAAAATGTTAGTTATTTGAATTAATGAATTATTTAATTTAAGAGACTCAAGCACTAATCTCAAAACAGTCTTGAACATAAGCCTTGAGCTTGTCCCCAAAAGTGGGGGCAATATCAAATATCTTCAAGTGTAAAGCTAATAAATTTTACAAGAATGCTGCATGATTGGTAGAGATAAAGCAGTATTACTGTATAAAGACTTTAAAAACTGGATATAAGACTCTAACGGCTGACCTGAAGGCTAAATTTTTTCTAAAACTAGCCCAGTCATTGCTCTAGTAATAGTCATAAACATCCGCAGTCAGTAACGTTACTAACAGCGCGTTACTTCTAGTAATAGCCAAGTCATTTGCGTAACACTAACAACAAAACCCAAACGCCAATAGCAACGCCTGCTCTTGAAAATGTAACAAGATATACTCATTATGATGGCTAGAGTTATAGCACCTACAGAAAAATCCTAGAGACAAGACGGTGCCTAGAGACCAATAATAGCGATGAAAGTCGTGTATTAAAGAAAAGTCCTGTATTAAAGGATGTACACTAATTAAGGAATATCCATGAGCGCTTCATTAATAAATAAGCCATCTACAGAAAGCCATTCTACTCACACAAAGCGCAGTAAACACAAACTGCTGTCAGCATTGACCATGGGTGCGAGCATTGCTGCTGTTGGAGCACTTAGTATGACCACCCCCACCCTTGCTAACGCGAAGACCATTCAGGCCTCCAGTGCCGATTATAACTTTACAATAGAAGATAAGTATAAAGGCAGCGCCACTCGCAACTTAAGCAAATCAGGCAATCTCTGGAAATATGAGGTTAATGCACGCGTTGCGGGTATTGCGACCGCCTCGCAAAACAGTGCTTTTACCATTGTTGGCAATAATGTTAACCCTACCCAAGCCAGTACCACTTATAAACTCTTTGGCTTTGGTCGCACTCATAATCTCAATTTTAATGCTGGCAAAAAACAGGTGGCCAGTACCTATAAAGGTAAAACGGTTAACCTTAAAATGGCCCAACAAGCTTTTGATGACTTGAGCCTTGAAGTACAAATTCGCCAAGATTTACTGAATGGTAAATTTTCAGGCAATTACTATATGGCCAAAAAAAACGAGATTGAAAAAACGCCATTCAAAAAGTCCGGCAATACTAAAATCACAGTCCCTGCTGGTACTTTTGATACCGTCCGCGTTGATCGCATTCATGAGGATAACAGTCGCTCTACCAGCTTTTGGTTGGCGCCAAGTTTAGATTATCTACCCGTTAAAGTAAGCCAAGTGAACGATGGTAAAAAAATGGACTTAGAGTTAACCAAAGTAAATTAATAAGTACTTTAGCTTTGGGCACTTTAGCTTAACGTCCAGCTAGTTGTTATAAAAAAGTCTTATCATAAAAAAGCGGCGCTCTAACTATTAGAGCGCCGCTTTTTTATGACTTTATTGTGTACCCTTAAACCCATAGCCGTTGATAAACTTAGTGTTGTCTGGGTTTTTTTTCTATATTATTCATTGAGGGTAGACGTTTTAATAGCAAGAACAACCAGGTATTAATCAAAAGTATTAATACAAAATCAAGTAAATAGACTGCCAACTCTGCCCAACTACTGCCATAAATGCGAGTGAACAGCACAACCCCACTGGCCCCTAGATAAACCAAGGTCACCATGCTGTCTATCAATAGCGCATAAGGCGAGCGTCCGCGTAATATCGACGGCGTTAAAACCAAGGCTGGCACCAGCCATAATGCTTGCCAAGCAATACCACCAATGATATCAGGATTCATTGGGTTAAAAATACTGATTAAAATAGGCAGTCCTAGCAAGCGATAGACTAGCCAAGCTAACCAGGTCAATACTAAGCGCTGACGCATTGGGGCAATAGGCTTGTTGGCTTTAGCGGACTGTTTAGTCGGCGTTGGACGTTTAGCAGGGTTGGAATGATTCGGCATTAGATATATGTGCTTCCTAATTGATGACATCATTCATTCTTACACAGAACAATGTTACTTAGAGTGTTACTTAGAGTGTTACTTAAAATGCTGGAAGTGTTTCTGAGAATGCTGGTGTATTCATTTGCGACCACTAATGATTACAGCTATTACATAAATAGTGGCTAACTCATTAAACCATTGTTACCCTTTTAAAACCAGCCGATTGGTCAACACTAACAGACTGGCCCGTCAAACTAAATTAGTTTAACGTTTCCAATTCGCTTGCGCTAAAGCGGTCGCGCTAATAGCTAGGCGGCGACCTTGGGCTATCGCTAATTCAAGCTCGTCTGCTGTTACTGGTTGGTCATGGGCAGCGCCACTAACATGACTCACGCCATAAGGCGTGCCACCACGACTGGTACGATTTAGCGCCGGCTCAGCATATGGAATACCAATAATCATCATGCCATGATGGATCAGTGGCAACATCATAGTTAGCAAGGTCGTTTCCTGTCCACCATGCATCGAGCCTGTGGCAGTAAATACTGAAGCGGGCTTATTTTGTAAATCACCTGCCAGCCAAACGGTAACCGTAGTGTCCCAAAAATATTTCAGGGGTGCGGCCATATTACCAAAATGGGTCGGACTACCCATGGCTAGACCTATACAGTCTTTTAGATCATCCATCGTACAGTAGAGATCACCCTCGTCAGGAATCGCAGGCTTACTTGACGTGGTTTCAGGCGCGACCGTTGGTACAGTACGAATACGCGCCGTCATGCCAGCATCTTCAATACCTTGAGCAATCGAATAAGCCAAAGTCTTAGTAGTCCCATAATTAGAGTAATAGAGTACCAAAACATAAGGGGTGGTCTGACTCATTAGCAAAGCTTCCTTTTAAAATGATGAGTGACTCTTTTAAAGTCATTCCTATTATAGGGGTACAAGTATAAACGTACGAGTATATTATGCCCGACTCATAAGCCCAGATGCAAACGTATCGTTCAGTGCTATTTTCAGTGCTATTTTTAGTAGGTTTATTATTAGCAGCACGGTTACTGGTACTGTTAACAACCCTGAGCATTTTGACACAAATAAGTGGCAGATTCTGGCAGCATATTTTTGTTACACTATTCTTACTTTTAATCGCTCTAAATGGTCAACATGGAAAAATTACTAAAAAAAATCCCGTTTTTACAGCAACCCTGGTTTCAGTTTTTGCGATTTTTAACGCGGCATTTCTTCGAAGATAATTGCCAACAAAAAGCCGCCTCTCTTACTTATACCACTATGCTGTCCATTGTTCCTATGTTGACTGTACTGCTGATGATTCTGTCTTCTGTACCGGCACTCGCTTCAGTTAGAGCACAGATTTATGAGGTTATCTATAGTAATTTACTGCCACAATCGGGATTACAGGTCAGTAAATACATTAATAGTTTCGCTGAAAAATCCTCTAATTTGACCGCTATCGGGGCGATGGTATTATTTATCACGACTATCTTGACCCTAACGACTATTGAACGCGCCTTTAATCAGATTTGGCGCGTAGAAAATCGTTCCGGCGGCATGAAGAGTATGCTACGTTATTGGACCATTGTTACCCTAGGCCCACTGGTACTAGGCACTGCATTTATCGCCTCAAGTACGGTACAGAGTTTAGGCTTTTTGAATCGCCAAATTGCAGGTTATGGTATTGACTGGTCATTTTGGGTACAGGTCGTATCCATTGGAGTAACCATGGCAGGTTTCATTGCTATGTATTGGTTTATTCCAAAAGCACGCGTACCTGTGAAGAATGCCGCCATTGCTGGTATCTTTGTGGCCATCGTATTTGAACTGCTTAAGTATGTCTTTGGCACAGTAATGACTAACTTTACCAGCTATGAAGCCATTTATGGCGCATTCGCGGCATTACCGATCTTTTTATTATGGATTTTCTTATCATGGAATTTAATTCTATTGGGCGTCGAAATTAGTTATACCTTGACGATTTTTGAGACCAAAGAAGTCTATCCGCGTCATCCACTGCTGAGCTTATTGGATATGCTTAATCTGGTTTATACTCATCATTTAACAGGTGATGCGGTAAGCGAACAAGAGCTGCGCAATGTATTGGGTCGCAAAGAGCTGCCGAAATGGTATACCTATATCAATTACCTGCAAGACAGTAATTTAATTGCGATGACCGAAGACGATGATTATGTGCTCAAAAAAGACCTCAGCAATATGACACTGTGGGATTTTTATCGCACCTTGCCTTATCCGCTGCCGATCAAAGATGAGCTTGAGGAGATGAAACAAGAGCAGCAAAAGCCATGGCTCAGCTGGTTGGTCAATCGTTTTGAAAATACTGAAGCCTGCGCTAAAGACCAACTTAATTTACCCTTATCTGCTATTTTTGCCCACAGTCAGCCACGCCAAAAATCGCCAACTGATGAAGCGACTGCATATAGCAGCGGTGATCATAAAATGGTTAAAAAGTCTGTCGATGAAAATTTTGGCAAATCCCCTAAAGAGCGATCTGATAATAGTGACATGCCAGAATTTGAGCCAGCAGCTTATGATAAAGACAGCGAAGTAGAATACGATAACCATGGTCGTGAAATTTTAATACCTGATAACGATCGTGACAAATGGCAACCTTCTACCAATGAAGCTAACGGGAGTAAGGGCTATCTTATTACCGAAGCTGATAATCCAGAAAGTCATCAGTAAACGCTGCTACTGCTGCGAAATAGCAGGTAAACACTGTAAAAAATTGAGAATATACGAATTCTGGAGATCGTGGGGGTGAACAATACTAAACACAAACTACCTAACAACATCATTACTACCAGCTTACAGTGGGTGAAGAAATTTCTACATCTGTGGTCGATACAGACCTTAACTAACTTACCTGAGCGCTTGAAAAATATATGGCAGCAGCTGCTTAGCTCCTACTGGTTTATCCCGACGGCTTGTGTGTTAGTAGGTATACTTTTAGCGCCTATCTTAGTCACTATTGATCAGCAGTTTGATCGTGAAACCGTTAAGGAAATCAGTTTTGCTTTTACTGGTGATGATCAAGCAGCACGCGCGATCATGACGGTGATTGCAGGAGCGGTACTTGGGGTAGCAGGCACGACGTTCTCAATCACTATTGCCGTGCTATCGATGGCCTCATCACAATTTGGGCCGCGATTATTACGTAACTTTTTAACTGATACCCCAAACCAGTTCGTACTTGGGGCATTTATCGGTACTTTTAGCTACAGCTTACTGGTCTTAAAATCTATTCATAAATACGATGTTGAATTTGGTGTGCCGCAGTTGGCGGTGACCTTTGCTATTATCATGGCTATTGTCTGCGCCTTATTGTTGGTTTATTTTGTGCAACACATGGTGCATGCTATTCAAGCCTCTCATGTCATTAAAGATGCCAGCGATGATGCCATTGAAAATATTAATTATTGGTACAGTGATAACTGTGACATTCAATACCAGCGCGATTTAGCACATGAAGATGTGACACAGTTTTCTGACTGGCCAGCGACCACCATTTATGCGCCAAGCTCAGGCTATCTCCAGCAAATTTATACTGAATCGCTAATCACTTTGGCGCAAGATTATGGCGGCGTACTGCAGCTACATACCAGTCTAGGGCACTTTGTCACTGACAAAAATGTCATGGGATATTTTTATCAGCGTCCCACCGATCATGCCGGCAACCTACAAAAAACCCAAACTGCCAATCTTGCTATTATGCCGCGCACACCTGATGGCCTGTTCTGGCAACGTTTTGCGACTGGCATTCATCTTGAACGCCGACCAGTACATTCTAATGATATTGCTTACAGCTTGGGACAGATGACCGAAATTGCAGTACGGGCCTTATCTCCTGGTATTAATGACCCTAAAACTGCCGTTAATTGCGTACAGTCGTTGACTGCCTGTCTGAGTTTGATGATGCGTCGGCAGCCGCCTAATTCCTATCATTTTTATACCCCTCCGCATAATGTGGACTCGCCTGAAGACATCGTTGATCAATCACGAGTAGCGATATTATCAGTCATTACCAAGACTCCTAGAATATCCGACTTCATTGATGTGTCTCTTGGAGAGATACGTCGTTATGCCACTACTGACTTAATGGTTTTAAAAGCTTTGTGTCAAGCAATGACTGATCTTAATTATGCCCGTGTCAACAGCGCTCAGCGACAAACGCTACTACACGAGCTGTCTCTCATTGAAAGAGCAGGAGAAGAAAATCTAAGTTATAACGAGTTGGTCGTTGATCTGAAGGCAATGTGCCATCAAGCGCGACAATTTATCCATAACGATGATGCCAACCACCAACACTTTGAATATGTCAGCGCGTTTTCAACTCATATTTATCAAGCGCTACAAACGCAGTCGAGCTAAGCTTTTATAGGTATCAGTAAAATCATAAGATTCACCCTGCACATAACCCTGACCACATTTAGGCTTAAGGCAGATTTTTATATTAATTTGAGACTCTCTTCATGGCATCTGCAACTGACCTAACCATACTTGAAATCAGCGCCATTTTTTTATCGATTACTGCCTCACTGACCTATATCAATCACCGTTTTATCGGTCTACCAACGACCATCGGTGTCATGGTTATTTCTATCCTGTTGTCTATTGTAGCGATATTTTTAGGGTTTTTAGGCTTTGATCAGCTGATTGATTATGAAGTCAGCTTATTAGACCAGCTTGATTTTACCGAGGTATTACTTGATGGCATGTTATCCATGCTGCTATTCGCAGGTGCATTGCATGTCAATATTAGCGATTTAAGGCGTTATAAACTGCCGATTGGTATTTTAGCCTGTATCGGTACAGTAGTGTCGGCAGTGCTGATCGCTACTGCACTTTATTTCATGCTGCCGCTGTTCGGCTTTGGGCTACCTTTTATTTGGTGTTTATTATTTGGTGCTTTAATATCACCTACTGACCCGATCGCTGTAATGGGTATTTTGGCTTCGGCAGGCGCACCTAAGAGCATCGAAACTGTCATTGCAGGCGAGTCGTTATTTAATGACGGTATCGGTGTCGTTATCTTCGTGATACTACTTGGGATATTATCTAGTGGTGATATTCCAACCGCCAATTATGTGGCGCACACGCTAGCAGTTGAGGCTGGCGGCGGTATTGTATTCGGTATTGTACTAGGAGCAATTTTATATTACCTCATTAAAAGTATTAATAGTTATCAAGAAGAGGTGCTATTAACACTGGCAGGCGTAATAGGGGGTTATGCGCTGGCCAGTCATTGGCATTTGTCAGGACCGTTAGCTATGGTAATGATGGGGCTAATGGTTGGTAATCGCGGGCGTGAGCTGGCGATGAGTGATAAGACCCGCCACTACATTGATCTATTCTGGGAATTGATTGATGAGATACTAAACGCGATCTTGTTTGTTTTGATTGGTCTTGAAGTAGTGATGATTGCCTACTCCGGTAACTTGTTTATTGCTGCTGGCTTAACTATTATTATCGCCCTACTGGCTCGCCTTATCGTAGTAGGTATGACTACCAAGACCTTTAGCCGTCAGCTCAATCTGCCGGACGGTGCCTGGAAAGTATTAACTTGGGGCGGACTGCGCGGCGGTATCTCAGTGGCGTTAGTATTACAGCTGCCAATAGGATCAGAGCGCGATATTTTATTGGCCCTGACTTATGCGGTGGTGGTGTTCTCTATCTTGGTGCAAGGTTTGAGCGTCGGTAAAGTGGCCAAAACTATTTGTCCTACTGAAGAGAAGTCAGTGGACAATGCTTCTTAACACCTTGCTGATTGAACATTTCTGCGGAAGTATCGTTAAGGTTTTAGTGCCATTCATATTCAATACTAATTATGTTTAGAGCCAGTCATATTCAATGCCAATCATAGCGTAGATAGTGAGACTCTATATCAGACCTTTGCGTTTCATATTGCGATAAACAATAATAACAATCACAATATTTAAGACTAAAATGCTTAGTTTAAACCAGTCAAAGGGGCTCGTGAGCAAATAATACAGCTCGATGGGAATAAATATGCCGTAACCCACCACTCCAAACCAATAGGCCCAAGTTCTATCTTGCCATAGTCCATAAGCCTCAATAAAGCGCAGGCTCGCATAAGAAAATATTAATAACAAGAATAACGTCCAGTTTTTGCCGGCCTGCTGCGCAATCTGTACCGCGCTCTCGACTTGCGGGGCAAGCAGGCGGCCAAAACTCTGTTGCCAAGAGTGTGTTGCTGTTGACAGCCAGCGCTCCATATCTGTATGCCACAGCCATAACGCAACGGCGCCTATCAGCGCGCCAATACCTTTTACCAGTTCATAAATTGCGACTGCTTTAATGGATTCGCTGGACTTACTTACTTTGGGTCGCGGTCTTTTCTTGGGGTTATTATTGCCTGTTGGCTTGTGCTGTTGACCCATCGGGGGCAGCTGCTGACTGTCGTCCTGAGGGGGCAAGTTAGCCAAAGAAAGTCTCCACAACGCGCCCTTGTAACCGTTGAGTAAAGAAAGGGGTATTTTTGCCGCTAGAGTGCATCGTTTCCGCGGTCACCTGCCATTCAAGATTGGGATCAACCACTATGGCGCCACCAATATCTTGATATTGTGTATCAATGCCTGCAATTTTTGCAGGATTCAGGCAGATTTTATCGACCAGTTGCTCCAAGGTGAGCACCTCATCACGTACCAATTGGCAGGCTAGCGCCATAAAAGTATCAAAATTTGAAATACCGGGTTTGCTCTCTTCAAACGGGGCTTTTTTTGCAGTGGCATTTAATGGCTCATGATGACTACAAATGGCGTCAATGGTACCGTCTGTTAAACCACGACGTAGTGCTTTTTGATCGGTATTACTACGCAATGGCGGCAATACGTAGGCCATCGCATTAAACCCTTCTAGATTATCATCCGTTAAGTACAGCTGATGCATAGCCACATCACAAGTCACTGGCAATTTTTTACTTTTGGCCCAGCGCATCAGTTCTACCGAAGACTTGCAGGACAGCTGACTAAAGTGTGCCGCTATTCCGGTCTCTTCAACCATCAATAATTGAGTTGATAATGCCACAGTTTCAGCAATCCACGGAATGCCTTGTAAACCATGGTATGAAGCAATATAGCCTTCATGCGCCACCCCATCATTAGATAAGCTGGGCTCGTCAGGATAAAAGAATACTTTCATGGCAAAAGTTGCTGCGTACTCCAGGGTCCGCAGTAGTACTAAATCATTGCTAAAAGGCCGGCGAGCGTTAGAAACCGCAATGCAGCCACCTTTTTTTAGGCCAGCGATATTAGAAGGGCGCTCGCCTTTAAGACCAGCGCTCAAGGCGCCCAGAATATGCAAATAAATACCGCCATCTTCAAGCGCGCGCTCACGTAGACCTTTAAGTAACGAGCCATTTTCTAAAATAGGACTGGTATCAGGTGGAATAACCACATGCAAAAAACCATTAGCACGTGCAGCACGCCCTTCTGAAGCGAGGGTTCCGTGTTGCTGTTGTCCAGGCTCACGCATGCGTGCACACAGATCAACCAGTGGCGGTAGCAGCCAAGTCTCACGCTCAGCTGCAAAGTTTGCCAACTGATCTATGGTAGCGCTTGGTAGCGAGTTTTTAAAGGTTTTAGGCAGTAAGTCAAGCATCTGTACATGAGGGGTTATAACGTTGGTCATAGAGGTTATTACCGTATTAATAAGCATTAAATAAATAAGATAGCGAAATAAAATAAGCTAAAATCGAGATAATTCGGTCGCCTTCCAGATAAACTGGCCAGCATAACCAGCATCTTTATCTTGGTAGAACTGGCTAGAATTTTCTAGCCGCTTGATGCGCACGTTGCCCTTCCATCGCCATTGCCAACACTGCCATACGAATAGCAACGCCGTTATTGACTTGCTTTAAGATCACTGACTGCGCACCATCAGCGACACTTGAGGCAATCTCCACCCCGCGATTCATCGGCCCTGGATGCATGATTAACGCATCAGGTTTAGCCAATGCTACCCGCTCAGGGGTAATGCCGTAATGCTTATAATACTCGCTAGATGAGGCCAGTAAAGGCGAGCCAATACGCTCATTTTGTATTCTAAGACCCATGATGACATCGCAATCGGTCACACAGCTGTTCATATCTTCGTACACCTGTACCCCAAAGCGCTCAATGCCCTTAGGTAATAGAGTACGTGGTGCAATGACCCGAATGTCTTTTACCCCCAGCGTTTGCAAAGCACTAATGTCTGAACGTGCCACTCGTGAATGCTTGATATCACCAATGATAGCGACTGATAACGCCTCAAACGGACGCGGCGCTTCGCGGTGAATGGTCAACATGTCGAGCATTCCTTGGGTCGGATGCGCATGCCAACCATCACCGCCATTAATAATAGCGATGTCTGGTGTCACCTCAGTAGCCATAAAATGAGCAGCGCCAGAGGCTGAGTGCCGTACCACAAAGATATCGGCGGTCATCGCCTGCAAGTTCCAGAGCGTATCACGCAGACTCTCACCTTTTTTGGTGCTAGAGCGTTCGATATCAATGTTTAACACGTTGGCACCCAAACGCTTTTCTGCCACCTCAAAGGTGGTTCGAGTACGCGTTGACGGCTCAAAAAACAGATTCATCACTGTACAGCCTCTAAGCTCTGGGCTGTTTATAAGCTGGCCATTATCATCAAAAAACGTTTCTGCTTTAGCGATAATAGCTTGCAGTTGTGCTTTATTCAGGCCTTCTACACCCAAGAAATGCCGAAGACTGCCATCGGTATTCAGCTGCGGACGGCTTAACGATTTATTAAGCCGTTGGTGAATGTTATCAGGATCAAACTTGGCATCGTCAGATGGCGATACCATATTTATTGAACTGTTATTTATAAAATTTGGCATAATGGCAAGTCTTTATTGTCGGTTTATATTGATTTGGCTTATATGACTTCATTCATAACTTTCTATTCATTTATAGCGATGAGTATAGATACAAGGACATTTTGATGCTTATTTGCTACAATTTACCGCAGTGGTAGCTACTAGCATCAATAATCTCAATAACACTACTAGCGATGCTGCAAATGGACGGCTGTTGACCGTCACGGATAATACTTTTGCTCAACTTATAAATAATAATGGATATAGTGTAGCTGATTTTGTGGTCAGGACAAAGATGCGGCATCGGCTATTTAAATATTTGCCCGCTTAACGGCCTATTTTGGCTTATATTATATTTTTCGCAAGTGTAGCCTCACCTACTAAATAATACCTTTAACACTCTTTAATTTTTAATCCCATTTATCAGGAAGCCTTATGACGACCCTAGCGCAATACCTAAACAACCATGCAGCCAATCCTGTGGTTAGCGATGTAATTATGACCATCACTGACGTTGGCAAAACTATTTCACAGTTACTTAGAAAAGGCGCATTAGCAGATATTTTAGGCGAAGCAGGCAATCAAAACATTCAAGGCGAAGAGCAAAAAAAGCTGGATGTACTGGCCAATGATTTACTTTTGAATGCTTTGGAGCAAAACACACATTGTGCCGGCGTGGCTTCAGAAGAGCTTGATAATGCCACTCCTGCCAATGCGGATGGCAGCTTGTTAGTGTTATTCGATCCACTGGATGGCTCTTCAAATATTGACATCAACATGGCAGTAGGAACAATTTTTTCTATTCTACCCTATCAACGCCAAGGTCACATCAGTGAAAATAGTGATTTTTTGCAGCCCGGTAATCAGCAGCTAGCAGCGGGTTATTTATTATACGGCACCTCTACTATGTTGGCACTGACTGTCGCTGATAATGTCGTCATGTTTAGTCTAGATCCAGATAGCGATGATTATGTGCTGATAGAAGATAATGTGCAAATCGCTGCTGACACTAGCGAATATGCTATCAATGGTTCAAACTATCGCTACTGGCGCGCGCCCATGCAACAATACATCGATGAGCTCATTGCTGGCGAGACTGGAGTACGCGGTCGCGACTTTAATACCCGCTGGGTAGCAGCAATGGTCGGTGACGTGCATCGTATCTTATGTCGTGGTGGCTTATTCGCGTATCCTTTTGATACTAAGTATGCGCATAAAGCCGGCAAATTACGTTTAATGTATGAGGCCAATCCCATGAGCCTATTGATTGAGCGTGCTGGTGGCGCGGCAACTGACGCCGTCAATCGTATTCTTGATATAGATCCCACTGATATTCATCAGCGTATCCCAGTGGTACTCGGCAGCCAAAACGAAGTCAATTATGTGAAAGAATTACATGCACAGCATAGCGAAAAATAAGACAGACTTGTTATAAGTCATTTTTAATTTAATGTTTACTTTTAAACGGTCTATTATGACATCGAATCTAAATGAGCCCACTATCTTAGTTACCTCAGATAAAAACCAGACGGTAAAACTGGCAGGCGCGCTTTTATCACAGGCACGCCAGCGCAAAAAACAGGGGCAGACCATACTTGAAGGCGTACATCTAATCGACGCGGCGCTGCGTAGTGATTATCCATTTGTACAAATATTACTAGCGGAATCAGCACGGGCAGATATCGAGGTGCAGCAGATTTTGACCCGTCTGCCAACCTATACTGCTATTTTAACCGTGTCTGACCCCTTATATCAAAGCATTCGTAGCTTAGGCGCTGGCATCGATATCATGGCGATTATTGACATACCGACCCCAAGCCTACCAATGATCAATAATGATTGCCTGATTCTCAATGATGTACAGGACAGCGGTAATGTCGGTACCCTACTGCGAACCGCAGCAGCAGTCGGTATCAATACTGTATTGTGCACCAGCGCGACTGCCCAAGCATGGTCACCTAAAACCTTACGTGCCGGCATGGGCGCGCAGTTTGCGTTAAATATTTATGAAGGACTGAGCAGCACAGAGATTCTAGATCATGTGCAAGTCCCACTATTAGCAACCAGCTCGCATACCGATACTTTAATTTACGAGCATGATCTCCGGGCGCCAATCGCTTGGATCATGGGCCATGAAGGTCAAGGTGTTTGTGCTGACTTAATGCAATGTGCTACCCCTATTGCATTGCCACAACCTAATGGTCAAGAAAGTCTCAATGTCGCCATTGCAGGCGCGCTTTGTTTATATGAAACCTTACGTCAGCGCCACTACTCCTAAACGACCTCTCTTTTGAGCATAAAAAAATCCCGCCATCATTGATGGCGGGATTTTTATGTTTGTCTTATCACTGGTTATTAAACCTTGCTGGTAAGCTCAGGTAACGCGTCAAATAAATCGGCTTCTAAGAAGTAATCAGCCACACTAGCGATTGGTGATTCTGGATCATTGTTAATCGCCACGATGATTTTAGAATCCTTCATACCCGCTAAATGCTGGATAGCACCTGAAATACCGGCAGCAATGTACAAGTCTGGGGCTACGATTTTACCCGTTTGACCCACTTGCATATCGTTTGGAACATAGCCTGCGTCGACAGCGGCACGTGATGCGCCAACAGCAGCGCCCAATTTATCAGCCAATGGCTCAATGTATTTAGTGAAGTTCTCACCATTTGCTAACGCGCGACCACCAGAAATCACAATGCTAGCTGAGGTCAGTTCAGGACGATCAGAGGTAGCCATCTCTTCATTGACAAAACTCGATTTGTCAGACTGTTGCACATTATCGATAGTTTCAACAGTCGCTGAACCACCTTCAGCTACAGCAGCGTCAAAACCGGTAGTACGTACCGTTAAGACAACTTTACTTTCTGTAGTCTTAACGGTTGCCGTCGCATTACCTGCATAAATAGGACGTTCAAATGTCTGCGCATCAATGACCGCAGTCACGTCTGACAGCATACTCACATCAAGTAAAGCGGCGACACGTGGCATAAAGTTCTTGCCAGTTGTGGTTGCTGGAGCGACGATGTGGCTATAATCACCAGCAAGATCGACTACCAACAGTGCAATAGTTTCTGCCATTTGGTGCTCATAGGCAGCATTGTCTACAAGAAGTACTTTGCTCACGCCTTCTGCTTTTGCAGCTTCGTCAGCTACCGCTTGATTACCACTACCTGCGACCAATACATGAATATCATCGCCCATTTGCTTAGCAGCAGTGATGGTATTCAAGGTTGCCTTTTTTAGACTGGCATTGTCATGTTCTGCATATACCAAAATTGCCATTATTTTTGTCCCTTATTTATTCGTATCGTCGATTTGTACGATCAGTTATGCACATAGTTATTTATCAGACTAGCTTTCGGAGTATGACGGCAAACCTATAACTACTGTGTATGCACCAAAGCAAAGATTAAATTACCTGTGCTTCATTTCGTAACTTGTCGACCAACTCATCAACTGAACCCACCTTGATACCAGCTTTACGCTCGGCAGGTGGCTCGACTTTAATAATTTCTTGCTTAGAGGCCATTTCTACACCAAAATCTGCTGGTGTTTTTTCATCAAGCGGCTTCTTCTTCGCTTTCATGATATTTGGTAACTTCGCGTAGCGTGGCTCATTTAAACGCAAATCGGTAGTAATAATCGCCGGTAACGCAAGTTCAACAGTTTGTAGGCCACCATCCACTTCACGAGTAACATGGACCTTGTCGCCTTCGACTTTAACTTCTGAGGCGAATGTACCCTGACCAGCACCCATTAGCGCAGCAAGCATCTGACCAGTTTGGTTGTTATCATCATCAATGGCCTGTTTACCCAATAAAATGATGTCGGTGCCTTCTTGCTCAGCAATGCTTTTCAAGATTTTAGCTACTTGTAGCGGATAAGGCTTGTCATCAGATACTACCAGTACACCGCGATCAGCACCCAGTGCTAAGGCAGCACGGATCTGTTCTTGTGATTCTTTTGGCCCAATTGAGGCCACAATGATTTCGTCGATCACACCCGCTTCTTTTAGGCGCACCGCTTCTTCAACCGCGATTTCATCAAAGGGGTTAATAGACATTTTGGTGTTGGATAGATCCACACCAGAGTTATCAGCTTTTACACGAACTTTGACGTTATAATCAATGACACGCTTGACCGCTACTAATGCTTTCATACGTTCCTCGTTTATTAATGTTATGAATTAAAAAATTATAAATTAAAAACCACTGGTTTATTGTCGTTCAAAATTTCAATCAGATATTATGACTTAGCCAGGGGTCACTAATCAATAAAACCCCTGCAAGGGAATACCGAAATAAAATGTACTTGCTTAGCAAGATTGTTGACAAGTGATACAAAACCTAAGTTCATCGTTATTTATTATACTCAACTATCTTGCGTGAGCATGCCGATAAGGTCAAGACAAGGGCGTGAATAATGCGTCATAAATTTGTCACCATTCTCTAGAAAATAGCCTTTAAATCTATAAAATCGTCCCTTTTTTTATTTAATAGTTTGGGTTTCTCTACCTTTATAGCATTACTCGCCCTCAACATGCTTGATATTTTGTTGTCATTTATAATACCAATTTATTTTCCGACGATTACTTAACCCGACTTATTAACAGCTCACTATCACGAACGTCATTAAAAGCATTTTTATAACAAAAAAGAGCAACCTGATGAGAGGTTGCTCTTAATATACAATCTAAACAGTATTTTTGTCGTGTTAACGACATAGTAATCTATAAGTATCTATTAACTGGTGACTGTAGTAATGACTGATAAATCAACCGAAACTAGTCGTCAGTTAGATTAGATAGCCTCGATTTGCTCAGCTTGTGGGCCTTTTTTGCCATCACCTAAGATGAAAGACACTTTTTGTCCTTCGGCTAGGGTTTTGAAACCGCCACCTTGGATAGCGCTGTAGTGAGCGAATACGTCTTGTCCGCCATTGTCTTGAGCGATAAAACCAAAACCTTTAGCTTCATTAAACCACTTTACAGTGCCTTCAACTTTATCTGACATAAATTTTCCTAACTCTTTAACTGTTGGCGAGACGTGTGTCGTCACCGATTAATTGATATATACTCGTCTGATTTGTGAGCAGATGCTCGAAGTCGAAGGTGGTATATCTTTAAGATAGTTCACTTTCGTCTTAAATCCTATGAGTACAAATTTATTATAACAGCTTTTCTTAACGGTAGAAGTTTAAATTAGGTCTTTTTGTAAATGATCAACTAGCTATCTAACCAGACTTTTATGGCATTCTTATAGCCTATTCGCTTATATATTTCAGGTTTTTAGCTCGAGAGCATAATTGTCTAATAATTATTATTTATTGTCGCTTTGGACTTTATGACACATAATAAATCATTGATTACTCGCTAGTACCAGTCATAAGTCATAGGTCATACCCTAGGCTACTGGTTAGTTAGATAGCGGTAACCATGGAGAGGTCAATACCAATAAACAAAGGGCAAAGAATATCAACGAAAATGACTGGCTGTAGGCAATGTATTTAGGGGGTACGACTAAATCTTTGGGCGAGTCTGGAATACCTTTGCGTTTGATTAAGCGAGTGCCATAAACCCAGCCAAAGATAGTGTAAATCCCATAGGCAGCAGGAACAGCAGTAGCTAGAGGTGTTAAATCTATCACATATAGCATGACTACTGAGACAAAAAACCAGGCTGTATCTAATAGAGAGCTGATTTGAAATAATAATGATTTAGGCAGCTTGCCATCAGTGCGCTTGAGCATCTCCCCTTCTGTCCAAATGAGAACGGCAACTATGGCGCTGAGGACAATATATGCGAACTGCGGCGTCAGCCAGTCTGGAAAAGGTATTTGCACAACACACAACCTATAATCTGAGAATAAGGAAAAATAAATGCGGCGGTCGTTAACTGATTAACAACTATGCCGGACTCTTATATTAGGCAGCCAACATAGGTTTTCAAGCCGAATACTGGATATCCATCAAATTACCCCTCACAAACCAGTCCGAAGAAAACTCATAAAAAAACCCGTACAATCAACTTGATCGCACGGGTAATAACTGTTTTGGAGTGTATTGACTCCACAGCTGGTTAAAAGCTGTTAAGTAACCACTTAGTTTTTGTCTTTATCGATAATTTTATTACTACCAATCCAAGGCATCATACCGCGCAATTTAGCACCAGTAAGTTCAATTTCATGCTCAGCATTGTTACGACGACGAGCGGTCATTGATGGGTAATTAGTCGCCCCTTCAGTGATGAACATTTTAGCGTATTCGCCAGACTGGATACGTTTTAGCGCATTACGCATGGCTTCACGTGATTGCTCATTGATAACTTCAGGACCAGTCACATATTCGCCATATTCGGCATTGTTACTGATTGAGTAGTTCATATCAGCAATACCGCCTTCATACATCAAGTCAACAATCAGCTTTAACTCATGTAAGCACTCAAAGTAGGCCATTTCTGGTGCATAACCGGCTTCAGTTAGGGTTTCAAAGCCCATTTTGACCAGCTCAACGGCGCCGCCACACAGTACTGCTTGCTCACCAAAGAGATCAGTTTCAGTTTCATCTTTAAAGGTAGTTTCAATAATACCGGAACGACCGCCACCCACACCAGCAGCGTACGACAAGGCTAATTGCTTGGCTTGACCTGATGCATCTTGATAGATGGCGATAAGATCAGGAATACCACGGCCTTTTTCGAACTCAGAGCGTACCGTATGACCTGGCGCTTTAGGGGCAACCATAATAACGTCGAGATCGGCACGTGGCTCAACTTGGTTATAATGAATGGCAAAACCATGAGCAAAGGCTAGAGTAGCACCTTGTTTAATATTAGGCTCAATCACGTCATTGTATAGCTGCTTTTGGAACTCATCAGGGGTCAAAATCATGACCACGTCAGCGCCTTTTACGGCATCTTGTGCTTCGGCGACTTTTAGGCCGGCATTTTCAGCTTTTTTCCATGAGCTTGAGTTAGCACGTAAGCCAACAGTCACATCTACGCCAGATTCTTGTAGGTTTAAGGCGTGGGCGTGACCTTGTGAACCGTAACCAATAATGGCAACTTTTTTGCCTTGGATAATAGATAGATCACAGTCTTTATCATAAAAAACGTTCATAAGTAGAGTCCTTTTCCTCAATCATGGAAAGCCATGGATAGTAAACGCTTATATCGCCACCTTTAGCTTAAGATGGCTTAATATATAAGCATGATTTTAAATTTCGAATAAATAATTTTATCTAAGATAAGCTGCAACAGTCTAAATACTTTCAATTAGATAAAATGACAAGAATGATGTTATATACTCAGCGTTTTTTCACCACGGGCAATGCCAATCGTACCCGAGCGTACCACTTCTAAGATACGTTCGCGACCGATGACCTCAATAAAGCCATCAAGCTTGGCAGTATCACCAACGATTTGAATGGTATATAAATTGGCATTGACGTCAACAATCTGTGCTCGAAAGACATCAGCACTGCGCTTAATCTCTTCACGCACGTTACCAGTAGCGCGAACTTTAATCAGCATTAGTTCGCGCTCAACGTGTACAGTATCTGATAAGTTAAGCACCTTAACCACTTCAATCAGCTTATGCAATTGCTTGGTCACTTGCTCAATTTTTTCAGGGGAGGTGGTGGTGGTCAAGGTCAAGCGTGAGATGGTCGGATCGTCGGTCGGTGCGACGTTCAGAGTCTCAATATTGTAACCACGTTGGGAGAATAAGCCGACTAACCGCGACAACGACCCCGCTTCGTTTTCCATTAATACCGAAATCAGATGTTGTTGTTGCATTAAGTACGCTCCCCTTTTGATAACCACATGTCACGCATCGTTTGCCCAGCAACGTGCATCGGATACACATGCTCATTGCGATCAACATGAACATCAATAAATACTAGCTTGTCTGTCATGGCCATTGCTTCAGCAATTTGTGCTTCCATAGTCTCAGGGTCGGTAATTTTGATCCCGACGTGACCATAACTTTCGGCTAATTTTACAAAGTCTGGTAGCGAGTTCATATAAGACTGCGCGTGACGGCCTTCATACACCATGTCCTGCCACTGCTTTACCATACCTAGCTGCGCGTTGTTTATATTAAAGATTTTGACCGGTAGATTGTATTGTAAGCAGGTTGACAGCTCTTGAATATTCATCTGAATAGAGCCTTCACCGGTGACACAAACCACATCGCGATCAGGATAGGCAAGTTTGGCCGCCATAGCATACGGCAGGCCAACACCCATAGTACCAAGACCACCCGAGTTAAGCCATTGACCTGGCTCTTTATAGGTGTAATAAAGTGCGGCGAACATTTGGTGCTGACCAACGTCACTGGTGATAATGGCATTACCATTAGTCACTTTGCATAAGGTTTGTACGGCGCTTTGCGGCTTGATACCATTGTCTGTGCTAGTGTCATAACGCAAGCCATGACGTTTACGCCATTCATTGATTTGTGACCACCAGTCTAGTAATGCATGCTGCTCTAATTCTTTATCTTCGCCAATGATTCCTAACATGTCCGTCAGTACCGATTTTACGTCACCAACAATAGGAATGTGGGCAAAGACAGTCTTTGAAATAGAAGTGGGGTCAATATCGATATGAATGATGGTCGCATTAGGACAGAATTTTTTGACATTGTTAGTCACACGATCATCAAAACGTGCGCCGACTGCCAAAATGACGTCCGCATGATGCATGCTCATATTGGCCTCATAGGTGCCATGCATACCAAGCATACCAAGAAACTGCGGATCAGAACCTGGGAATGTACCTAGCCCCATCAAGGTGTTGGTCACGGGTAAATTTAAGCGATGACCAAGCTCAGTCAACTCTTTATGAGCTTTACTCCAAATGACACCACCACCCGCATAAACGACCGGGCGTTTTGCAGCGAGTAAGGTCTCAACGGCTTTTTTTATTTGACCGCTATGGCCTTTAATCGAAGGCTGATAAGAACGTACGAACACTTCTGCTGGGTATTCATAAGCATATTTTTCGCTAGGTGCAGTCATATCTTTAGGAACATCAATGACCACGGGACCCGGACGACCAGCCTTGGCAATATGGAAGGCTTTTTTGACAATCATCGGAATTTCGCTAGCATGACGCACTTGAAAGCTGTGCTTGACGATAGGACGTGATACCCCAATCATATCGGTTTCTTGAAAAGCATCTTCACCGATTAAGCTACTCGGTACCTGACCGGCAATCACTACCATCGGTACTGAATCCATAAAGGCAGTGGCAATAGCAGTAACTGTGTTAGTCGCACCCGGACCAGAAGTCGCTAGCACCACACCCGTATTACCGGTGACCCGTGAGTAGGCATCAGCCATATGGCCCGCTGCTTGCTCATGACGTACTAAAATATGCTCAATTTGTTCCTGCTGAAACAAGGCGTCATAAATATGCAGGACCGCACCGCCTGGATAGCCAAAAATATATTTGACACCCTCGTCGGTCAACGCTTGCACCAACATTTCAGCACCTGATAGCATTACTGGTTGATCACTACCTTCAGCGAGTTTTCGTTGCTTTTCAGGGAAGTTTTTGGCGGCGTTAGCCGTTTGAGTGTGTCCGGTCATATTCGGACTTTGTGTAGTCTGTGTCACTGTCATCACCTTTATTTTGCGGCGCAAACTAGCAGTTTTTCACAGTAGTAAACAGCGACGCCAAAACGTGGTTGTTTTATACTTATGAGAACAGTCACTAGCCCTTGTCCATATCAAGAATGTGTGTCCATTATATCCAAGTACCACTGTGTTGTAAGACAGTATGCGACTCAAATACAGCACTTTATAGGGTCAGTTTTGTGACAAGAAATTATCGATGTACCGTGACAAGATGCGTGGGCATCTATAAAGGAAGTTTATTATTTGTTATCGATGCGAACTATGGTTCATTATATACCTTGATATATAACAATAGAGCATCTATCACATTTAATGCTAAATCGTATTGCGCACCTATCAAGAAGTTACCATAACGTCAGCACGCTATATGATGCTTTCTATCAATGCCTACTTACCGCATAGATTGCATTTAACAGATTTAAAATAATAAGTTCATCTTAGTCATTGTAGACAGATAAGTCCGGAGACAATAAATGCAATCATTAATAGTAGTTACGATAACTGCTATCTTTGCTGCATCATTGTCACAAAGAAAATAGAACCACATGAGCTACCGATAAGTAACCTGTCGTTATTATTTCCAAGTGCCACGGCAATGTAATAAAAGCCGCTCACTGACCAACCAACACCTATTATATTCGATGGTTTGGGCGCTATTGTCAAGGAAAACTTCTAACGCCTACCCCTAACTATTGGTTATTAAATAGTATGCATTCATAATAGTTCTTTGCTAGAATCAAATTCTACTGTACTAGCAAGGTTATCAACAGACCGATACGATGTTTTTATATGACTGCGCATGTTTTTATTATCATTTGAAAGGATTGCCATTATGCCATATGCGCCTACTACATATGCGCCTACCATAAGTACCGCTACTAAGCTGCTGGTTACGCTTAGCACCACCTGTATGCTGGCACTAACTATGAATGCCAGTCATGCCATCCAGGTGTATAAATCTATCGGCAGCCATGGTGAAGTTAAATACAGTCAGCATGCGCCGAAAAATGGTAAAAATATTGAAGTCATTGAGTTTCGTAGTGATGGCAGACAAACCAATACCGGCCAACTGGCAGGTAAAACTGAAACCAACCAAAATAATAACACCCAAAATGCAGAGGATCAGCGCGTTGCACAATTAGAGGCGCGTATTAGAGATCAAGAGGCAAATGCGAATGCTCAGCGCTGTCAATCATTACGTAATAACTTAACCAACCTCAACGTGGGTGGCCGTATTTATGAAATGGACGCTAGCGGTAAGCGCCAGTATTTAGATGGCCGTGAAATTGAGCTAAAGCGTGAACGGGTTCAACAAGCAATCAGTCAATACTGTAACGGCTCGACCACCTAGTTTTAAGGCTATTTTATCGATAATATAGTTAAAATACCTTAAAAACGCGACGGTACTGCTGGTATACGCTTTTTGCAGCCTCTGTCTGCGTAGGCACAGCAAACAAGAACAACTTATGCCAGCAGTAGGTTATGTATCGATATTACTTTTCATTGACTATAGGTTAGGATTAATCAGTCAATGAATGATCAGTAATTGCATCACATGCCGAATGGCCGCAGGCATATCCTGTGCCTGTAGACCTCGCTGTCCAATCAATAACGATGCATTGTTATCACTATTCACCAGCCTATCTCCTGCCAGCCCATGAATAAGAACGGCTTGATGTAAACTGTGTAATTCACCCTCTAAATCTTGTTGGGCTAATAAACCGGCGGTCACTCCAGATAATATATCCCCCATACCCGCCGTTGCCATACCCGCGTTACCGGTGCCACAGACATATACTTTGTGTTGCTCTAATACCGGCTCTAATACCGGCTCTAATACTAAGGAACCTACCCCTTTGAGTACCCAGGCACCGCCATAAATCGCCGCACACTGTTTTATTGCAGCTAATCTATCGCTTTCTACGTCACTTACCTCTCTATCAAGCAGTTTCGCTGCTTCACCACTGTGTGGGGTCAAACAAACTGAGTATTCAGTACTGTACTGTCGCAGCTGTGCTACTAGTTCAGGGTTATCGACATGCAATGAGGCTAAATGATAAAGACCATCGGCGTCTATTACTATAGGCTTGCCCTGTGCGATTGCAGCTTGGATATAAGTTATAAATAAATGTTGTGCTTTTTTATCACGACCGAGCCCCATGCCAATAGCCACCACCCTAGCATCTGCAATTAAGCGTTTGACCCCATCCTCATCATGCAAGCTGATAGTCATCGCATCTGGTAGCGAGGTTAATAACGCGCCGTGAAAGGCTTCATGGCAAGCGACAGTGATTTTACCCGCTCCGGTCGCCATCGCGCTGGAAGCTGCTAATATTGCCGCCCCGCCCATACCTTGTGAGCCATCAACTCGATTGCCACCGATTATTAGTACCTGACCATAGCTGCCTTTATAGCTGTTTTGTCGGCGTGCAGATAGGTCGTGTGCGGTATTAAGCAAAGTCGCGACTGGCGTCAATGCTTGATCAGTCGTTTGATAAGGTATCAGCGGTATATCAAGCACTTCTCCGCTATAATCGTTACCGTCTTTAGTATGAAGACCGAATTTACGAGCAATCAGACACAAGGTCACATCAGCCTGTATGGCTATACGCTCAAATACTTGACCCGTGGATGCCACCAGACCACTCGGAATGTCAACGGCCACCACCAAAGACTCAGTGGCAGTAGCGTGCTTAGCAGCCCAGTTAAAGCTAGTGATTGCTTGCTTGTAGACTCCTGTGGGTATGCGGTCCAATCCAATCCCAAATAACGCGTCGACATACACATTGGCCAAGGGAATATCGGTGAAAGGAGCTTCACGTGGTCGAGCGTTATTGTCTGTATTACTTTGAGTAGTATTAATTTGGCTATACACGCTATCTTCAAAATATTGATAATGGCAGTTAATAGACAACGCCAGCTGTTTTGCCTTGATCGCATCAGCTATAGAGGCTTGTTCACCTTTATTGTTAGCAGCCTTATTATTAGTCTTATTATCATTGACTGTAGCTTTACTGCTTTTATCACTACTAACGATTATGACTTGTACCTGCCAGCCCGCTTGCTGTAAATAATAAGCAATCAGCCAGCCGTCTCCACCATTATTACCTTGTCCCACCCAAATACTAGCTCGTTGCTGACGACTATCACGCGGGTAACTCGGACTCATGCCTGCTGAACGAGAGGCAGAAGACTTTAGAGCACTCAGCTGTTTGATATGCTGTGCCATCTGCCAAGCCGCTTGGTGCATCAATCCAAAACTATCATGACCTTGTGCAAACCATGCCTGCTCTATCGTATAAAGTTGCTGGCTGTTATATAACGCAATAGGCATCGTTGTCTGTGGCGAGAGTAAAGTCGCTTGCATTGACATAGCTGATCCTCAATTATTATCCTAATAATTTATGACTTAATTTTTATCAACATGAACGGTATTAACTCATATAAGCTTAGCAAAAGCGTCCTTATCGTTATGTATTACTCTTATATATCAATACTCATGCAGATTTATGCATCTTTGCCCTTGCGCTCTTCGCTAACTGGCTTATCATAACGGTATTCACGCTATCATTTATCATTATTTATGAATACAAAATCTCAAGTGGTTCTGCCATCTAAAAAATCCACACAGCCATCAGTAGGCAGTAGTAAGGCGCAAGATAATATCACGGTCAATAACCTAACGAGCTTTGCGACGACAACCGAAGTAAAACAATGGATTAAAACTCAGGCACAAGCTTTAGGATTTGCTGATTGTGGTTTTTTGTCGGTGCACCATCCGTTATTTATTGCACAAATGGAACAGCTACAACGTTGGCTAGCTAAAGGTTATGAAGGCCAATTACAATTTATGCATAACAATCACGATCTACGTGCACATCCTGAACAGCTGGTAGAAGGGGCAAAAACCATCATCAGTGTCCGGATGGATTATCTGACCCAAGCGCCAACACCGCGAACGGTCGCCGATAATGCTCGGCCTAATCAGGGCATCATTGCCCGGTATGCCCGTGGGCGTGATTATCATAAAACCATGCGGGGTCGTCTAAAACAATTGGCACTAAAGATTGAAGGCATGCTGCCTGAGTGGCGGCATTTAGATATTGGCGCTGAGACCGAGTTTATTTTTCGACCGTTTAG
Organism: Psychrobacter sp. PL19; assembly: GCF_017875835.1. NCBI lineage: Bacteria > Pseudomonadati > Pseudomonadota > Gammaproteobacteria > Moraxellales > Moraxellaceae > Psychrobacter > Psychrobacter sp. PL19. The sequence goes on from NZ_JAGING010000001.1 coordinate 3,028,905, forward strand.
CGACTCTGCTCCTATTTTTGAGCGTCCCATAGCCGATGCGGCTGGACTGGGTTGGACAGGTAAGCATACTTTATTGCTTAATAAGCAAGCTGGCTCGTTCTTTGTGCTGGGCGAGCTGTTTATGAGTCTCGAATTGCCTGATGATGAGCCCGTTGAGGCCCACTGTGGCAGTTGTAGCGCCTGTATCGATATCTGCCCTACCCAGGCAATTGTCGCGCCCTACGAGCTCAATGCATCGGCCTGTATCTCTTATTTGACTATCGAGCACAAAGGGTCAATTGACACTAAGTACCGCCGTGCCATTGGCAATCGTGTCTTCGGCTGCGATGATTGTCAGCTAGTCTGTCCGTGGAACCGCTATGCCCAATTAACGCCAGTAGATGACTTTACCCCCAGGCATAAACTTGATAACAGTAGCTTAGTTGAATTGTGGCAATGGCAGGAGACAGAGTTTTTGCGATACACGGAAGGCAGCCCGCTCAGGCGCACAGGCTACGTTAACTTTTTACGCAATATCACTATTGGTTTGGGTAATGCTAATGCCAGTATAGATATCATCACGCAATTACAGTCTAAGTTGGGTGTTCACAGTGACATGCTAGATGAGCATATTGAGTGGGCAATTAACGAACAGCGTCATAAACTATCGCTACTTTAGATAGGATTTATATATTGATAAAAATATGGACAATGAAAAACGCCTTTTAACAATTAAAAGGCGTTTTTTGTACTTGGTATTCTAGTCTAAGAAGGAATAGCCAACAAAACTATAGATTACAGATTACAGATTACAGATTACAGATTACAGATTACAGATTAAAAATCTATGGCTTAGGAATACGCAATACTTGACCGGGGTATATTTTATCTGGATCAGCAAGCATAGGCTTGTTGGCTTCAAATATCTTCAAATAATCGCTAGATGAGCCATAAACATCCCGGGCAATCTTGGACAAACTATCACCAGACTTGACCGTATACATCGTAGATTCAGGGGCATCTTCTTCAATGTCGATATTATCAATAACTTTTGCGACATTCTGTACGTTGCCGATAGCAATAATAGCCTTTTCGCGGTCAGCTTGAGTTTTAGCTGAGCCACTAATCTCTGCCGTATCTGTTGAACCGCTATATTTAACTTTTAAATTACTAATATTCAGATTTTGCTGCTGGATACGACGTAGAAGAAGGCTTGCTACCGACTGAGCAGAGGGCTCGCCACTGGCTGCTGGCGTGTTAGCATCAGCGTTAGTGTCTACTTTAGCATCATGCTGGTCATCATCACGGTTAAAAATCTTGTCACCAATGTCTTTTGCGAAGCTAAACATTCCCATATATAAACTCCTTGTTAAGTTGTTATTAATTATTAATCTTGTTATTTATATAAATGACAGTAATGGATTATAGAAAACATTGTTGTTGTCACCGATTATGAGTGTAACAAAGGCCTTAGATTTGGATAGTTTTGCATCGTAAAAGTGTGTTGATTAATGTTAAATACACGTCACTTATGTAAGTAGTTTTTTGGATTTTTATATGATTATAAAATATTTAATTATATCCATAAAAAAACCGCCTACCTTTGCGGATAAGCGGTTCAAAGAACGAACTATAATGGGTAACGGTGGTTACTTATAGTTGAGCCTGTACGTAGTCAATTGCTTTTTGAACAGTGGTCAATTCTGCTGAATCTTCATCAGGAATAGTAATGCCAAAATCACTTTCAAATGACATGACCAATTCAACTAGGTCCAATGAATCCGCACCTAGGTCTTCCATAAATGAAGCATCATTGTTGATGTCTTCAACATTCATGCCCAATTGTTCAGCTACTGCGGCTTTTACTCTTAACTCGGTATCATTACTCATGTAGATCTCTCCTTGTTCATCTATTATTTTTGATAAATTGCTATAGCGCTGTTTTTCACGCCGACAGCATTTCATATAAGATGGTGATTATCAAATCAGCGTTGCCGATTCAGTACCCTATAACCTACTGTACGTTCTTATCTAATGTCTGATTAAGACTTGCTATCATACAGGTCTTTGACACAAAAGTATCCGCTATTGTAGCACCATTTATTAGAGTTTACACTCGTTCACGCAAATTTTTATTATCAATGTGTAACGTCTATTTTTCAGACTACATATACATGCCGCCATTGACTGGAATAACAGCTCCAGTGATATAGCTGGCCTCGTCACTTGCCAAAAACAGCACCGCAGCAGCGATGTCTTCTGGCTGGCCAAGACGGCTAATCGGTACAGCATCCAACATAGAATTGAGCAGGCGCTCGTCGAGCTCGTCAGTCATATCCGTTTCGATTAAGCCTGGAGCAACACAGTTGATGGTTACTTGCCGTGAACCAATTTCACGCGCAAGCGTACGACTGAAACCTTCGACCCCAGCTTTGGTAGCGGCGTAGTTAGATTGTCCAGCGTTACCCATCTGCGCAACGACAGAGCTGATATTGATAATACGGCCACGGCGCGCTTTCATCATACCTCGAACAGCGCGTTTGCTCATTCGGTACACTGATGACAGGTTAGTATCAACCACATTGTCCCAGTCATCATCTTTCATGCGCATCAACAAGCCATCTTGAGTGATACCGGCATTGTTCACTAGTACTTGTACCGCACCATACACACTTTCAATCTCTTCGAACAACTTATCGATCTGCGCACTATCACGGACATCTAACACTCGTCCAATGCCACCTGAATCATGCAAATAAGTGTCAATAAGTGCGGCACCTTTTTCTGTGGTTGCAGTACCAATAACAAAATGTCCTTCTTTAGCAAAGCGTTTGGCAACCGCTTTACCAATACCACGGCTTGCACCGGTAACTAAAGTAATCGTTCGGCTCATACTAAAATCTCCATAAGTTTATCTAGGCGAACAGGCTTGTCTACCGGATAACTGGCAATAGGCTGCGCTTGACGTTTGGCTAAATTGCTCAATACGTTGCCACTACCACATTCAATTAAGACATTAATTTGTTTGTCCGCTAACTCCTGCATGGTCTGTGACCATAACACCGGCTCACTGAGCTGCTCAGTTAGGGCTTGCTTGATACCTTGAGCACTGGTCTCAACTCGAGCATTGCGATTTTGAATAACTGGAATATTGGCTTGGTTAAATGGTATTGCTGCTAAGGCTTCAGCTAACGCTCTGCTCGCCGGCTGCATCAACGCACAATGTGACGGCACGCTAACTTTTAGAGCAATGGCTTTTTTGCCAGTGTTCTGCACTTTATCGATTACCGCGTTAACACCAGCAGCGTTACCCGATACCACCACCTGTCCTGGACTATTAAAATTCGCCGCTCCGACGATGGCACCATCGACATGCTCAGTTGCCTGTTCGCATAGGGTTTCGACTCGATGATCTTCTAGTCCTAATACCGCTGCCATAGCCGTATCAATACCTTCGACTGCCTGTTTCATCAATTGGCCACGCTTATGTACCAGTCTTACCGCATCGGCAAAAGGAATCACACCAGCGGCACAAAGAGCGCTATATTCGCCCAAAGAGTGACCGGCTAGATAACAAGGCGCTTTGTCCATTTTAGTTTGCAAAACACGCCAAATTGCGATGCTGGCCGTCAATAATGCCGGCTGAGTATACTGAGTTTGGTTGAGTCGGTTTTCATCTTGACAGATTGCCCACAAGTCTTCGCCCAGAGCGGCACTAGCTTCAGTAAAGGTGTCGTGAATTTGAGGATAAAATTCAGCCAGATCGGTAGTCATACCAACTACTTGCGAGCCCTGTCCAGGAAAAATGACTGCAATACGAGAGGGCTGTTTTTTTGTCATATCTGGTGCGGATGCCATAGACAATATTCCTTATATAATTGGAAATATCCCTAAAATAAATAAGGATGGTATTCTAAATTAGAGGCTATTTGGGGAATTTATTCTAAAATAATGTTTTAACGAACCATCAATCATAGCTGATTGTTAGCAAACTATACACTGCTGAATACTATTATCATAGCTACTGAGCAGGCTGACCTTGGGTAACAAAGCGCTACTTCTGCTGTAACTAAGTTTTGTGGCTATGGCACGCTGTATATAATTGCCATGCATCGTAAACAAAATGTTCAGCAGATAACGCATAACAAAAAGCCAAGTTATCCAGCCACCTAATAGTTGATGGCGAAATAACTTGGCTTTTATTAGCTCAATGTTTATTGCTTAATAATAGTTGTACTTGAATATCGTAGCTACTACGGCCGCTATTGTATTCTTGCATCAACTATTATATAGCCAATAACTTAAGCGTCTTGACTGACTTTGAACAGCTGACGACCACGATAGAAACCATCTTTGGTCATATGATGACGCTGATGTTTTTCACCAGTGGTGGCATCTACGCTGAGTTCAGCGACAGTCATACGGTGATGTGAACGGCGCATGTCACGACGTGAACGGCTTTTGCGGCTTTTTTGAACGGCCATGATATAGCTCCTATACTTAAAGGGATAAGCTTGAAATTCAGCTTTAATCGATACTGACAGAGGCTATGTAATCACAACAACCTAAGTCTTAAGCATCATTAATAAAGGGTTTGCCACGTGCATTGAGAGGCTAACTAAGTCTAAAATCTATGGATAATTCGCTCAGTTAGTTTCTGTCTACCAACGGCACGTTGCTAGAAAGCAATAAACGGGATATTATACGCATGTTTAACCGATTAATAAAGCCCTGCCTTGCGCTGTTATGTATAAAAATACTAAAAGGCGAGACAGCTAGGTTAATGCAAGATAATTAAGCGCGGTGATTAAGGGTTTGGCTTATAGTTTACCTTTTAATGCAGCCAGTGCTGCAAAGGGGTTTTCTGTTTCCTCTTCAGGTATATCTCCCACTTGCTCAACAGCCATCTCACAGTCATCATGCTTTGCTGCCATTGGAATTTTGAGCAGTATTTCATCTTCAACTAAATTCTTAAGTAGCAATAAACGCTCAGGTGTCTGATCGCTAATCACCTCATTTAATAACAAGTAGTCTTGTTCCTCATTTACTATACGTACTTGGCTTTCATCATCTAATAACGCAATATCACAATCATCTGTGATATCAATTGCCACCGGTTGCAAACAGCGTTGACAGTTTAGCCATACCTCACCAGTCGTTTTAAAAGCAAGGTGCAAAACATTATTACGACGATATAACTTAGCGTCTATTTGTAATTTTGGTTGCTCGTGCTCTGTGGTTAATTGCGCAGCCAGACGCGAAAAAGTCGTCGGCACTACTTCGCCTTGCCACTCAAAACCGCTATCAGCCCACTTATCTAAAGAAATATGTTCAGGCATATCTACTAAGATAGACGCTTGAGTAGCACCGGTGTGAACTGCTGATGGTTTGTTCGCTGGAGTACTTGACATGCGCGGCCTCATTAGTCAAAAACGGTGTATAATATTGCCTGCCATACTAACCGAAAGCTCAAGACGACGCTAGCGCTAGTATGTTACGATTTTTGACATTTGACGCGATAATAGCTTAGCGGGCAAGGTCGAAAATACGTTTTTTACTATCTGACCCTTCATTCGGCTAATTATTTACTTATGATCTCTCACACCGCCAATCCTGATTTTTCCACCTTGTTAAACACTGTTGACGCCGAGGTCTTATTGCAACATTTGGTAGCGTTAGAAAATGAGATAGCAGACGCTAATGGCCCAATACAAACTCACATAGATGAGCATTTGAGCTATCTGGCACGGCAATCGCTGTGCAATATTGAGGCGCTCGATAGAAAAGAAAATAGTGATGCTAGTATTGGTACTAGTGTTAGTGATGATACGGGTATTCTAAATAGCTATGACGAACAGTTAGCTACTAGCAGCTTAATGACCCTGTTTGATAGGCTGTTTGCTAGCCAACAAGTAAAATTAGTTCGCAGTGGTAGTGAGCCTGAGTATATTCCTGCTGATAACACCAATCCTGCGCGTATTGAATTTGCTCATGGTTTTTTTGCTAGTGCTTTGCATGAAGTTAGTCACTGGTGTATTGCCGGCGAAAGGCGTAGGCAACTGCCAGACTTTGGCTATTGGTATGCACCAGATGGACGCTCAGCAGCACAACAGCACGCATTTGAGTGCCTAGAAATAAAGCCCCAGGCCTTAGAGTGTTTATTTACTCTTGCCTGTAGACGGCCTTTTCAAGTCTCACAAGACAACCTGTTTGCCGATTTTGATACTAGCGCTAGCACCTTTACTGCTGATGTTTATCGACAGGCTGCCCAATATCTTGCCGCACCAAAAAACCTACCTCGTGATGCGAAAACATTACTGCGAGCATTATTAACGATCTGTATTATCAAATAGCTTAAATTACTAACCGCGCTTTGCGTTATCTATTGTATTAGATATCAGCTGTTTTATTTGCCCGCTACCTACCAGACATGCTATCAAACAAGCTGTTAAACAAGTACCTACAACTGGTAACGCCTTACCTCTATAATCCATATTTGCTTTGGTACTATACTAATGATGTAACTGATATAATTTGTCTAAACGTAAGAGAAGACAATACATACTTACATCAGACGCACCGAATCAATAGTGACGTCCAATTAATCAGCATATTAATAATCATAACGACACAAAGCCAAAACTATAAGACCTGTAATATTATTAAATAGGAGCTCTCATGCAAATATTCTATATTCATCCTGACAACCCACAACCACGCCTGATTGAGCAAGCTGCTGACTTACTACGCGCTGATCAATTGCTGATCTACCCTACTGATACCAGCTATGCTTTTGGTTGCCGACTAGGGGCTAAAGATGCACTTGATAAGCTTAAGCAAATTCGCGAGCTCGACGATAAGCATCAATTTACTCTACTGTGCCGTGATTTAAGTGAGATTGCCACTTATGCGGCAGTAGATAATGTGCAATTTAAGCAACTTAAGGCTCATACGCCAGCGCCGATTACTTTTATTTTAAACGCCACTAAAGATGTACCTAAAAAACTGGCGCATGCTAAGAAAAAAACAATTGGTATTCGTGTTCCTAGCAATCCTATCGCTCAAGCATTGCTAACAGCAATGGGTGAGCCCATCTTGACCAGTTCATTAATATTACCTACCCATGACCATGTTTTGGATGATCCTTTCGATATCGAGGACTTATTAGGCAATCAGATAGACGGCCTAATCAACGCTGGTATAAAAACGACTAAGCTCACTACCATCGTAGATATGACCAGCGGCCAACCTGAAATCATTAGACAAGGTGCCGCCGACGTCAGCTCGCTATTATTATGAATAAGCGGTGGTTATAAGAAATAAATAAGCGCTAATAAACATTTAAAAATATCAACGCAAAAAAAAGCCCCATATTATTGGGGCTTTTTTATAAAATATACAGATAGCGTATAGATTTAGTCGCGATCAACTAATTCTACATAGGCCATTGGTGCATTGTCACCATCACGATTACCGCATTTTACGATACGCAGATAACCACCTGGACGCGTTTGGTAACGAGGACCTAACGTGCCAAATAGTTTGCCTACCATAGCTTTGCTACGCATACGGCTGAATGCTAGACGACGATTAGCGACGCTATCGTCTTTTGCCATAGTGATTAATGGCTCAGCAACGCGGCGTAATTCTTTAGCTTTTGGTAATGTTGTTTTAATCAGTTCATGCTCAAATAACGAGTTGGTCATGTTCTGGAACATTGCTTTGCGATGACTGCCGGTACGACCCAGCTTGACTCCACTCTTACGATGGCGCATGGTCAAATATCCTTAAAGTTTAACGGCTACGATAAGAGAAACGATCATCAACACGTAAGTCAGCGGGTGGCCAGTTATCTAGGCGCATACCGAGCTCTAAATCTTTAGACGCTAGTACGTCTTTGATTTCCGTTAATGATTTCTTACCAAGATTTGGGGTTTTAAGTAGTTCAGTCTCTGAACGCTGGACCAAATCACCGATATAGTAAATGTTTTCAGCTTTCAAGCAGTTGGCTGAGCGAACCGTTAGTTCAAGGTCGTCCACAGGGCGTAATAGCACTGGATCAACCTCTTCTTTTTCTTTCACAGGCTCAGGCGCTTCTTCAGCTTCTAAGTCAACAAAGATAGAAATCTGTTGTTGCAAGATAGTTGCTGCTTTACGAATTGCTTCTTCTGGATCAATAGTGCCATTAGTTTCAAGCTCGACGATAAGACGGTCAAGATCGGTACGTTGTTCTACACGTGCGTTCTCAACCTGATAAGCGACTCGCAGCACTGGGCTAAAGCTTGCATCAAGCTTTAAACGACCAATTGCTTTGGTATCGCCATCTTCACGGCGCTGATTTGCTGGCTCATATCCACGACCCATGACTACGCGCAGACGCATCTTAAGATGACCACGGTCGCTTAATGTACCCAATACCAATTCTGGATTGATAATATCGACATTATGCGGCAGGGCAATATCTGCAGCAGTAATGGTGCCTGGACCTTGTTTATCCAAGGTCAAAAATACTTCATTTTGGTCATGAAGAGTAATGGCCAAGCCTTTTAAGTTCAAAAGCAGGTCAAGTACGTCTTCTTGCAAGCCTTCAAGCGTTGAGTATTCATGGTCAACACCATCAATCTCAGCTTCAATGACAGCAGCGCCAGGTAATGAAGATAACAAGATACGACGTAAGGCATTCCCTAGGGTATGCCCAAAGCCGCGTTCTAACGGTTCGAGCGTGACTTTCGCAATCGTTTCATTAACCGTGTCCACGTTAATGGCATTCGGCGTTAGAAACTCAGTTGCATTTAGCATCATGATGTCACCTCGATTTATTTAACTGGTTTAATTAACGTTACTTATGTTTACTGGAATTATTTACTGACATCAACATTCATTGATGTCAGTATTAACATCAGTCGCAACGTCAGTTATTTAGAGTATAGCTCAACGATCAAGCTTTCGTTGATTTCAGCAGGTAGATCAATACGATCAGGCGCTTTTTTGAACGTGCCTTGTAATTTGCTGTGATCAACATCTAGCCATTCTGGGATACCACGTTGGGTAGCCAGTTCAATCGCGTTTTTAATACGCAATTGTTCGCGAGATTTCTCTTGGATAGCGATGACATCACCATCTTGCAGCTGAATTGAAGGAATGTTCACACGAACAAACTCATCACGACCGGCTTTTTTTACCATCACTGTGCGATGGCTGACTAGCTGACGTGCTTCGGCGCGAGTTGAGCCAAAGCCCATGCGATAAACCACATTATCTAGACGACTTTCTAGCATGGCTAACAAGTTTTCACCAGTAGCACCGCGCTTACGAGCCGCTTCTTTATAATAGTTTGCAAACTGACGCTCTAACACACCATAGATACGTTTAACTTTTTGTTTTTCACGTAACTGTAATGCATATTCCGAGGTTTTATTACGGCTGACGCCGTGTTGACCAGGCGGACGGCCAGCTTTTTTCGTTTTCACATCGTAAGGTTTAACGCCAGACTTAAGACCTAAGTCTGTCCCTTCACGACGTGATAATTTAAGTTTTGGTCCAATATAGCGGGCCATATTCATGTCTCCTGTAAGCTTTTTTAATAAAAAGCTTCGTCTTTAATATTAGACGCGGCGCTTTTTCGGCGCACGGCAACCATTGTGTGGGATTGGGGTTACATCAGAAATACTGTTAACTTTATAACCCAATGCACCTAGTGCTCTTACCGCAGACTCACGACCCGGTCCTGGTCCTTTGACCAAAACATCGATATTCTTAACACCATATTCTTGAGCCGCTTTACCAGCGACTTCAGCTGCAACCTGAGCTGCAAATGGTGTAGATTTACGTGAACCACGGAAGCCTTGTCCACCTGAAGTGGCCCAAGCCAATGCATTACCTTGACGATCGGTAATCGTAACAATGGTGTTATTAAAAGACGCATGGATATGGGCGACGCCCTCCGATACTGAACGACGAGCCACTTTCTTGCGACTACGAGTGTCTTTTGCCATCTTTTAGCTTCCTAAGTTAATTATCTTTTAATTGCTCTACGTGGACCCTTACGAGTACGCGCATTCGTTTTCGTACGTTGGCCATTTACAGGCAAGTTACGACGATGACGAATACCACGGTAGCAGCCTAGATCAACCAAACGCTTGATATTCATTGATACTTCGCGACGAAGATCACCTTCAGTCGTAAAATTTGTAATCTGTGCACGGATAGCGTCTAACTGTGAATCATCTAACTGACTGATTTTAGTGGTCGGTGCAATGCCAACTGCTTCTAAAATTTTCTTAGCAGTGGTACGACCTACACCAAAAATGTAAGTTAGCGAAATAACAGCATGCTTATTATCCGGAATGTTGACGCCGGCAATACGAGCCATCGATTTCTCCCCATTAAAGAAAAACAAGCATTATTCATTATAAATAGCGCATTGCTTTTCAGATTTATTGCTGTTGATACCTAGCCTTTCACAGTTATCACTATCGCACTAATCTGCTAGGCAGACTGGCCAAATAGCGTCAAGCTATAAAAGATATCGGTACAAACTACGGCAAGTGGCGGATGATATCGCATCCGCCGTTATTTTTCAAGTGTTAATTCAATTGGTAGCATAGGCACAATGCCGTATTCTACTTATTTGATTAACCTTGACGTTGTTTGTGGCGTGGTTCTGCTGTGCAAATAATATGCACACGGCCTTTACGGCGTACAACTTTACAGCTACCACAAATCTTCTTAACTGATGCTTGGACTTTCATCGCATGCTCCTTGAAATATCGCACCGCTTACTTAATACAAAGTATTTAAGGTTGCGTGGGCGACTGAATTAACGTCTGATCATGATATTGATGGGTCATCAAATGCGCTTGGATCTGCGAGATGAAGTCCATTACCACAACCACCATAATCAGTAATGATGTACCACCGAGTTGAAACGGTACACCAAATGACGACTGGACGACCATCGGCATTAAACAAATAACCGTCATATACATCGCGCCAATAAAGGTCAGTCGATTTAATACATGATCGAGATATCGTTGAGTTTGTTGTCCAGGACGAATACCTGGAATATACGCACCACTACGTTTAAGGTTTTCGGCAACTTCGCGCGGACTAAAGACCAATGCTGTATAAAAGTAGCAGAAGAAAATAATCATCGCACCAAACAGGACTAGATATAGCGGCTGTCCAGGAGACAATACCAAAGCCATATTTTGTAGTATCTTTTGCACAAAGGTGGGATCGGTTGATTGACCAACCCATTGCCCTAAACTTGCTGGAAATAACAACAATGAGCTGGCAAAAATAGCAGGGATAACCCCTGCCATATTAAGCTTCAGTGGCAAATGTGATTGCTGCTGAGCATAAATTTTACGACCTTGTTGTTGCTTTTGCGCATAGTTTACCGGCACACGACGTTGAGCACGTTCAATATAAACGATACCCGCGGTGACCGCGACTCCGAGCACTACAAAGATAAAGAGTACAATCAAGTTCATCTGCCCTTGATTGACCTGTTCGATAGATTGCGAAATCATACCTGGCGTACCGGCAACAATACTAGCAAAGATTAGCATTGAAATACCATTACCCACACCGCGTTCTGTAATCTGCTCACCAAGCCACATTAAGAACATAGCGCCAGCTACTAAAGAAGTAACCGCTGGGATATAAAAGGTAAGTCCGGACGACAGAGTTAGATTCTGGCTAATAAGGCCAGCGCACATTCCTAATGACTGTACCAACGCTAAAGCAAGTGTCCCTTGTCGGGTATACTTGTTAAGCTTACGTCGACCTGCTTCACCCTCTTTTTTGAGGGCTTCAAGCGACGGCAGTACCGCTGACATCATCTGTACAATAATCGACGCTGAAATATACGGCATGATGCCAAGCGCCATGATAGACATCCGCTCAAGCGCACCACCTGAGAACATATTAAACATGCTCAAGATGGTGTTTTCATTGCGAGAGAACAGGTCTGCCAAATTGACTGGATTAATACCGGGTACTGGAATGTGCGACCCTAAACGATAAACAATCAATGCGCCAATTAAGAACAGTAAACGCGTCCATAGCTCGTCATACTTACGTATAAACGCAAAAGGATTGAGCGGTATACCAGATGATGACATTGATTGTTTTGACACGTTGCTACTCCTCGATGCTACCACCAGCAGCTTCGATTGCTTGCTTGGCACCTTTAGTCACTTTTACACCTTGGAAGGTATAAGCTTTAGTGACGTCACCTGACAAGATAATACGGGCACGTTTCATATCGTGACGAATAAGGTTAGCCGCTTTAAGAGTAATAACGTTAACGATATCGCCTTCAACTTTATTCAGTTCAGACAAACGGACTTCTGCAGTCGTCATTGCCATTTTACTGGTAAAGCCAAATTTAGGTAGACGGCGGAATAATGGCATTTGACCACCTTCAAACCCTCTGCGAATACCAGAACCTGAACGTGACTTCTGACCTTTTACACCACGGCCACCAGTTTTACCAAGGCCTGAGCCGATACCACGACCACGACGTTGGGCGGTTTTTTTCGCGCCAACACCTGGTGATAATTCATTTAATCTAAGTCCCATTACGCTTCCTCCACTTTTACCATGTAGTTAACGCGATTGACCATACCACGGTTTGAAGGAGTATCTTCAACTTCAACAGTATGATTAATACGGCGTAAACCCAATCCTTTCAAGCTCGCTTTGTGGCTCTTGAGGCGATGGGCACCTGATTTTAATTGAGTGACTTTCATTGTTTTCATCGTAACTCGCCTAGTCTAAGTTAGCCCAAAATTTCGTCTACAGATTTACCACGTTTAGCTGCCATCTTTTCTGGAGTTGACATATCACGTAAACCATTAAACGTTGCACGTACAACGTTAGCAGTATTGGTAGAACCATAACATTTAGTCAAAACATCTTTGACACCAGCAACTTCTAATACCGCACGCATTGCGCCACCAGCGATTACGCCAGTACCTTCAGATGCAGGTTGCATATAGACTTTACTAGCACCGTGACGTGCTTTGATCGGATGATACAAGGTTGCATCATTTAGCTCAACGGTAATCATATTACGTTTGGCAGCTTCTAGTGCTTTTTGAATAGCAGCTGGCACTTCACGTGCTTTACCGCGACCAAAACCAACACGGCCATTGCCGTCGCCCACTACTGTCAAAGCAGTGAAAGAGAAAATGCGACCACCTTTGACCACTTTTGCAACGCGGTCAACAGTAACCAAACGCTCTACTAAACCGTCTGTTTGTTCATTTTTATCATTTTTATCATTTCTAGCCATGATTAAAACTCCAATCCATTTTCACGAGCGGCTTCAGCTAAAGCTTTAACTCGACCATGATATTTAAAACCACTACGGTCAAAGGCAACTTTAGTAATACCAGCTGCTTTTGCGCGTTCTGCGATCATTTGGCCTACAGACGTCGCTGCATCAACGTTACCAGTCGCGCCTGAGCGCAAGCTGCCGTCTAAGGTAGATGCCTGAGCGATCACTTCACCACCGTTCGGAGAGATAATCTGGGCATAGATATGCTTTGGTGTGCGATTAACTGTTAGGCGATGAACACCTAAGAAGCGAATATGCGCACGGGTTTTTTTAGATCGACGCAGACGAGCTGCTTTTTTATCAAACATTTCATCTCACCTTATTTTTTCTTAGCTTCTTTACGAACCACATGTTCGTCGCTATAACGAATACCTTTGCCTTTATAAGGCTCTGGTGGACGGAAACCACGGATTTTAGCCGCTGCTTGACCAAGCTGCTGCTTATTGTTTGATTTTAAAACAATTTCAGTTTGCGTTGGGGTTTCAGCTGACACACCTTCAGGTAACGTATATTCTACTGGATGCGAGTAACCAACGTTTAGGGTTACTTTATTGCCAGTAGCTTGCGCGCGATAACCAACACCGATCAATTGAAGGCGTTTTACAAAGCCTTCGTTCACGCCTATAACATAGTTGTTAAGTAGGGCGCGGATGGTGCCAGTATGCATCATGGCTTCTTTTGAATCGACTGTAGGTGAGAGAGTAACAACATCATCTTCCTGTTTCAGCTCGACCAATTCATGCAGGCGTAAAGACAAATTGCCGTTCTTGCCTTTCACTTCGACCTGCCGATCGTTCAGAGTGACGCTTACGCCGTTTGGCAGCGTCACTGGGGCTTTAGCCACACGAGACATAGGAATATTCCTTAAAAAAATTAACAGCTTCTGTTAGCAATAAATAATAGCGAAAAAACTAACAGGCTAAAAAGCGTGTTAGCTTAGCATAATTGACCCCGTTAGACACCTATCAATTTTAAATAATTAATGAGGCTGATTTTATATCAACCTTATAATGCATTATCATAAGATTAATATAGTTCTAACGAGATGCAAATAGACTTCATCGTCGGGTAGCTTACGCTACAAATGCGACAACTTCACCACCGATACCAGCAGCGCGGGCAGCACGATCACTCATGATACCTTGGCTAGTAGATACGATAGCAACACCCATACCTTGCTTAACAGTAGGGATAGCGTCTTTACCACGATGCTGGCGTAAACCAGGACGGCTAAAGCGCTGAATAGTTTCGATGACAGCTTTGCCTTCGAAGTATTTTAGTTCGATAGATAGAGTTGCTTTGTTGTTATCTTCTGCAGTAACAACAGCATTAGCCACATAACCTTCACTAACTAATAGGTCAGCGATTGATTTACGTAGTTTTGAACTTGGCATGGCTACGGATACTTTATTAGCCATTTGGGCGTTACGAATACGGGTTAGCATATCCCCAACGGTATCTTGCATACTCATGTAGTTACTCCTTACCAGCTTGCTTTACGAACACCAGGCACATCGCCTTGCATGACTCGCTCACGCAGCATATTGCGTGATAAGCCAAACTTACGGAAGTAGCCATGAGGACGACCTGTGATAGCACAACGATTACGCAGACGTACTGGCGATGAATTACGTGGTAGAGCTTGTAGCTCTAGCATTGCTTCCATACGCTGTTCATCACTTGCGTTGATATCACCGATAGTCTCTTTTAGCTTGATACGCTTATCAGCGTACTTAGCAACCATTTTTTCGCGCTTTAATTCGCGGTTGATCATGCTCTTCTTTGCCATAACGTCTTTACCTTATTTAAATGGGAAGCCGAATGCTTTAAGCAGCGCACGACCTTCATCATCAGTAGCAGCTGACGTGGTAATTGTCACATCCATGCCACGGATACGATCAATCTTGTCAAAGTCTACTTCTGGGAATACGATTTGTTCTTTGATACCCAATGAGTAGTTACCACGACCATCGAAAGCTTTAGGTGAAAAACCGCGGAAGTCACGAACACGAGGAATTGCAACGGCAATGAGACGATCTAAAAATTCGTACATTTGCTCACCGCGTAGCGTTACTTTACAACCAATTGGCCATTCTTCACGAATTTTGAAGCCAGCGATTGATTTACGCGCTTTGGTGACTACAGGTTTTTGACCAGCAATCGCCGTCATATCAGCTACTGCACCTTCAAGCAATTTCTTGTCTTGAGACGCGCCGCCTACACCCATATTAAGTGTGATTTTAGTGATTTTAGGCACTTGCATCACGTTAGCTAAACCAAGATCTTCTTTGATCTGCTGCTTTAGTTCATTGTTATATAAAGCTTTTAATCTTGCCATTACCATTACACCCTTAGTGTCTTACGCAGTCGCCACGACTTCACCATTTGAACGATAAACGCGCTGTTTTTTGCCGTCTTCGTTAAATTGGTAAGTAATACGGTCTGCTTTTTGGGTTTGCGCATTTAAAATTGCGACATTTGAGAGATGCAGAAAAGCTTCTTGCTTAATGATACCGCCTTCAACGCCAGTTGCCTGATTTGGCTTCTGATGTTTAGTGACAATATTAATGCCTTCAACTTTAATACGATCGTTTTTTACAGCTTGTACAGTACCTTGTTTGCCTTTGTCTTTACCAGCAATAACAATAACTGTATCGCCTTTTCGTAATTTAGCCATGGGTTACCTCACAATACTTCTGGTGCTAGGGATACAATTTTCATAAACTGATCACCACGTAGTTCACGAGTTACCGGTCCAAAAATACGAGTTGCAATCGGCGCTTTGTTTTGATTCAACAATACCGCAGCATTGTCGTCAAAACGTAGCACAGAACCATCGGGGCGACGAACGCCTTTTTTGGTACGTACAACTACCGCATTCATCACATCGCCTTTTTTAACACGACCGCGAGGAATGGCTTCTTTAACCGTTACTTTGATGATATCGCCGACTGATGCATAACGACGATGAGAGCCACCCAGTACTTTAATGCACTGAACTCGTCTTGCACCGCTATTATCTGCAACTTCCAGCATTGACTCAACCTGAATCATAGCGTTACTCCGCACGTATGAGCAATAAAAACCAGTTGCTGCCGCTAGCACAGTATGAGTAGACGGCATTTAATGTAAATGACCGCATTACTCTTAATATGAGTGATATACGCTCGGCGCAATCAGCATCCTTAAAAAGGCGGACATTTTAACAGCTTCTGGTTAATAATGCAATTTACTTAGATTTTCTCTACTTTTTCAACCACATTTACTAAAGTCCACGACTTAGTTTTTGAGATTGGACGCGTTTCTTTGATTTGGACAAGGTCGCCTTGTTGGCAAACGTTGTTCTCATCATGGGCTTTGATTTTAGTCGAACGACGAAGCTGCTTGCCATACAAAGGATGACGAACCAGACGCTCAATCAAAACCGTGATGGACTTGTCCATCTTATCGCTGACAACTCGTCCTGTTAGGACGCTAGCATTTGCGGTTGCTTGATTGTTATCACTCATGAGTCGCCTCGCTGTTTCTCGTTAATCAAAGTCTGAAGCTGAGCAATCGTACGACGATTGCCACGAACTTCATGGGTATTCCCCAACTGACCGGTTGCTTTAGCCATACGAATACGGAAAGCATCAAGTTGCTTTTCATCAAGTAACTGAGTCAGGTCTTCTAATGATTTATCACGTAATTCACTGATCTTCATTACATTATCGTCCGCTTAACAATGGTAGTTTTAAAGGGCAGCTTTGCTGCAGCAAGCGTTAACGCTTCACGAGCAAGTTCTTCTGAAACCCCTTCAATTTCATATAATACTTTACCAGGCTTGACTTCGCATACCCAATATTCTACAGGACCTTTACCTTTACCCATACGTACTTCTAAAGGCTTTTTGGTAATAGGTTTGTCTGGGAATACACGAATCCAAATCTTACCACCACGCTTAACTTTACGAGTAATGGTACGACGTGCCGCTTCAATTTGACGGGCAGTCATACGACCGCGAGTCAAAGATTTTAGACCAATTTGTCCGAATGCAACGGTGCTTCCACGATGAGCTAGCCCAGTGTTACGACCTTTGTGCATTTTACGAAACTTGGTACGTTTTGGCTGTAACATAGTTTAACCTCTGTCTGTGTTTCGACGGTTTCCACCACGACCACGGCGTTTTGGCGCACGAGTCTGCTCTTCTTTGACGGGATTATATACGCTATTCATGCCGTCAAGGATTTCGCCACGGAAGATCCAAACTTTTACACCGATGGTGCCGTAAGTAGTTTCCGCACGTACTGACGAATAGTCAATATCAGCACGTAGCGTATGCAGTGGCACACGACCTTCACGGTACCATTCAGTACGAGCAATCTCAGCACCGCCAAGACGGCCAGACAGCTCAACTTTAATACCTTTAGCACCAGAACGCATGCTGTTCTGTACGGCGCGCTTCATCGCACGACGAAACATAACACGACGCTCAAGCTGGCTACCAATACCATCTGCTACCAGACGCGCATCGAGATCAGGTGACGTGATTTCTTCAATGTTGACCTGAGCAGGTACGCCCATAATTTTGGTCAATTCTTTTTGAAGTCTTTCGATATCTTCGCCTTTTTTACCGATAACAATACCAGGACGCGCAGTGGCGATGGTAATCTTAGCAGCACCAGTAGGACGCTCGATCATAATATTACTAATCATAGCGTTATCTAGTTTTTTGCGTAGATATTCACGAACTTGTATGTCGTTGATTAGGTATTCTGAGTATTGTTTAGGGCTAGCATACCAGTTTGCGTTATGCTTTTTGACAACACCAAGACGTATTCCGATTGGATGTACTTTTTGACCCATGACTTATTCTCCTACCTTTATAGTGATGTGACAGGTACGCTTGCTGATACGATCAGCGCGACCTTTAGCACGTGGTAGGATACGCTTTAGCGTAATGCCTTCATCAACGTAGATAGTGCCGACTTTCAGGTCGTCAATATCTAAGCCGTGATTATGTTCGGCATTGGCGATGGCTGAGTTAAGACATTTCTTAACAAACACAGCACCTTTTTTATTGCTATACGTCAGGATATCCAAAGCACGTTCAATAGATTTGCCACGAACTTCATCAGCAACGAGTCTAACTTTTTGTGCCGATATGGCGGCACCGCGTAATTTTGCAGTTACTTCCATGGTAAGCACCTTATTTCTTAGCTTTTCTGTCAATGCCATGACCACGATACGTACGAGTCGGGGCAAATTCACCTAGTTTATGACCAACCATCTGTTCGCTCACGATAACCGGTACATGAGTACGGCCGTTGTGAACAGACAAGGTTAGGCCAACCATTTGTGGCAGAATCATAGAACGGCGCGACCAAGTTTTAATGGGTTTGCGTGAGTTGGTTTCTAATGCAGTCTCAACTTTGGCAAACAAGTGCGCGTCTATGAATGGACCTTTTTTCAATGAACGAGGCATGAAATTCTTCCTTTATTTCTTCTTGGCGCGACGGATGATCATACTGTCAGTACGCTTATTATGACGCGTTTTAAGTCCTTTAGACTTCTGACCCCAAGGGCTGGTTGGATGGCGACCTTTATTACGACCTTCACCACCACCATGTGGGTGATCAACAGGGTTCATCGCCACACCGCGAACGGAAGGACGAATACCACGCCAACGTGAAGCACCCGCTTTACCAAGTGATTTCAAGTTGTTTTCAGTATTAGAGACTTCACCAATAACGGCACGGCAGTTAACGTGTACACGACGAGTCTCACCTGAACGCAGGCGAAGAATCGCATAAACACCGTCACGACCTAGTAACTGAACGCTTGTTCCCGCTGCGCGAGCCATCTGTGCGCCTTTACCGATTTTAAGCTCGATATTATGGATCACAGTACCCAATGGGATATTTTTAAGCGGTAGACAGTTACCTGGGCGAATTGGAGACGTTTCACCTGATAGCACGGTATCACCAACGGCTTGTTTTTTAGCAGCGATGATGTAGCGACGCTCACCATCAGCATACTTAAGCAAGGCAATATGTGCAGTACGGTTAGGATCGTATTCAATACGCTCTACCGTTGCTGGAATATTGTCTTTGGTACGTTTGAAGTCAATAATACGGTAATGTTGTTTATGACCACCGCCAATATGACGAGTAGTAATGCGGCCATTATTATTACGACCACCTGACTTGCTTTTTGATTCTAGAAGCGCTGCAAACGGACGACCTTTATAAAGGTGTGGATGCACCACTTTTTCAACAAAACGGCGGCCTGGTGATGTTGGCTTCGCTTTTACGATAGGCATGAGTGTTATCCTTATTCGTTGTTCGCTGTTTCACTAGTAGAGGTAGTAGCAGCTACTTCCTCACCAGCATCAGCCATTTGTACATCGTGACCAGCTTTTAAGGTGACATAGGCTTTTTTGTAGTCATTACGACGGCCGATGTTTTTACCAAAACGCTTTGTCTTACCTTTAACATTCAAAGTGTTTACTTTTAAAACTTCAACACCTTCAAACATTAGCTCAACTGCTTTTTTGACTTCAAGCTTGGTAGCATTAGAATCAATTTTAAATACCTGAACGCCAAGTGAGTCACCAAGCATTTGAGATTTTTCTGAGAATACAGGCCCTCTTAAGACCTGATAAAGTCTTGCGTTATTCATGCTAGTGCTTCCTCAAATTGTTTCGCAGCTTCGACTGTCATGATCACTTTGTCATACGCGATCAAGCTCACTGGATCCACTTCGTTTGTACCAAGTACATTGACGTTTGGAATATTGCGCGCTGCTAAATATAAGTTTTCGTCAACTTCTTTGGTGACGATTAATGCACGAGATGCATTTAACTCATTTAACTTTGCGATCAGCTCTTTGGTCTTAGGTCCAGAAACGCTCAGCTCTTCAACCAAAATTAAACGCTCTTGACGTATTAATTCGGCTAGGATGCACTGCATAGCACCGCGATACATTTTGCGGTTGACTTTCTGTGACCAATCTTGTGGTTTGGCGGCGAATGTACGACCACCACCACGCCAGATTGGGCTACGAATAGAGCCTGCACGAGCGCGACCAGTACCTTTTTGACGCCATGGCTTAATACCACCGCCAGAAACTTCGGCACGGGTTTTCTGTGCACGT
The DNA here is from genome assembly GCF_017875835.1 of Psychrobacter sp. PL19. NCBI lineage: Bacteria > Pseudomonadati > Pseudomonadota > Gammaproteobacteria > Moraxellales > Moraxellaceae > Psychrobacter > Psychrobacter sp. PL19. Next base: position 3,049,366 of record NZ_JAGING010000001.1, read on the forward strand.
GTACCTTGGCGAGCACCAGCAAGATATGCGGTGACGACTTGATGCACTAATGCTTCGTTGAATTCACGACCAAAAGCCGTATCAGAAAGCTCAACCGCCGCACCTGTAACTGTTTTTAAATCCACGTTAATCCCCTTGCTTAGGCTTTGACTGACGGACGTACGATGACATCGCCACCGGTGGCACCTGGGATAGCACCCTTGATGACAAGTAATCCTTTTTCGGCATCAACCGAAACCACTTCTAGGCCTTGAACTGTAACACGCTTGTTACCCATTTGACCTGGCATCTTCTTACCTTTAAATACCTTACCTGGTGACTGGTTTTGACCAGTTGAGCCAATGGCACGGTGAGATACTGAGTTACCATGGGTGGCATCTTGCATGCTAAAGTTGTGACGCTTTACGCCGCCTTGAAAGCCTTTACCTTTACTATTTCCTGTGACATCAACCATCTGACCTTCTTCAAATAGGTCAGCTAGGATTTCACCACCAATTTCACGACCTTCAAGATCGCTGTCATTAGCACGAAATTCCCAAACACCACGACCGGCTTTAACGCCAGCTTTTGCGAAGTGACCTTTTTGTGCGGCTGTTACGCGGCTGTCACGACGAGTACCTGTGGTAATTTGAATAGCTTGATAGCCATCTATATCAGTATTTTTTACTTGAGTGATGCGGTTTGCATCGATCTCAACCACTGTCACAGGGATAGAATCACCTGTTGCAGTGAAGACACGGGTCATGCCGCATTTTTTACCGACTAAACCAATCGCCATTTTAAACCTCTTTATATCTTCTATTAATGGATTGGGCGTTTAATGTGCATTAACCCAAAGCAATCTGAACGTCTACGCCCGCCGCTAAGTCTAACTTCATTAACGCGTCCACAGTTTTGTCAGTAGGCTGAACAATATCAACCATACGCTTGTGAGTACGGATTTCGTACTGGTCACGAGCATCTTTATTGACGTGTGGCGAGGTTAGAACGTTGAAACGCTCAATACGAGTCGGCAACGGTACAGGACCACAAACTTGCGCACCGGTGCGCTTTGCAGTATCAACGATCTCTTGTGCAGATTGATCAATCAGACGATGATCAAAAGACTTGAGACGGATACGGATTCTCTGGTTAGCCATGCCAGCAAGCTCCTAATATGTGCTTTCGTCATTCTTGCTTTGCAAGTGGATGACCAAAAGCCGTTTGGTTAAATATTTACTTCGAGCGGCCTGCTGTTCTTAATCAGAAGCTGTTCTTTAACAGAACCAGTAGCGTGCTAAAAGCAAAATAGTTTAAAGCCCCGCCGTCTCTCCCATTTATTGGAAAGCAGCAAGGGCATAATGAAATAGTGCTAGAAACGATGCTCTAGCTGTCATGGCGCCAGCTTTTTAATTGGCCGCGCGCATATAAATCAGTGGTATACATTATACAGAGTATTTTGTTAATTGCAAGAGTAATATCAGAGCACTTTAGGGGCTATCTATCAACAAAACTTATCGATTTTATTTCAGCCATTCTTGATTGATCTACATTTACTTTACAGTATTAATTTTAACTTATGAACTCAGTAAGTACAGATAACTTAATATTAGGTAGTGCCTTAATCTAAGACAATATCGTATTGTTCTTGAGTATAAAGATTTTCTACATCAAAAGTGATCACCCGCCCCAGTAGATATTCAAGATCGGCTACCGTGTCTGCTTCCGAAGTCAATAGTAGGTCAATAACCGCCGCATGCGCGACCACAGTGAACTTCTTGGGTGAATTGTAAGTACGGGCGCAGCGCATGATTTCGCGAAAAATCTCAAAGCAAACAGTCTCAGCCGTTTTGACAAAACCGCGACCTTGACAGGTTGAACACGGCTCGCACAATTGCTGCCCTAGCGACTCTCGAGTACGTTTGCGAGTCATTTCTACCAAGCCCAACTCACTAACTTGAGTGATATTACTTTTAGCATAGTCTTGCGTTAGCTGAGACTGTAAGCTCTCGAGTACATCGTCTTTATGCTGCTGCTCAAGCATGTCGATAAAATCTAGGATTATAATACCGCCTAAATTGCGCAAGCGCAGCTGCCGTGCTATAGCATGAGTGGCCTCTAGATTAGTCTTATAAACGGTATCTTCTAATGAGCGACCACCGACGAAAGAGCCAGTATTGACATCAATGGTAGTCATGGCTTCAGTTTGATCGATAATCAGATAGCCACCAGACTTCAGATCAACGCGGCGTTTTAGCGCATCCCGCAAGTCTTCTTCAACTCGGTGCACATCAAATAACGCCTGCTCAGCGGTATAGTGAACGATACGATCATAAACGAAAGGTACGAATTCTTTGGCAAAAGTCCTGACTTTCTCATATATCTGAGCGTTATCGATAATGACCTTTTCGGTGCCCTCATGTACTAGGTCGCGAATAGATCGTAGCGGCAAGGAAAGCTCTTGATAGATTAACTCTGAGCTTTGATTGTGTTTCATTTCCTGCTTGCGCGCGCGAATAGTACGCCACAATTGCAATAAATAATAAACATCTTCCTCTAACTTATCTACTGGTACACGCTCAGCAGCAGTGCGGGCGATAAGACCACCTTGCAGGTTAACCGTTTGCATCAGGCTAGTAAGTTCGGTCTTTAGACGCGTGCGCTCTTCTTCGCTATCAATACGTTGGGAAATACCGATATGATCACTAGAAGGCAAATAAACCAGATAGCGTGAAGGTAAGGAAACATTGGTAGTCAGACGTGCGCCTTTACTGCCCAACTGGTCCTTGGTCACTTGTACTAAAATACGTTGGCTTTCGTGCAGGCGATGTTGAATCAGAAGTTTGCTGGCGGTGGGTACTATAGTGGTGCTTTGCGGGCTGACCACTGGCGGCGTCACTGCCAAATTAGTAGCAGGTATGGCAGCATTGTTCTCATCGTTGTCAGTAATGGCGTTTTTATCAGTCTTATCTTCAGATTTATTAGTGGCCGCTACTGGTTGACGTGGCGCTCGCTGCATATCATTAACATGCAAAAATGCCGTCCGTGATTGGCCAATATCGACAAAGGCAGCTTGCATTCCTGGCAGGACGCGTACTACCGTGCCCAAATAAATATTGCCAACTAAGCCTAGCTTATGATGGCGTTCAATATAAATTTCACCCAGCACACCATTATCTAAAACTGCGACACGGGATTCCATTGGACTGATATTGATCAGCAGCTCTTCAGACATAGGGTCTCTTCTCTTATCGCTCAGCTTTCTTATTAGGAGTTAATCGTTTTCTATTCTTACAGTGTAGCAAATGCGACTCGACCCTGCCCATTACCCTAGCGTGTCATTATGTGCAGGCAGCTGCGCAGTTACCCTATTGTTACTATCTAACTTATAACCACGGCACTCGCTTCTTTGATTAAGGCCAGTGTTTGCGCTAAAGGCAACCCGACCACATTGGTATAGCTACCATTGATCCGAGTGACCCATGCGGCGGCTAAGCCTTGGATGCCATAACCACCCGCTTTATCAGCAGGTTCACCGCTGTTCCAATAGTCTGTCATCATATCCACTGTTAATGGCACAAAGGTTACTTCAGTGCGCTCAATAATTTGCTGCTGCCATAGGGCTCTAAAGGTTTCTGCAACATGGCTATTAGTATCCCAGCTATTAATAAGATCAGTGGCATTCTGCCCCGCACTGTTATTAAAATCGTCAATTGGTGTTATTAGCGTCGCTTGTACGGCGGTCCATACTTGGTGAGTGTTATCAGACATTTCCTGCCACATACTGTAGGCATGATGGCGATCTATTGGTTTGGTCAATACCGTTCGGCCATCCGGTAAGACACCGATGGTATCGGCAGTTAGCATTATAAATGACTTATTAAACGAGGTAGAAAATGTAGATAATTCAGTGCTTTCACTTTTAGAACTGGTATTTAGCTGTTCGATAGCCGCTGCAGCTTTGCTGGCGACCATACGTTCGATATAATCTTTTGGTAGCTCGCCATAGAGAGGGGTTTCATCGGCGTCAACACTCATGATACTAAAATCCAGCTGTGCACTAGTGAGTAACTCGCGACGCCGCGGTGAACCAGAAGCCAAAATAATATCCATCGCTATTCTCTTGTATTGTTACGTTATATAGGGTTTGCGATGTCAGACGCTTTGACAGTTAGCCAGCTACTCAAAAAGTATAAAATAGCCCGTAATTTTTATTCAAGTAGTGCTTACAATAGGTATTGCAGTGGTTGCTGAACCATCTAATAAATAAATTTGCGTAAAATTAATAGCACCAAAGGCCAGCTAATAATGCTCATTATTAAGGATGCCCCTGACTGAGCTACCAATGTATTTTGGGTGATCAGCTGTAATATCCATAGGTTCAGCTGAAACACTAATAATCCTAGTGTTGCTATTAGCCATGCCGCAGAGGTGTCCAATTGCTTAATATAAGTGCTGCTTATTTTAGTTACCAACGCGACCACTACAGCGGCAAAGGCTTGATGCCCTAATCGCGTGTCCATTAGTAAGTCTGCAATAAGACCTATAGTAAAGGCGGTAAAGATACCAACATAACGCGGCTGAAACAGTAACCAAAAGATCAGCACCATAATCATCACCATCGGGCGCAGGGTGGCCATATTTGGACTTAATGGATAGACATTGAGTGATGAAGAAACCACGAAACTTAGGATAATTGCGAACAGCAACAAGCCAGTTGAGTGCTCAGAGTTGGAATGCACCATGAATGCTGACCTTAACGAGTATGTAGCGGCGACTGCTTTAACGTTTATTTAGCGATGAGTAGGATAAGCAGTAACGGATAAGGACTCAGTGGTTATCCTGCTGAGTGCAAGCGCGGCGCTATAGTGACAATATCAGTACTCGTTGTATCAGTGCTGGTCTTGTCGGTGGACATTAATGACGATAACTCACTATCCGCACTTACTGTCTTATCTTGTAAAATTAATACGTAAGAATTATCAACAAAATTAGCCGCTGGCGACACTTTGATCGTTCTAAAATTATCTGCTTGCGTGTCATTGATATAGGTAATGCGACCGACTCGATAACCTGCTGGAATACGCCCCCCAAGACCTGAGGAAATCAGCTCATCACCGACCCGCACATCTGAGGTTTTGAACACATAGTTAAGACGCAATGACGTCGGTATACCTTCACCAGTGACAATAGCACGTTGGCCCGTACGCTTAACAGTCACTGCAACCGACTGTTGCTCGTCAGTAATCAGCAATAAACGACTGGTATTAGGATAAACATTAATAATTTGTCCCAAAATACCATCTTCATCAATGACTGTCTGCCCAACTTCTACCCCATCTTGTGCGCCTTTATTAAGCACGACGATTTGCTTGAGCAGACTGGTATCGGTACCGATAACTTGGGCCAAATTGAGCTCAAATTGTTCAGGCTTAGTGGTTGATAAAATACCTTGCAAGCGCGCGTTTTGAGCCAAAATATAATCTTGCTGCTGTAGCTTGGCTTGCGCGTGAATCACTTGCGACTTTAATCGTACATTTTCGCGGCGCAGCGTTTCTTTTGATTGCATGCTATCACTTGCCCAATGTTGAGCATAACTCGGTAATAAAGACAGCTCATAAATAGGCTGCATAGCGGCATGGCTAATATTGCGAACCGGTTGGAACCATTCTGGATTTTTGCTGTCAAACCACATCAGTATCAAGGCTATTATTAATACAATAGCAGTCTTACGAAGTGAGAGCGGCTGGCGTACAAAAATACTTGGAGTCATAAGGAGTCTAATTTAGCAGTTCTAATTTAGCAGTTCTAATTTGATCAGAACACAGTACTGGCTACAAAAAAGTTAACTGTCGGCGACCATATACTGTGTCTCAATGCGCCTTATTATTACCATTTTTTGATACTATAACAGGCAGCTCTATTGGCTTTGGCTGCCTGTGGCTCTGGTGTTAAATAAGCCAAGTCAAGTTAACCAGCATTACCCATTTAGAAATATACTATCTAGAGTGTTTATCTAGAATACTTATACAAAAATCATATTCAGGCTTTTATTATTAATAAAATCAAGCGCAATACCGCCGCCACGACTGACACAAGTTAGTGGGTCTTCAGCGACAGTCACTGGCAAACCAGTCTCTTTTGAGATCAGCTTGTCTAGGTCACGCAGTAACGCACCACCACCAGTTAAGACAATGCCACGTTCAGCAATATCCGACGACAGTTCAGGTGGCGTTTGTTCAAGAGCTACTTTTATCGCACTAATGATACCGCTTAAGGGATCGCTCAGCGCTTTTTGAATTTCTTCAGAATTGACCGTGAAGGTCTTAGGAACCCCTTCTGCCATGCTACGACCACGAACTTCCACTTCTAGCGAGTTATCTTCATTAAGCGCTGAGCCTACCTCTTGTTTGATACGCTCAGCAGTGGTTTCACCAATCACACAACCGTGAGTACGACGTACATGAGTGATGATGGCTTCATCAAATATATCGCCACCGATACGAATTGATTCTGCATAAACACAGCCTGACAATGCGATTACAGCAATCTCAGTGGTACCGCCACCGATATCGACGACCATAGAGCCACTGGCTTCATGGACCGGCATGCCGGCACCAATCGCCGCTGCCATCGGTTCTTCTAGTAAGAGAACTTTGCTAGCACCTGCTGATGACACTGCCTCACGAATGGCTTTACGCTCAACTAAGGTTGACTTGCATGGCACACAGACCACCACATTAGGCTGGGCCATGAAGCGCTTAGCCTTCACTTTTCCAATAAAATGCTTGAGCATCTTTTGTGTTACTTCAAAGTCAGCGATCACCCCGTCTTTTAGTGGACGAATGGCCGTAATGTTGGCAGGAGTACGCCCAAGCATTTGCTTGGCATCAATACCAACCGCCGCTACCGTAGGGTTTTGCGTGCGATTACTGCGTAGGGCGACCACTGTTGGCTCGTTGAGCACCACACCTTTATTAGGAATAAAGATTAGGGTGTTAGCAGTACCGAGGTCGATTGCGATATTATTTGATAAAAATCCAAACAGGTTCATGACTAATATATCCAGCGTCTTACAAATGAGGCGAATGAGGTGACTGAGGGGCTACTCGTCAGTGTCGAGTAGGTCGTCGTTGAGTATTGACTGTAGCGAAAACTTATCGTCGCAACCCGTCAGAACTAAAAAAACAATGAAACAATGAAATCGGCCTAAATTATACCGATTTAGCTCAAAAAAAACATAGATATTTACATTAGTAAGCAAGGATTTTAATCTTAAGTGATAGAATTTGTTACGACGTTTGAAACGACAGCAAGTGCGGTTTTAACAAACAAATAACAAGGCTTCACATTCGTACAGGATTTTTGCTTAGCGTTTCTCGGTCACTGTAACGTATTTCATGGCTTAATAGGTAAACGATTAATAATAAATCAACAACTATACCGTCATTATAGCAAACTCACCTATCTTAACTGAGATTGGGCAGCAATCAAGCCGCATGCTCTGTAAACTTGGTTCAGATGCTTTATAATGTGTCACTGATTATGATAAAAACACTGATAAAAAGTACTCATTGTTATTTTAGCGCCTACTAAAAGTAAAAGCACTGCCTCAATAGCAATAGCGCTTATCAAGTAGGCCGCAATAATGATCCCTACTCTCAATAAAACAAGCTCAGTACCTTATTAATAATACAAGCTCAAAACCCTAATTATATTTACCATTAAATCTATAAGCGTATTGAGGACTATTAACAGGCGCTTATTTTAACAAACACTGTCCTTCCCTGGAGAAACAATGTCAAATATGTCCGAGCAACCGTCAACGACTGACAGTAGCGTCAGCCGCCACGAAATCCTAGAAGTTGCCAGCCTAGCGCGGTTGGGTATTGACGAAAATACAGCTGACAGCTACGCCAATGATATCAGCAAGATTTTAAACTTAATGAATACCTTAGCAGCCGTAGATACCACAGATTTAACCCCGTTGGCTAATATTCATGAAGCCTGCCAAGACTTGCGTGCGGATGTTGCCAAGCATGATATCAATCGTGAACGCAATCAATCGGTCGCGCCAGCCGTTGAGCAAGGCTTATACCTAGTACCGCAAGTTATTGAATAGCTTTTCGCTTAAAAACTTCGACTGACCAACTGATTTTATTTAGCTTTATTTTATTTTATGCAGTTAACATTTTGACGGACGACCCCTTATGTCTGAACTTCATCTATTAAGTACCCAGCAGCTGATTACGGGCTTACAAGACCAACAATTTAGTAGCCTTGAGCTGACCGAACACTATATCAAGCGTATTGACGCTTTAGATAGCAAGATTAATAGCTTTATTACCCATACTTCTGAGACCGCGCGTGCACAAGCGCAGGCAGCAGATGAGATGCGTGCGCAAGGCGATAAGCGTCCACTACTTGGCGTGCCGATGGCGCATAAAGATATCTTTTGTACCCAAGGCGTACTGACCACCTGCGGCTCTAAAATGCTGCATAATTTTGTCTCACCTTATGACGCGACTATTGTGACCAATATTGCTAGGGCCGGCATGATTAGTCTCGGCAAGCTCAATATGGATGAGTTCGCGATGGGCTCAGACAATAGCAGCTCTTATTATGGCACAGTGCAGAATCCATGGAATCTTGAGCGCGTGCCTGGCGGCTCATCCGGTGGTAGCGCATCAGCAGTAGCAGCAGGATTTATTCCAGTTGCGACCGCTAGTGATACTGGTGGCTCTATTCGTCAGCCCGCTTCGTTTTGTGGTTTGACCGGTATTAAGCCTACTTATGGCCGAGTCTCGCGTTTTGGTATGATTGCCTATGCCTCAAGTCTGGATCAAGCCGGCAGCCTAGGTCGTAGCGCCAAAGATTGCGCTTATCTATTACAGCCTATGGTCGGCCATGACCCACGCGATGCCACTTGTATTAAATACGACATCCCCGACTACGTGCAAGATATCAACGATGCCGAAGCGCAAGCAGGCGATAAGCCATTCGCAGGTCTGCGTATCGGAATTGCCAAAGAGTATTTCGGTAAGGGACTAAATGCCGAAGTCGATAAGGTGGTGCGCGCGGCATTACATAAGTATGAGGAACTTGGTGCGACGATTGTCGAAGTGAATATCACTGACCCTGAAATCACCCTGGCGACTTACTATATGCTAGCACCCGCCGAAGCCTCTTCAAACTTATCGCGCTTCGATGGCGTGCGTTTTGGTTATCGCTGTGAAAATCCAAAGGACTTAATCGACTTATACACGCGCTCACGCTCTGAAGGCTTTGGCCCTGAAGTACAACGCCGGATCTTGATGGGGACTTATGCTCTATCAGCCGGTTATTTTGATGCTTACTATATTAAAGCTCAAAAAGTACGCCGCTTAATCATCAAAGACTTCGATGACGCTTTTGCCAACTGTGATGTGATTGCCAGCCCAACGGCACCAACCGCCGCTTATAAACTTAGCGACAACTTAGATCCCGCCACCATGTATCTGGGCGACGTTTATACCATTGGGGTTAACTTAGCCGGTTTGCCTGCGCTCAGCCAACCAGTTGGCCTGACCTCTGAAGGGTTGCCTGTTGGTCTCCAGTTGATCGGACAGCATTGGCAAGAGAGCCAACTGCTGACTACCGCGCATCTGTTCCAGCAGCATACCGATCATCATTTACAACACTCTGCCATCGCTAAGGAGACGGTATAATGAATACAGCAACTGATAACAGCACCGTCCATGAAAATACTGTACGCCCTGAGGCTTTGCGTTCAGAGCTATTGGTCGATGGCTATGAAGTGGTCATTGGCATTGAGGTTCACTGTCAGCTCAATACCGACAGTAAGATCTTTTCAAGCGCGCCAATCGACTTCGGCCATGAGCCCAATACCCAAGCCAGCATCGTGGATTTAGGTCTGCCTGGTGTCTTACCTGTCCTCAATAGTGGCGTAGTAGAACGCGCGCTAAAATTTGGGATGGGCGTTGATGCTGAACTTGGACTATTCAATACCTTTGACCGTAAAAACTACTTTTACCCTGACTTACCAAAAGGCTATCAAATCACCCAAATGGCCAACCCTATCGTTGGTCGTGGCCATATTGATGTGGTAGTTAATGAAGGTGATAACAACGAATACCCTAAACGTATGGGCATCACACGCGCTCACTTAGAAGAAGATGCGGGCAAGTCTGTCCACGATGCGGTCGATGGTATGACCGGCGTGGACCTCAACCGCGCTGGCACGCCGCTGATTGAGATTGTCTCAGAGCCTGATATGCGCTCAGCTCATGAAGCACTTGCTTATATCAAAGCCATTCATCAGCTGGTCACCTGGCTGGGTATCTCTGATGCCATCATGGCGGAAGGTTCGTTCCGTTGTGACTGTAACGTCTCCATACGCAAACCTGGTACGCCACTGGGTACTCGTACTGAGCTCAAAAACCTAAACTCATTCCGCAATATCGAACGCGCTATCAACCGTGAAATCGAACGTCAGATTGATATTATCGAGGAAGGTGGTAAAGTCGTACAAGCGACGATGCTTTATGATCCAGAGCAAGACGAGACCCGCGCCATGCGTAGCAAGGAAGAAGCCAACGACTATCGTTACTTCCCTGACCCTGACTTGCTACCAGTGCGTATTGAGCAACATACCGTTGATACCATTAGAGCAACAATGCCTGAACTACCAGTGGCACGCCGTGCGCGCTTAGAGATCGAGCTTGAGCTATCTGAATATGACGCGCGTATCTTGACTGGTAGCCGTCAGCTGGCTGATTATTTTGAAGCTGTGGTTAGCGAAGTCGGTCAGCAACACGCCAAGATTGCTGCTAACTGGGTCATGGGTGACTTGTTGGGTGCGCTGAATAAAGACGATAAAGACATTACAACCTCTCCTATTAGCGCTAAGCAATTAGCCGGTATGCTCAAACGACTCTTTGATGACACACTATCAGGTAAGCTGGCTAAAAAAGCTTTTAGCGCGTTATATGAGCGCGAATTTGGTGATGCCGAGGATGCCGCGGATCAAATCATCGAAGCCAAGGGTCTCAAACAAGAAACTGATACCGGCGCTATTAAAGCTATCGTTGAAGATGTGATTGCCAACAATGAAGCTATGGTTGAAGAGTATCGTGGTGGTAAGGAAAAAGCCTTTAACGGTCTGGTCGGGCAAGTGATGAAAGCCAGCCGCGGTAGTGCCAACCCACAACAGGTGAATCAAATCCTAAAAGAGTTATTGGGTTAAGGTTAATTAGTAGTAAACTGGACTGATTGTTGTCAGTAAAATCTATTTGCAGATTCGAGAAATAATTAACTCTTGCAATATGCAAGATTTTGCGTAGAATAGTCAGGCATTCGGGGCGTAGCGCAGTCTGGTAGCGCACTACACTGGGGGTGTAGGGGTCGCAGGTTCAAATCCTGCCGTTCCGACCAAACATAGATATAGGGTAGACCGTCATTGACTGTCTGCCCTTTATTTTGGGCGTTTTTTGGGTTTTCACTGCCTTATAGGTGTATGGCGTTCTATATAGAATGTTGGTATTATTGTTGGTATTGAGCAGTACCAACATGGACAATACCAACAAAGGATAGACCCATACCCCTAACCCATACAGGTATCAACAAGCTAACTCCTAGCCCCACCTCTATTGATACAAAACGACCTGATAAACATAGCGATGGTAACGGGCTGCAATTATGGGTGCGTTATACGGGCGTTAAGTCATGGATCAGCGCCTACCGCTGGCAAGGCAAACAGCAAACCCTCACTATTGGCACTTATCCAGTAATGAGCTTACAAAATGCACGCCAGCGCAATATTGAAATCAAAAGATTAATAGCTGATGGTGTGAATCCCAAAGACGATAAAAAACGCCAACAAGCTGACAATGACGGATCACGGGCGTTCAATACCATAGCCCAGCGCTGGCATGATGACCGCAAGTCACATATAGCCCCTACTACCTATAGCCGTGATTACTCACAGTACCAACGCGATATTAAGCCGTTCATTGGTAACATGAATATAGAGGACATAACCGCTCCTGATGTTTTGGCTATCGGTAAAGCTATCGAAGCGAGGGGCGCTAGTGATATGGCAAGGCGTGCAATACGTCAAGTAGGGCAGATATTCAAACAAGCCATACGTGAGGGCTTAATCAATACCAACCCAGCCAACGACTTAACCGAAGCGCTAAAACCGCATAAGGTAAAGCACCATAGTCGTATCACTAGCCAGCAATTACCAAAGCTACTACAAGACATTAACGCCTATGATGGTGATGTACTGATAAAGCTAGGCTTATGGTTTTTGTGCTACACGTTTGTGAGAACGCAAGAACTACGCTTTATGGAGTGGGCAGAAATAGACTATCAAGCTAAAGTATGGCGCATACCAGCCGACAAGATGAAAATGGATAGACCGCATCTAGTACCGTTAGTACCGCAAACAATGGCACTCTTAGAGCAAATCAAACAACTAGGCTTTTCGGACAAGTATGTTTTCTTTAATACCTCAACCCGTAAACCATACAGCATGAACGCATTTATCACTGCCCTATGGCGCATGGGCTATAAAGGGCGTATGACTGGTCACGGCTTTCGTGGACTTGCCAGCACTACCCTACACGAACAAGAATTTATGCACGAAGCCATAGAGCTACAGCTGGCACATGAAAAAGAGAACAAGATCAGCAAGGCATACAACGGGGCGCAGCATTTACCCTACAGAACCAAGATGATGAACGAATGGGCAAACTTCATTGATGATGCTTACGCTGGCAAGTTGGATAACGTCATACACGGTAACTTTAAGCAACAAGCACAAAAGCTAAGTTAGGGCTTAGCTATAACAACTATGCCTGGCTAGGACTAATTACCCAAAAGCCAGCCGTTCACACACCCTTATGCTGTCACTGCCTTGCACCTACTTTGATTTAAGGGTGTAGGGGTGTGAATTGTGGGATTACTAGATGCAGCAATAGAGAAAGCGAACTGCTATATATCACCAAAAGACTTCTTATGTTTTATGTCGTATAAGCTAGGAGAGCCAATTAAAGAGATCATATCTTTTTTGCTGCATAACAATTTTGATGAGCTAGTAAACGAATATTACATAGATCAACATTACCGCATTTACTCATACAACGATATTGATTGTAAGTATAAAACCAGTACGCTATTTCATGAGATCGCAAAAGATGGCTTTCTCGACTATATGATGTTTTGTAATTTTTTTATGATGATTGCCTAAAAGATGATGATGCAGATTTAGATTTAGATTTTTACGAGCCTATTGAAATAGACTTTTATTATAGTTTAGAAGAACTGCAGAAAATTGGCTTTTTAAAGAAGCTCAACTTGCCTTTAGAGAAAGGTAGGACGCTAGATTATAGCGTGACTGGCGATGATATGGTGACAGCTAAAGAGCCTAAGGACGGGATAAGATCATTTAAACTAATAGACACTAATGTCGTAAGTGCGGCGGAAAGAGCCAAACAAGAATAATCTATAATAGATGAGTATGGCTATGGATCACAAGCGCATAGTATCTATAAGACTCTTGAGATGGCAGCAAAAGGAGAGCCTGAAACAATAGTGCAAGGCGAACTAGAAACAAGCAATCAACTTATCAACGACCTTAAAGAGCAGGTAGTGCAGCTTATTGCTGATAATGACAATCTCGATAAACGACTAGAAAGCCTAGCAGATACGCCAGCCGATGACTTAAAAACAGTGCCACACCAAGCATACAAGACTGTAGATAGAGTAATGTATGCAATGGCTCAACTTACTAAAGTGGATAATTCAAAACCATACAGCCAAAATAATCCATCTTTAAACGCTAGTATTACTACCTTACTATAGAACCTCTATTAAGCCCTACCCCATAATATAGCAACCATGAGCCGTTACACACCGTAGCGGTATGTCATGGAGCTACAAACTACGCAAAATACACCAGTGATCCCTTTTACTGGTGACACCTCGCACAACACCGAACCAACCACTGCAAACAATCCATCTATGCAACTGCCTACTACTGGCATGGGCAGAGCTAAAGATGTTCTGCCCTTACATGACAAGGCTTATGGCAACTTTAGCAGGTTTTTAGAGGTATAAAACTATATTGGTAAGCGTTCATCGTCTGCCTTTTTTATGCCTAGAGTTTTGTATAGATCAAAGGTAAACAAAATAGCGAACACAATCACAACTTGTTATCTATTATCCAAAAGTTTACAATCAAGCATAAGTATTCTAATAATTTGCCATGATGATTGACATTAACCAAACCGAACAATTTAGTCGCTGGCTGCATAAGCTGAAAGATCCACTAGGTAAAGTTGGTGTATTAGCACGTATTAAGCGAGCGCAAGGTGGTAATTTTGGTGACCATAAGCTTCTGCCAGACACAGGCGGTATCTATGAGATGCGTATATTCAAAGGTAACGGTTACCGTGTCTATTATGCCCAGCAAGGAGATACCCTCTATCTATTGTTGATAGGAGGCAGTAAAGACAGCCAACCAAACGATATTACTAAGGCTTGCACACTATGGCAGCAAGTCACGGATCAAGAAAAGGAGCTTCCTAATGACTGATATTAAAACTAGCCAATTTGATGTGGCGGAATACCTGACAGATGAAACTCTCATCAATGCTTATTTAAACGAAATATTAACTGATGGTATGCCTAGCGAGTTTATCCAAGCTTTAAACGATGTGGCAAAAGCAAAAGGAATGAACGAGCTGGCACAAAAGACAGGTATAAGACGCGAAAGCCTTTATAAGACGTTGAGATCAGAAAAGCCGCGTTTTGATACCATGCTAAAGATTATTGACGGCATGGGCTTACAAATCACTTTGACCCCTAAAGCAGAACCTTGCTTAGACGCTTAGACGTTGAACAGTATTCAATTATTATTTTAAGAGGTAGGCGTTTATCGTCTGCCTTTTTTTATAGTAGTCCGAAAAACCCACCAATCAGCCCTTTTTATAGTGTCCAAAAACACTAGGATTTCCCTAAGGTTTATTGATCCACAATGTTTACTTTGATATGAGGTGCAACATGTTGACCAATGTTGACGTTCAAATCAGTTTACAGGCAGTAAAAAAGTATAGTCATAAAATGAAATTACCTTTACCCAGCGATACGGATCACAAAAAATGGATAGAGGGGACGATAGCGCAAAGCATCGCTATCATTAGCCTATAGCGTTACAACGCCATTACAACGCCATTTAAGCAGTATAAAGCTTACCACCGCAAGCGTAGAACCTCACAAAACCTCGCTTTTATTTCAATATTAGCAACACTCACTACGCAAGATTGCTCCATCAAATCATCTACAATCATCTACCTTAGATTGCCTCAACAACCCCATAAAACCCCATATCAAGAACCATACAAAACCGTACATTTTGCCCACCGATGATAAGCCCAAGAACTTAACTAAACTTAACATTTACAGCGACACCGCCAACGGTCAAAACCTTATAAAACCTTACATTGAAAACCTGTCAAAACCATACACTCAAACTCCGATAATGCTGACATTAAGTAGCTCATAACCTCATCATTACACTATTAGCAAACCCAGTAGCTACAAAGGCTTATCTAGTTTATAGACAAGTATCGCGCGCACACGCGAGGTAAGCACCAATTACAGGGTTTTTTTACACTATAAAAAGGCTATTCACAATAATAATTAGAGTCCATAAAAAGAGGTGATTTATATAATACTTGCACACTATAAAAAAGGATTTTTTGGAGTCCATAAAAAGGGGTAGTTATTACACATGCTAAGCGCGGCTAAAATTGAGTTGTTGGACACGTTAGGGTGGGTTTATGGAACAGTACGCGCACGGGTGCAATTCATGCTAATGATGGATAGTTTCTTTCAGGTACAAGGTAGTTTTGTGACAAGTCACCCCCTATTCAGAATTTGACCTCATGCAAGAAAGTTGCAAGCTAAAAATAGTGTTGTTTAGTTAGTATTCTTATAAACGAATATATAGAATGAACCTAAGAGTAAATAGCTCTATGACAATACTGAATAATACCGAACTCTCAAATAGTACAATCAATTACAAAATAATATCCAATGAGCTGCAAACAGCCGAAAAATAGTATTATCAAAAATGATTGTTGGTATTATTGTTGGTATCGTCAATATATAAAAATATAAAACCTATACTTTCAACAACTACCTGACACCGCTATAGAAAGAAAAACGATACTTTAACAAAAACCTCTTATCAGCTGTCCTAAATTAGTTGGCCACTACATACCTACTATAGCTAGACTTTTACTAGACGAGCCGTTAGGGTAAATCCTCTACAACTCACTTTGGTTCATCCTATGCTCGAGCCTACCTCTCAGCCCTCTCCTACTCTCAAAAACAGTACACCGTGGGAAGAATATCAACGACCTTATGTGCGTGACTTAGCATATGCCCTTGCCTGCCCAAACGTATTGACTGAGTGGTTAGATTTTGCGCCACATCAAACTAATCCGACGATTGCGGTGCATAGCCCTAACTTTTGGCGAGCACAATATGCCGCCTATCACGAACGTTTGAATGAGCTTGACACTACTAATGCCTATCAAGAGCTAACCCGCTATTTGCTAATAAGGCCCAGCCCCAATCGTTTGGGTTTTCATTTTGAAGGGCTATTATTGTTTTGGTTGGAAGATGGTTTTGCGCGTAAGTTGCATCATTATGAAATGCTAGCGAGTAACGTCCAGTTATTCTGCGGTAAACAAACCATTGGTGAGCTAGATTTGGTTTTATACAATCATCAAGAGAAGATAACCGAGCACTGGGAGTTAGCGATTAAGTTTTTTATGGGTTCAGCACCATTTACGCCCGTCAATTGGGTCGGTATCAATTCCAATGATAACTTGCAGCGTAAGATGACCCATATGCAAACCAAACAGTTTCGTACCGTATCGGTAGACACCAACAATCATGGCCAAGTCAAAATTGATCAGCGCTATGCCGTTATAAAGGGCCGATTTTTTTTGCCGATTGCCATAACTGATTTCAGTTACCCTGAGTGGCTTGAGCCTAGCTTACCCATAGACCGCTGGTTGGCGACGCCTAATAATCAAAGCTCCGATGCTAGGTCAGAGACTTCTAATCAAAATAAAAGCCAAATTAAAGATTTAACTAATAACCTTGAAGCAGCGATAACTCCTTTTTCGAACCTCACAGATATACGCCGAGCTCATTATATTGAATGGTTTACTCAGCGAAGTTTTTATAATAAACATAGAAATACCACTCAGGTGTTGTCTAGTTTAACGACCTTGCCACAAGGGCTGTACTTTATTCAAAGGTCTAATCAAGAACCCTATGAGCCCTTAGTTGTCCTATAGTCAATGAAAAGTAATATCGATACATAACCTACTGCTGGCATAAGTTTTTCTTGCTTGCTGTGCCTACGCAGACAGAGGCTACAAAAAGCTTATACCAGCAGTACCGTCGCGTTTTTAAGGTATTTTAACGATACAAACTGAAATCAATGCCGGTCAGGATGGTTTACTTGAAAGGTGACTTACTCTAATAAGTCTCAATAACCTGCATCAGTTCATACCTAAGCATGTCAGCACTAGGCATGCGCTCAGCATGAAAGCGTACGATGGGAATACCGGCACTAGCAAGGGCCTTGTCTTTCTTATCATCGGCTTTTTGACGAGATTTACTACTGTGGGTCCAGTCATCAAGCTCAATAGCAACCAGTGAGGTCTGCGCATCTTGCGCGACCACCACATAATCTACGCTTTGTCGGCAGATACGATTGAACCAGAAGCTACGTTCAGAAGTCTCATCACTATTCGCTGCAATAATGCGTGACAGCTGGACCTGGACAAAGATATGATATTCTGGCAATGCATTTTTTAGTTTATGAAAGAACAGCACTTCGGTATCAGTCATAATAGGCATAGGCGCAAATGGCCAAATAGCCAAATCATCACCGCGAACGGGTTGTGGTGTAGGATCAGTATTTTTAGACTCTGCTTGACGCTTTGCAGTGAAGAACGGTATTAACTTTGGCAGCGTAATTAAACCTAAGAACCCAACAGCCAATACTAAAAATATAACACCAAACGACATAGTTTTACCTTATAAAATATCAAAGTGACTGAGTATCTATCATGGCCACATGACACATTTTAAATAACCAGTCACTACACGGCAACCCCTATAGGCTAACGTGTCATACAGAAGAAAAAATAAATGGTGCTCACTTTATATAAGCTTGCCATAATCGGCAATCTATAAACCACAAAACACGACATTCTCTGTCGTGTTTTGAGAGTCAAAAAAATGGAAAGTTGAGAAGTTATAATGCTGTCTAAATGAAGCGTTAACTATACAGCAACCTTATTACCAGTAAAGCACCCAAGCGCTGGTAGTATTGACCTTAGGGTCGCTATTAATTTGATCTTTTAACGCTAATGCAGCGACTTTACCGCGTTCAGGGCCAACAACGACCCGTACACCGCGACTAGTAGCGCTGGTCTTGACTTGATAGCCAGCTGATTTTAGTTTTTTGGCCATCTCATCAGCAGTCGCCTGATTGTTCGCCAAAGCAACCTGTACCCCAAAGCTGCCTTTGGCATCCGTTTCTTTAACTTCTTTACGTGCCTCGCGCAGCCTTTGCTTAGCATCACGCTTATCTTCGCGCGCCTGTTGAACAGTAGCCGCTTCACGCTCTAAACGTTGGACCTGCTTACGGGAGGGAATAGTCAATGCCTGCCCAACCTGTAAATCAGCAGTCGGTGCAATATCATTGGCTTGTGCTAAGGCTTCAACAGGCATATTGTATTGGCGCGCCAGCCTTAATAGACCGTCACCACTTTTGACGGTGTAATCTATAGACGATTTGGGCGATTCTTTTTTAGCGGCTTCAGTAGCTGATTTTTCTTCAGCCTGTTTTTTGCGCTCAGCCGTTGCTTGCGCTTCAGCCTGCTTCTTAGCGTCGGCTTGTTTCTTAGCGTCGGCTTGTTTCTTGGCGTCCGCTTGTTTTTTGGCTTCGGCTTGTTTCTTACTGTCTGCTAGTTTCTTGGCTTCGGCCTGTTTCTTACTGTCTGCTAGTTTCTTAGCTTCGGCTTGTTTCTTAAGTTCTACCTGCCTCAGCGATTCTTTTTTTTGGGCCTGTGCCGCTTTTTGCGTGTCGCTGTCGCTCAAGTTTGCAGCAGACACAGCTGGCGTGGTAGTCGCTGAATTATCAGTACTTGGCTGTACTTTTGGAGCAGCAGTAGCATTTTGTGCTGCTTCTGGGCTGTCGCTGTCTCCACCAGTTGAAACACTGTTTGCCATGTACTGCTGATTTTCAGCACGTGCTTTGGCCAACGCTTGCGCCTCAGCGGTTTCTTGCTCAGTCAAAAACTGTTGAGCACGTTTTTCTTGCTCAGCCACGCGCGCAGCACGCTCTTTTTGCTTTTGTGCCAAAAGACGCTTTTCAGTGTCAATATCTGTCGTTAATGGCTGCGGTGATGCTTGTTCAGTATACGATTTGTCCACCATAGCCGGCTTTGGTTGGGGGTCATTATCCACACCAATTTGCTGCACCATAGCGTACAGCATCACGCTACCACCTATAATCATCCCAATGCCCAATAAGGCTTGTCTCGAAAAGTTCATCCGTTTACGTCTCTTAGTTGGTAGTAGGGCTGATTGATCAGCATAACAGTAATTATTGCCAACCGCTAACGTCATCAGTTGTCAGGTATTGTCTTATTTTTATAACAGCGCTTTGATTATAAAACATATTTTTCACGCTGTCTGCTATCGCACTGTGGTCAAAATTAACATTAAGCTAACTCTTTGTTAAGATAAACTATTATATTTCAAGTGCTGCAAGCGCTTCACCAATGGTATGGAAAGAACCACAGACTAGAATTAGATCTTGCGGCTGACTGGCGTTTATAACCGCCTGTGTGGCCTGAGATAAACTACTAAATTCATGTACACAACTCTTATCAACATGCTTCGCCAAAATATTCTGTAATTGCTCAGTGCTAGCCGCACGTGGATAGTCAATTTCTGCAATAAACCACTCAGTAATCGGTAATCCAGCTTCCGTTAAACGCTGTACCACCTTATCAATATCTTTATCACCAAGCATCGAGAACAACATTTTGATCCTACTGGTTTTAACCCTGGCTGTCTTAACATTATCAGAGCTAACCGTAGTTGTCACATTACTTGTTTGACGGTTAAGGTGCTCCTGCCACAGTGGTAATAACTGCGCCAATAAAAACTCAACCCCTTGTTCGTTATGCGCCACATCAAACAACCAACAACGATCTTTACTCTCTCGGTAATCAAAGCGCCCTGCTAACGTCACCGTTTGTAATGCGTGTTCAATAGCTGAAATATCGATATTAAGCGGACTTGCCAGCACCGCTGATAAAGCGTTAGCCGTATTCATCAATGATAGCGCAGGACGTGGTAACTGTAGCGTGACGGCAGCATTACTATACTGCCAGGTTTGCGCGTCAAGCAGGCGGTAATTAAAGTCTCGCTGCACTTGATAACAGCTGACACTGTGGGTGATGATAATTTTCTGCACGCTGTTTGGCATATCGGTAGCGCCAAAAATCAAAGGCACATTGTTACGTAAAATACCGGCCTTTTCAGCACCAATATCCTCAACATTATCCCCCAACCAATCGACATGATCGATACCAATATTAGTAATCACTGCCATATCACAATCAATAATATTGACCACATCTAAGCGACCACCCAATCCCACTTCTAAAACCCAGACATCACAGTCGGCTTCAGCAAATATGAGCAGCGCGGCCAATGTCGTCATCTCAAAGAAGGATAGTGTTAAAGCGCATTGTAAACGTGCTATCTCTACCTTGGTAAAAGCTATAATCAAGGTCTGGTCACTAACCATTTCGCCATTAATACGGACTCGCTCATTAAAGCAGCTTAAATGCGGCGACTGATATAAAGCCGTTTTATAACCCGCAGCCTGGCACATTTCACTGATAACTGCGGTGGTAGAGCCTTTGCCATTGGTGCCAGCTACGGTAAATACATAAGCCTCATCTTTAGCCGATTGCACCACGCCTAAGTACTCGGCTACTGGCAATACTCGTGATAACCCCATATCTATGGCGGTGACATGTATTTGCTGCATATAGTCCAGCCACTCGGTTAGGCTGGCGTTGCCATTAGGGCTATCAGGATTAACAGGACTGGAAGTTAAAAGTGCAGACATGGACGGGACCTATGTTAAGAAACTTGTAATAGAGCATTAACTCAGTGTATATCAAGCCTACTAAAAACCGAAATTAAAAGCGGGAAACTAGAGGCAGTAAATTAAAACCAACAGTTAGAAATAAACTGTTAACCCAGCTAGTATAGTCAATGAAAAGTGATATCGATACACAACATACTGCTGGCATAGGTTCTTCTTGCTTGCTGTGCCTACGCAGACAGAGGCTGCAAAAAGCTCATACCAGCAGTACCGTCGCGTTTTTAAGGTATTTTAACTATAACACTTAAATGATGGCGCTCAATAGTGGCGCTCAAAAGCAAAAATAGCATTTACCGTTAAAGTTCGGTAAATGCTATTAGAGGAATCTATCAACTAAGCGACGATCAATATATAGCTCAGCACCGCTATTTATTTAGCTATTGACGCTGAGTCAGTTAATTAGTCATGCACTAGACATCAACGTTTGGCACGCTACATAGTTTTGCTAGCAGACGATAAATAGTATCGATCAGCTGATGACGATGCACCACTTCATCGACTACGCCATGTTCTAATAAGAATTCTGCACGCTGGAACGGTTCTTCTAAAGTCTCGCGAACCGTTTGTTCAATCACACGCTTACCAGCAAAGCCAATCATCGCTTTTGGTTCCGCTAAATGAATATCACCTAACATGGCCAAGGAGGCAGTAACGCCGCCATAAACTGGATTGGTCAATACTACGATATAGGGGATGCCAGCAATTCTTAAGCGCTCAATCGCGGCGCCTGTCCGTGCCATTTGCATCAATGACAGTATGCCTTCTTGCATGCGCGCGCCACCGGATGCCGCAAAACAAACCAAGGGTCTATTTTCTGCCAAGGCTTTTTCAGCGGCTTGCACGAAGCGATCACCGACCACCGAGCCCATCGAGCCACCCATAAAGCGAAAGTCAAAAGCACAAGCGACCACATCAAGGTTACGAAGCTTGCCATACATAACAATTAACGCTTCAGTCTCACCAGTTTTAGTCTGCGCTTCAGTCATACGCTGTGGGTACGGCTTGCTATCAATGAACCCGAGCGGGTCTTTGGCAGTAAATTCTTGCCCAAGCTCGCCGTCCACTTGATCTAAAAGCCAATGCAAACGCTCACGTGCCGTCATCGCCAGATGATGGTCGCAATGCGGGCAGATGTAACAGTTGAAAATAAGCGCTGTATTGGTAATCATCGAATGACAGCTGGTACATTCTGTTGATGGTTCGGTCTCCACTGCGGTCAGTGGCGCGGATAGTTGCTGCTTGATGCCAGGTACTGAGCGCTTGAACCATGAGTGTCCAGCAATATTAGCATTCACTACCAGAGTATCAGCGCCATCGTTATGAGAGTCAGAGGTTGTTATATCAGTCATATTATTTGCCATTATCGTAGGCTTATCGACAAGTTTGCTCACATACTTGTCGCTGAGAGTTAAATTGGGAGTTGAATACAGTCATAGCATGAGCTGTTATGACACACGCTTACGCGTAATTGTAACAATTTATGCGTTGGGTTAGTTTACACACGTAAACTAACTTTAGCAAAGTCATTCCGTATTGTCACTATAAACATTACCATTATAACTATTGTTTACTATCGATAATTACGCATATATTTATTGTCAGTATCGTTTATTTCAGTGCCGTTTATTTCAGTGCCGTTTATTTCAGTATCGTTTATTATGGCTGCCATTTGATAAGGAATACTCAACGCTATGATTCATAACAGCTCTCACAGTCGCCCGTCTCCCTCTATCAAATACCTATCGAGTCTTGACTTACTATTAATTTTAAATTGACTCTTCTTATATTAACTTATGCACTTAAGCTGTCTAACGCTTCACGTAACTCATCCATTTTGGCCATAATATTTTGCTGAGCAGCAGCAACGGCAGTATTATCGTTAGGATCTATATCAGCGAAATTTTGTACCAACGCACTACCAACAATAACACCATCTGCATGCGCGCCAATCGCTTTGGCCGATGCGCCATCACGGATACCAAAGCCCACACAAACGGGTAAATCCGTCTCTGCTTTAATCGCTTGGACGTGTTTTGCCACATCGTCAGTATCCAAAGTTGCTGAGCCAGTCACACCAGTCAGCGATACGTAATAAATATAGCCGCCACAATAGGTCAGCACTTGCTGGCGACGCTCAGCTACAGTGGTTGGCGATAATAAGAAAATCTCATTCATCGTATGTTCAGTCAAATGCTGAGTAAAACTACCGGCCTCTGATGGTGGTAAATCAACCATCAAAACGCCATCGACACCCGCCTGCTCACACAGCGCGACGAAGTTGTCGTAACCAATAATTTCAACCGGATTAAGATAGCCCATCAAAATGATTGGGGTTTGGGTATCTTTCGTGCGGAATTCTGCCACCATTTTTAAGGCATCACGGGTACTGGTACCGGCATCTAAAGCACGCTCCGCAGCTAAAGCCACTGTTGGACCATCTGCCATTGGGTCTGAGAATGGCAATCCGATCTCAATCATATCTGCACCATGCTTAACTAAATCGTGTAGCAGGCCTACGGTAGTTTGAGGATTGGGATCGCCGGCCATAATGTAAGGAATCAAGGCTTTTTTATTGTGTGCTTTTAAAGTTTCAAAAGTAGTTTCAATTCTGGTCATAGTTTCAATTCTGGTCATAATGGTCTCTTAATTGAATTTGATTTGTTGTTATAGAATCACGTAAGACAGGTATTTGTTGGACAGATTTATCAAAATCTATTGGAGCCGTTTATATAACAGCGTCAATTTGGCGCAACGCCTCACTGTCTAATTGTTCGATAATAGAGTGCTGCTGCCAGCTTTCGATAGGTACTAGATGTCCTGCGTGTAAAGTATTGAGCAGGCTTTGACATTTTAAACACCGCATAAGGAATAACGATATAAAATATCACTATCTTAAGAGCCCTCTGCTATGTTTAGCAGAGAGCACTAAAAGACGTACTGAAAAACACACTGACTATTTTTGACGATAATCAATCAAAATTTTATTAATACTCAAGCCCTTCCGCTTTCATGACTGAATCCAAATCTTTATCACCACGACCAGACATATTGACCACGATGGTCTGATCAGGCGTCATAGTTTTAGCAAGCTTAAGGGCATAGGCGATAGCGTGCGCTGTTTCAAGCGCTGGAATGATACCTTCTTTAAGCGTAGATTCATGAAAACCTGCTAACGCCTCTTTGTCCGTACAGCCGACATACTCAACACGTTCCATGTCTTTTAAGAAACTATGCTCAGGACCAACACCAGGATAGTCAAGTCCAGCTGAAATGGAGTGAGTTTCTTGAATTTGACCGTCATCATCTGCCATCAGATAAGTACGGTTGCCATGTAAGACACCAATCCGACCTGCTGCGAGTGGGGCTGAATGACGACCGGTTTCGATGCCCTCACCGGTGGCTTCGACACCATACATTTTGACGTCAGTATCATTTAAGAAGTCAAAGAATAACCCGATAGCGTTTGAACCGCCGCCAACACAAGCGACCAAGGCATCTGGTAATTTGCCAGTCTGCTCTAGATGCTGAACACGCGTCTCTTTACCTATAATCGCCTGAAAATCGCGAACTAGTAATGGATAAGGATGCGGGCCTGCCACTGTACCAATAATATAGTAAGTGGTGTCTACGTTAGTCACCCAATCGCGCATGGCTTCGTTCAGCGCGTCTTTGAGCGTCCGTGAGCCAGAAGTGACAGGTACGACAGTCGCACCAAGCAAACGCATACGGTAAACGTTGGTCTTCTGGCGTTCGACATCATCAGCGCCCATATAGACAATGCATTCTAGTCCCAAACGCGCTGCAATAGTAGCAGTAGCAACGCCATGCTGCCCGGCGCCCGTTTCTGCAATAATACGTTTTTTGCCACACATTTTGGCCAATAGCGCTTGCCCGATAGTGTTATTTACCTTGTGTGCACCAGTGTGATTTAAGTCTTCACGCTTAAAGTAAATTTGCGCCCCACCAATTTCATTACTCAAACGCTTGGCATGGTACAAGGGTGTTGGACGACCGACATAATTGACTAAATCGTTGTGATATTCTTCCCAAAACGCTGGATCTACTTTGACTTTATTATATAACGCCTCTAGCTCTTCAAGCGCTGCCATCAAGGTTTCGGAGACAAAACGACCACCGTGGACGCCGAAATGCCCGCGTGAATCAGGATATTGGTTAAAGTCTTGCACGTTTTCTGGATTAACAAAGGTGTTAATAGCGTCTGCTGTGATAGATGGGGATTTATTAGCAACATAACTCATGGTAATTCCTACTGTAAGAAGTGGTATTTTTTGGGATAATTGTTTAGATAGCGCTCTTAAAAATAACGGTTCGATAGCTGTCTTGATAATGATGTCTTGATAGTAACGGAGAAGAATGAACGTTAAAAAGCAGATAAGCTATTAGTGAACATTCAAATAGGACAAACTTGCAAGTCTATTATAATGGTGCCATTGACTTGAGTTTAAAGGTCGCTTAGCGTGTTATTTTGCCATCGGTCACGCTTAACCGCTTTCATAAAGGCGCGCATCTTAGCATTGTCTTTTTTGCCCTTGTCGTGTTCAATCCCGCCACTGACATCGACCCCATAAAGGGGTAGATCACGTGTCGCGGCGACATTCTGGGCGTTAAGACCACCAGCGAGAATAATCGGTAGCGCACTGTTGTGTGGTATCAAATCCCAATCAAAGCGCGCACCTGTACCGCCATATTTATGTTGATGATAGGCATCAAGTAAAATACTGCTAGCGCCTGCTTCAGCAAAGCGCTCTATTTGCGTATTTACGCTGTTAGAGGTATCTTGTTCAGTATTAATGCGTAACGCTTTTATCCAGCGTTTATTCACTGCCCCAGCAAGCTGTTGGCATTGCTCAGGGCTTTCGTCACCGTGGAATTGAATGATGTCAAATGCCACGTTGTCAGCCAGATCAGACAGTTGCTCAGGCAGCATGTTAACCACTAAGGCCACCACACTAACAAAAGCCGGTACAGCAGCACTGAGTACTTGCGCTTGCGCATGAGTCACGGCACGTGGGCTTGGCGGATATAGCACTAGGCCTACCGCATCAACACCTGATTGGGTGGCGGCATGAATATCAGCAAGCTGAGTAAAACCACAAAACTTCACGTGCATTTTATGACCTTAAAAATTTATAATCCTAACGAAAAAAGCCGTAGCAAAGCGCTTTATTACGATTAGTACAGTAGATCAATATGGCGACAATAGCGCTAAACACCAGTCATCATAATAATTATGATTTGTTAATCAAATGCTAAATAAATTGCATCTGAAAACTTATCCTAGCACACTTTTATTCATAGTTTCGTTTATGAAAATAAAAAGGATCACTTATGCCCATTACCACGTCACCTAATAAAAGCTCAGCCCTTGAGACTACTGCTATCCAACCACATTATTTGATGTGGTTTCGACGTGACTTGCGAGTACGTGATAATACCGCATTAACCGCTCTTTGCGAACGTGCCCATTTAAACGAGGGTCAGGTCACTGCGGTATTTTTTTTTACGCCTGAACAATGGCAATCGCACGATAATTCGTTATCACAACTAGACCTTATCGCTCGCACCTTACCCAAGCTGGCCCAAGATTTGAGTCAACAGTTGAATATCACGTTAACCGTCTATGTCTGCCCACAATTTTCTGACTGTGTAGGTGCTATTAGCGAGCTTTGTGACAGCCAAAATATCAGCGGCGTGATGGCCAATCGTGAATACGAAGGTAATGAAATTGCGCGTGATGAACAATTAGCTAAGCGGCTGGCCAAAAAGGATATTGAATTTATTCGTTGGCATGATCAATGTGTTTTGCCACCGAAAAGCATCACTACTAATGACGACAGCATGTATCAGGTATTTACACCGTTTTATAAAAAATGGCAGCATACCTTAGATACCAGCCCCATTCAAATACATGAAGCGCAGGCGATCAATACTGATAACAGTGCTAATAGCAGTACTAATAACAGTGCTACATGCAAAGATAAACTGCTTGCCTTAACTCAAACAACGGCTAGTGCAAACACCGTTGAAACGATAACAATATTGGGTGAAAATGTTGTTAAAGACTATCTAGGTTCATTAAAAGACGCCCACACCAATCAGGCCATGCAGCCAGTTGACCGTGAGGCGCAGCTTGACCAGGCGCGTGATGCCTACCCTGCTGGTGAGGTTGCTGCGTGCCATCGTTTAGATCAATTTATTGCTGATGATATTGATAACTACAATGTGAGCCGTGACGTTCCTAGCTTACAGGCTACTAGCCAGATGTCGGCCTATCTTACTATTGGGTCAATCAGTGCTAGATATTGCTACTTACAAGCGACCAGAGCGCTGAATAGCAACAGCGAAAGTGAGGCGTATGTAGACAGCGATGCAGGCGATGTAGGCAACAGCAACGATATTAATCGCTGGATTAGCGAGCTTGCATGGCGAGATTTTTATCGTCATGTCCTAGCTGACAAGCCAGCCCTTATCCGTCATCACGCTTATAAAGACGAGCTAGATATCGGTATTAACTGGTCCTATGATCATGATGACTTTGACGCATGGTGTGCCGGCAAGACTGGGGTTCCCTTGGTCGATGCAGCGATGCGTTGCCTCAGTGCCACAGGCTTTATGCACAATCGTTTGCGTATGGTCACGGCGATGTTTTTGACTAAAGACTTATTGATTGATTGGCGCTGGGGCGAACGTTATTTTATGCAGCAGCTAATAGATGGCGATTTTGCATCTAATAATGGTGGCTGGCAATGGAGCGCTTCGACCGGTACCGATGCGGCGCCCTACTTTCGTATTATGAATCCTTTCAGCCAAGCCAAAAGCCATGACCCTGATGGGATATTTATCAAGACCTGGCTACCTGAGCTAAAAGAGGTTCCTGCCAGCATCTTGCATAGCGAAGATAAATTGCGCAAGATGCTCATCAATAATGGTCAACTGGTCAAAATCGACTATCCAGTGCCGATGGTAGAGCATAAAGTGGCACGACAACTGGCCATTGCTGAATTTAAGAAATAGTAAAGTATCAGTTGTTTGATCAGTTATTAAGACCACTGCAAATATTGATTGGCTGCAACCCGATTTTCCATACTGCAGCTAAGCAAACACTACCAATTGAATAACCATTGTAATATTTTTGGAAAATAACACTGACTTTAAAACCGATGATTAGGGTCAGTGCTATCTCTCGTCAATAACGCCGGTCTCACGTACAAAATTATACAGAATATTTTTTGCGACTCATCGCTAGTACGCTACAAGTAGTTTGAGTCAATTTAAGACAGATCTGATCAGTTATTCTGTTATCGAAACGCTATGACGTTTTTAAGGGCATTTGACACGCGCCTGTACCTTGGGTCGTCACAGTCACCACCGCACCTGTGAGAGAGAATAACTGCTGCAATTGAGTTTGGGCATTTTTTAGGGCCATAGTCATAATATCACCGCGACATGCTCGCTCTAATACTTCTTTTTTGGCCATACTTTGTGCTTGCGCTAAAATTTTAGGATCGACCTGCGTCATACCAAAAACACCCGTTTGCCAATCGTAAATCTCAATATCATCTAGATACACTGAAAATATTTCTGACGGCGGCAAGGTGATATTAATCTGCGGCATGATAGAAGTCGGCACATTAGTATCAGCAGCCGACGCGTTATCGTTAGCATCGTTCGTATTACTGACGTTAACTTGATCCATAGGTTGCACTACTTGTACCATCTCTGGTGTTAACGCACTCAAATCAATACCGGCTTCCACGCGCCCGCGAGCGATAAACAAGCCTTTTTGTTGATCTTGCCATAGCTTCATCCAGCTGCCTTGACGTTGGCTAGTAATAACGGTATCCACACTAAAAGCCACCGTTTGTAAGCGGTTCAGCTGCTGTATCTGTGTTACCACACCCTCACGAGTAACGGTCTCAATGGGTTGTTCTGCTTCGGCCTGCTGTGCGATATAAATAGCAAAAGCTACTGCAGCCAAACCGACAAGCAATAACAACCATGACATCGTCGCAATAGGTGGTTTTTTAGCATGCTTGCTAATAGCGCCATTATTACTTATTGAGGGGCTATCAATTGAAGAGTGGTCAATTGACCGATCATCATCTGAAGAGTGGTTATCAGGACCTGTCATATAAGTTGCCTCAGAATTTATAATCAATATTTATGAATATACGACATATCATGAATAGATCCTACGGTATAAATGCTACTTTTCTAAGATAACTGCAGGTAATGACTACTAATTTTCCAGACAACTTCCTATAAGCGTACTGATAAAAACTGGTGGGTTATCCATCGTGAACTGCCATAAAAACGATTCAATAACTGCTTTATTTTTAGCACTATTTACCTGTTTTTGCGCTGTTAAAGCTGAAAAAGAAAAAAGTCATTGCGTCTTAGACAAAGTTTACCTAACATAGTCCGATTGTATCGAGAAAATGTCGACAAAAATTTATTTATCAGGTTTGAAATCGTCGTATAGGTTAATTATTAATACCTTCACTACGGTCCATTCCTTTGTTGTTGTGGCTATAAACAGTCGCTATAAAGATGAGCTTGCGGTGGTCATCAAACCATTCGCAAATGCTTGGCCTTCTACTGTTTATTTTTTATTTTATCGTTGATAAGGTTATGCTTTATTTATGAAAGCCAGTCAGTTTTTGTTTGCTACGCTAAAAG
This sequence comes from Psychrobacter sp. PL19, assembly GCF_017875835.1. Classification (NCBI taxonomy): domain Bacteria; kingdom Pseudomonadati; phylum Pseudomonadota; class Gammaproteobacteria; order Moraxellales; family Moraxellaceae; genus Psychrobacter; species Psychrobacter sp. PL19. The sequence continues at coordinate 3,079,328 of NZ_JAGING010000001.1, forward strand.
AGACCCCAAGTGATGCCGATATCGCTTCAAGCCAATTGATGGTGCGTGCCGGTCTTATTCGTAAAATCGCTTCTGGATTGTATATTTGGTTGCCCATGGGGCTGCGCGTATTGCAGAAAGTCGAGCGTATCGTTCGCGAAGAGATGCAAAATATCGGTGCGCAAGAAGTGTTAATGCCGATGACCCAGCCCGCTGAACTTTGGCAGACTACGGGACGTTTTAATGATTATGGTCCTGAGCTATTACGTTTTAAAGACCGTCATGATCGTGATTTTGTACTAGGTCCGACCCATGAAGAGGTGATTACCAACTTAGCGCAAGGGGAGCTGCGCAGTTATAAGCAGCTACCCATTACCTTCTTTCAGATTCAAGGTAAATTTCGTGATGAGATTCGTCCGCGATTTGGGGTAATGCGTGCGCGTGAATTTACCATGAAAGACGCCTATTCATTTCATGTTGACCAAGCGTCATTGGCCAAAACTTATTATGATATGTTTGAGGCTTATACCCGTATATTTACCCGCTTAGGCCTCGACTTCCGCGCCGTACAAGCCGATACTGGCTCAATTGGCGGTTTTGCCTCACATGAGTTTCATGTGCTTGCCGATAGTGGTGAGGACGATATTGCCTTTTCAGATTCTTCTGATTATGCGGCGAACGTTGAGCTTGCCGAGTCGGTCAGTACCGCTGAACGTCAACCGCCAACGATGCCACGTGAAGATGTCTTAACGGAAAATATGACGAGCTGTAAAATAGTCGCTGAGCACTTAGGTGTTGCGCTCTCAACCACCGTAAAAACCCTTATCGTACATGGTCATACAGTGACTAACGAGCCGCAGCTGATCGCGATTGTCCTACGCGGTGATCACCAACTAAATACTGTTAAAGCTGAAAAAATAGAAGAAGCCAACGTTCCGCTTACCCTGGCCTCCGATGAAGAGTTAAAAACGGCGGGTCTGCATAAAGGTTATATCGGTGTTGATCTCGATATGCCAGTGTTTGTTGATCGCGCGGCAGCGACCTTATCTGACTTTGTTTCTGGCGCCAATGAAATGAATAAGCACACCACAGGCATGAATTGGACACGTGATACACGTATCACGCGCATCGTCGACGTCCGTAATGTTCAAGAGGGCGATCCGTCCCCAGATGGTAAAGGCTCGCTACAAATCAAACGCGGTATTGAAGTCGGTCATATCTTCCAGTTGGGAGATAAATACTCGCAAGCGATGAACTGTAGAGTTTCAGGCGAAGATGGTAAGCCAGTAACCTTATTGATGGGCTGTTACGGTATTGGTGTTAGTCGTATTATTGCCGCTGCTATCGAACAAAATTATGATGAAGCTGGCATTATGTGGCCGTCAACGCCAGACGTTACCGATTCTCTCGCGCCGTTTGAAGTGGCTATTGTACCGATGAAGTCCAAAGAAGATCTAGTCATGCAGACGGCCACTGCTTTATATGAACAGCTTAAATCTCTTGGTATCAACGTGTTACTTGATGATCGTAACGAACGCCCTGGGGTTAAATTTGCTGATCTTGAGTTGATTGGTATTCCGCACCGTATCGTCGTGTCTGATCGCAACCTTGCCGAAGACAAATACGAGTACGTCAATCGCCGTAATAATGAAAAGCTAATGTTAAATCGCGAGGAAGTTCTAGCAAAAGTGAGTAGTAAATAGCTTAGCAAGACAATCTTAGCTAACGAAAAAGCGCCTATCTCATTAACTGGGATAGGCGCTTTTTTATGCTTAATAACTCAGCTAAAAATTACTGAAATCATATAGATACTGTTATTGTCTTACAAATCAAATTTCTGACCCATCAAATCACTGGCGAATCAAACGGCTTGGCGCTGGTAGTAATGACAACTCACTGACGCGGCAAGGATTAATATCTATACCACCGCGGCGTGTATACCACGCACGTACCATCAATGAACTGGGCTGATAGTAGCGGCTCAAATCGGCAAATATTTGCTCCACACACTGCTCATGAAAGCCATTATGCTGACGAAAGCTTAAAATGTAACGTAGCATAGCGGCATCATCAACTGCACACGTACTGGTCATCGACACCGCCAGAGTGCCCCAATCCGGCTGATTGGTTACCGGACAATTACTGCGTAGTAAATTAGAATAAAAAGTATGGGACTGACCACTTTTTTTGTCTATTTCAGTAATGTTCGATTGTTCCGTTACAGCCATATTACCAAGCAATGAGGCATCAGGATGGAGAGTGAGCGCGACTTTGCCTATGCTATCTGCCAAGGCCTCATCAATACAAATGCCCTCAGGTTGGCTAATCAGCAGTCCTGACTCAGTATTACTTAAACCGATTAACTCAAATTTTACCTCGGCTTGCACGCAAGCTGATAAGTCTTTAGCAATCAGGGTTTGTACTTCTTCCCAGCTGCTAAATTCAGTGAAGTTAATGCTGTTAAGATATAACTTTAATGATTTAGACTCGACAATATATGACGAGCTGGCGGGAATGCTAAAACGCGCCATTGCCACTTGCGAGATACCCTGCAGATTAAGCCACGACATCTCAAACGCATGCCACCAATCTACGCCAACTTTCAACTTAGCATCCTGCCAGCCAATAGCATCACGCCCAATACTTCGGGCAATAGGATATAGGGTCTCAGGACTATACTGGGTTGGATAATCAGTGGTTTGCTCGCCCAAAATACCATGGATGCTCATTTATACTTCCTCATTATATAACTGGTCTACTCTAAAACAGATACTGTCAGTATGACTGTTGGAAATTGCCAAGGCCTCTGAAATAACGCAGCCACACAGTAAGCAAGAAAATTGTCAGTCTTGTCAATGTATGACCCATATCTATTTTAGTTAGTATTCGCCATACCTAGTTTGTATTACTATTATTCGTAACTGTTATTTATTACTGGTTGTTTATTATCAAGGTTCATACTGATAACTTTTGATTAAGCTCAGTATTTATCTACAAGCGAATACGCGAGCCATTACTCAATAGACGGTAAGAGATGATATAGAACACCACACAAAATACAAAAATGGCCATCATCGAATACCAAACATTGACATCAGAGTGACCGAGAATACCGTAACGGAAAGCGTTAACCATATAAACGATAGGATTCAATAGTGAGACGTTGTACCAGAATGTAGATAAATTTTCCATTGAATAAAATACCCCGCCCAGAAAGGTTAGCGGTGTCAATACAAAGCTTGGAATAATAGTAATGTCATCAAATGAACGTGCATATGCCGCGTTAATAAAGCCGCCGAGCGAGAACAGGATAGACGTTCCTAGCACCGTAAAGATAGTGACAAATAGATGGTCGATACCTAACTTGGTAAAAAATAGCGCGACGATAGAAACAACAATAGCAATAATCAGACCGCGAAAAATACCACCACCGATATAACCCAATAATATGGCATGTTTAGAAACTGGAGATACTAACAGCTCTTCAATACTGGCGGTAAATTTGGCACTAAAAAAGCTCGATACCACGTTAGAATAACTGTTGGTAATAACCGCCATCATGATGAGACCAGGCACAATGAATTGCATATAGGGTACACCGCCCATGTCTCCTACTCTTGAGCCGATCATCTTACCAAAGATGACAAAATATAAAGCCATGGTAATGACTGGTGGTAACAAAGTTTGTGGCCAGATGCGCATGATGCGACGAATTTCTTTTACTAATATAGTGCGAAAAGCAATCCACTTTTTGGCCCAAGACATGGTCTCATTAGGGTCTATAACTACTGGCTGTTTCATAACCCTGCCTCCTTCATACTGTCCTCATTCTGAACATTTTTGTCTACTAACCGCATAAACAGTTCCTCTAGACGGTTAGACTTGTTGCGCATACTAGCCACCTTGACATCACGCTTGGTGAGCTGGTCAAAAACACAGTTGAGAGTCTCGCCCTTACTCAAGGTCACTTCTACAGTCATCTCATCGGGCTGGGCAATTGCAGTTACCTTATCTATCTTTAAAGGCTGAGTGAGCGGTTTAGTCAAATCTAGCACAAAAGTCTCGACCGACAACTGCGCCAGCAAATCTTTCATTTCAGTATTAATACGTATCTCGCCATGATCTAAGATTGCAATGCGCTTACACAGCTGCTCGGCTTCTTCTAGATAGTGAGTCGTGAGAATGATAGTGGTGTTTTCTTCAATATTAATTTGCTGCATAAACTCCCACATCGAGCGGCGCAACTCAATATCGACCCCGGCAGTGGGCTCGTCAAGAATCAATAGTTTAGGCTTATGAATCAATGCCCGCGCAATCATCAACCGGCGCTTCATACCACCTGACAGCTCTCGCGACATGCTATCGCGCTTGTCCCACAGACCTAATGCTTTTAGCAAGCGCTCGGCACGCGGCTTTGACTCTTTAGCGGATATGCCAAAATAACCCGCTTGAGTAATTAAAATATCTTCTACTTTTTCAAACTGGTTAAAATTGAACTCTTGCGGCACCACGCCTAGATACTGCTTGGCTACCGAAGGATTGGCTAGCAAGTCAGCGCCGAAAATCTGCACACTACCATTGGTCGGTTGGAACAAAGAGCTGATAATGCCAATCATTGTTGACTTGCCAGCACCGTTTGGCCCAAGCAGCGCAAAAAACCCACCTTGTGGCACCGTTAAGCTGACATTTTTTAGCGCTGAAAAGCCGTTGCCGTAAGTTTTGGATAAATTCTGGACAGAAAGCGCTGGTACTTCAGACATGAATACCTCTTTTATAGGTTTATGAAATAAATAACATGAATTATAAAATAGATGTTGTAGTGCCTTAATGTGAGGCTGCTACTGATAGATTTCAACTGTATGAAGTCATCAGCATCATATTGATACGCTATATATTGTGAAGAATGCAATGAGTAGCCACAAAAAAGCGCCTATCTCATCACATGAAATAGGCGCTTTTTAAACGTAGGCAGTAGAACAAACTGCAGATTCGAACATCATAAAAAGCAAACTAAATTATGAGTAAGTAGATGAGTCAATAATTAACTGATCAACTCGATGTTCTTCAATGCTCAATTCTATTGACAGTTGCTAACCGTGCTAATGGCGACCAATTAGCTGGCTTCGCTGATCATGTAATCGACAGCATTTTGTACTTCTTCATCAGGGATATCAGCGCCACCTTTAGCAGGCATGGCATTGTAGCCATTGATAGCATGAGTATATAAAGTCTCTGCACCTTGCGCTATCCGTGGTCCCCAAGCGCCAACATCACCTAGAATCGGTGAACCGAGCAAGCCTGCTGCGTGACAGGTTTGACATACAGCATTATAAACAGCCACACCGTCACGAGGTCCGTCACCGGCTGACGGACCAGATGAGCGCGCCGTCACATCGCAGATATCACCTTCTTCAAAACACACTTGGCCAACAGGCTGAATACGTGCAATAAGGTTTGGATACAGGGCAATTAGCTTTTGCACTTGTGGCGTATCTTGTGGAATAGGCTCTTCGTCAGCGACAGCGACCATCGGTGCAGCAACTGGAGCGGCAGCAGCCATTGTTGTGTCAGCAGCAGCATCGGTTGTTGTATCGGCGGCGGCCTGGGTATCGTCACCAAGCACTTCAGGAGCCTCTGCTACAACTTCCTTAGCTTCTGCTACATCAGAAGTGGTTACGGGAGTTTCTGCGATATCTTCAGCTTGGCTCACTGCGATACTAGCGATTCCTAGAATGGCAGCTGCCGATAACATAACTACTTTTCTCATTCGTCACGTTCTCTTATTACGTATACAAGTGGCTGGCTCAACAGAGACGCTCTGTTTATCTTCGTTTGATGAAGTCATCATCAATAGCAAACAGGCTTCAGGTTAGCGGGCACAATTGTAATCGGTGATCATCAATGGGCATTCTCCCCTTCATTATAAGGGAAAAGAGGGTTAGATTGCCATGCTTGTTTACTGACTGTGTTGTTTTTTCTTAAAAAATATTAATCATCCGTTTCACCGATTGGCTTTTGAGCTTTTATTTGTTAGACTAGGCGGTCTTTATTTCTCCATGCTCTTTAAAACAGGGTGTTTGTTTAAATAAAAACAATTTAAAATAAACCACGATTAATCGTCGATATTTTAAACAATTATACCTTTAGATAATCATACTTTTGAGTGATGATATTTTAAGTAATGACAATGCGCTCGTAGCTCAGTTGGATAGAGTATCGGTCTCCGAAGCCGAGGGTCGTGGGTTCGATTCCCGCCGAGCGCACCACTATTTATAGCTTAAGTTTTGTTCAAATTTCGCCCCAAGCATTAGATTGTTTGAGGTTTTTTTGTGTCTGCTATTTCTCTTCGAACCCTTTATTAATGAGGGTCAGATAATATATCTATACTGAATCTTAATAAATAGCCTGCCCTACAATAATGTATTTATTACAAGTTTACGTTCATACATCCTACAATTAAAAATCAGTGACCAAGTGCTCGGTGACCAAACGGTGACCATTTTGTGACCAAAGTTGTTAAAAGTCGGTTATGGTTACTTAGTCCATTTTCGAAGTAATAATCGCTAACTCAGCAGTCCATTTTCAATATGCCTAGTTGCTCGCTTTACCTCATAGCTATCTGACCTTAACAAATTATCCCAAACATCTAAGCATAGACTCAGAGTAACATCGTCCTCATCATCGACCGCTTCATCATATATTCTCTGCAATATTTTGGTTAATTTGTCCATTTCACTGTAAACAATTTGTTTAGTTTCATCAGATAGACTGGCTGTAGTTATTTCAATAAATAACTTTAATAATATACTTTTAAAATCACTTAAACATAAAACGTGGTTTTCTAAAGCATAAAATAAATGGTATAGCTTTTTGTTCACTACTTGAGAATTCATATAAATATCAAGTAGTTCTTTAGTTATACCTTTATTCCAAAAGTTCTTTTCTCGAATACAAGATATAGTTAAGTCCTTATAAAATCGATACAGCCCATATCATGAAATAGTTTAGGTAGATCATTCTCCATCCAACCTTGGCGTAGGAATTTAGCCTGAGCCCATTTTTTCTCGATAGGGTTAAGATCAGGGCTGTACGGTGGTAGCCATAGAATGCGATGGCCATGCCTATTGAGTAGTTTTTGAATACGCTTATTTTTATGAAACCGAGTCACTCGAGCACAGCTCTTACCTTGCGCTCGGGCAAAGCAGTGCTTTGCTCTATCCTTGCTCATATCCATTACAATCACGCATTTCGTTTCAAGATTTGGAATTAAGGTGTGTTTGCACCAGTCATAAAATACGTGACTATTAATGTTTGTCTCAAAGTAATCAAGGGCAAACAGCATCCTTTCATAATAATAATGAACGAAATTATATATATATACTTTTCCTTTTTTCTCATTGGCTTATTTCGCTTGTTCAAATGCTTTAGTAGCATTGTTAATTTTATCATTGATAATTTTTTCGTAATATTTTTGACCTAAAATCGAATTCGAGTTTTTATTTACATTAGGCAAATTGCCTAATATAGTTCCAGTCTCAATATTATAAGGAGTTGGAACTTTTCTCCTATCTATTAGACTAGTTTTATCTCCTTTAACGTTGCCAAAATCGATATATGGAGAAACATCATAAGTTAGATGAGATAGTTTATTTGGTGCATAATAATTATAACTTCCTGCATTAGTAGGATCGGTTACTATATTACTCGATTTAATTTCATTAGGCTTGAGAACCCCATCTTTGCCACTATCAACAATTACTTCAAGCCGTCCATCTTTGCTAACAAACTTTTTATACTGATATTGTCCATTAGGTAACTTTCTCGGTTTACCATCAGGACCAAAGTTATGGAAAATATTTTTGTCATCTGATAATTGATTCCAATTATTATTCAAGTTACCCGATTTAAGATCATTTATGAGGTTTTGACCTGCCTTAGCATTTAAATCTCTCCGTTGAGTGACATGGAGGTAATCAAACGTTTTACATGAATCTGTATTAGCATTACGGCACCCTTTATACGCTGCGTTGAATTCTTCGTTTTGCTCCTTATCTATATCGATATATTTCACTAAAACAGCTCTATAGTCAATTCAAAATAAAAGTGTTATGACAAGGATTAATATCATAAAACAATTTAGATAAGTCGTTTTCCATCCATCCTTGGCGTAGAAACTTTGCTTGTGCCCATTTTTTCTCAATAGGGTTTAAGTCAGGGCTATAAGGGGGTAAGAATAGAAGCCTGTGACCATGCCTGTTAAGCAGTCTTTTCACACGTTTATGAAAGCTTGCGTTATCCATCACAATCACGCACTTACGTTTAAGGCTTGGAATTAAGGTATATTTGCACCAGTTGTAGAATATGTCGCCATTGATATTCTTATTAAAGTAATCAAGCGCAAACAGTATCTTTTCATATAAAGCACCAATAACGTTGGTTCTTTTTTTACTTTGCCAGTTATAGCTATCAATGCATGGGGTTCCAATGGGTGCATAGCCAAAGGGACGCAGGGTTTCAGACTCAAAGCCGCTTTCATCCATGTATACAATAGCAAAGCCTTGAGTGATATAGTCGTTGAGTTTGCTTAGATACTTAGCTCTCTTTAGGGGGCAAGCTTTTGGATGCTCTAAGGTCTTTTTTTTTGCTAATACCTAAGCGCTTTAAGGCGTGATAAATGCCTGATGGGCTACAGTTTAATCGACGAGCTCGCTCATACTGGTAATCGTCAGGATGCTCTTTAACATCATTGAGCAGAACGTCATCGCTTATCTTATGAGGTTTAGTTTGCCTTGTTGTTTTGCTGTGGACACGCCGCTTCCAGTTTTGTATGGTGGTTGGACTAAGATCATAGAAATCAACCGCTTGAGCAAAGGTCATACCCCCGTCCAAGCTTTTAAGGACTTGTTTGCGAAAATCTAGTGAATAAGTCATGAGTATTTATAATAGTAATAGGTTAGTTGGTTTAGTTTATAACATTTTTAAAGGAAATTGACTATACGACATTCGTTAGTATTACAAGCTGATAGCTCTTTCGCTCTTGCAGCTTCCTGTATGTAAGTCAAATAATTATTCTGCGTTTGATTCACACTACTAGCTGTACCTGCCGTGTCTCCACCTACGATAGCACCAGCAGCTGCTGACAACCCTAAAAGTAGAGCATTTTTAGTAGTCTCATCAACACCTTAATAGACCTCTTGCATAAGTCATCGCTAGCCCTCGTAACTCCATCAGTGGAAGTCAATGAACTGGTACTTTCGCAAGAGGTCTAATTATTATCTGATTTCACCAATTTCCATTGCGGTGCGCCGCCACACTTCTTATTTAAACGCTTTTGTTCATCCGGTGGTAGTTGCTTGTAGTAGTCTCCACTGATTGCACAGTCTTGTTGGTAATAATCACTTAAAACACAGCCACTCATATTTAGCATTAAAAAAATGAGTGTGATCTTAACTATTTTCATTACGAATTTCCCTTATAAAATATGTTTAGCTTTTTGGCTTTGAGTTAATTGACATTCATCAACTGAATTAGACCATTTGGGATTTGGCTCACTACAATTCCAGTCAAGAAAGCGACAAGATTGGTAACCTGTAAGAAATAAGCATAAAGCACTAATAGTCATAAGGCTTTTCATTATGTTGAAACTCCCTATTCCTACCTATACTTAGGATCGGATTTAAACTTATAGGATGGTGTTTCTAAGCATTTGTAATAAATGTCATCATCAACAGCCTTATTATAGTTACTACCTAATATTGTTCTTGCAATGTTTTGTTGAGAAGAAACACAAGCATTTTTTTCTTTATAAGCTCTAGTCTTATCAATATTTTGATTATTCCAATCAAAGATACCGTAGTTACAAGCGGACAGACTTAAGCAGAAAACGACTGTCATAATATTAAAAAGCATCTTCATCATAAACTCCTTCTGATTGAGACTTTAGCATTAATTGGCTTCAATCTATTAGTATGAATCTGCTTATTGAAGCCTGATTAAGATGACAAATTAGTTTGAAGTCTTAAACTTGTAGTTTGTATTATCTATACAGCTATTCAATATATTTGTTCTTACTTTATCAGTATACTGTGAACCTAAGAATGATCTAGCTGCCGCCTGCTGCGTACTGTTACATTCATTAACATTTTTTGAGAGTTGAGAGTTTATTTCGCTACAATTCCAGTCCCCTAGTTTACACGGGGAACATCCTAATAATATCAGACACGACATCATGATAACGTTGGTCTTAATAAGGCTTTTCATTGTATTTGAACTCCTTATTCCTACCTATATTTAGGGTCAGATTTAAACTTATAGTTAGAGTTATTACTACATTTTTCAAAAATGTACTGATCAATTACTTTGTTATACTTATCTTGCAATTTTACCCTTGCAATACTTTGTTGATCGGTAATACAACTACTCCATGCTTGATAATCCTTTCTTTTATCAAGATTTTTATTATTCCAATCAAAGATACCGTAGTTACAAGCGGACAGACTTAAGCATAAAGTGACTGCCATTACATTAAAAAGCATCTTCATTGTAAACTCCTTCTAATTGCAGTCATGATTAATTGGTTTCAATCTATTAGTATGAATCTGCTTATAAAGTCTGATCAAGACCGCAATTTAGTTTGAAGTCTTAAACTTGTAATTTGGATTAGAACCACATTTATTAAAAATATGTTGTTCTATCTCATAGTTGTAACTAGAACCAAGTACTTGTCTAGCTATAGCTTGTTGAGAGCTTGTACACTCTGCACGTTTTTTATATCCAGGTGTTTCATCAAGATGAATTTGATTCCAGTCGAATATTCCATAACTGCAACCGCTGATTAAAAACATACAAATGAGAGTCAAAACACTAAGATTAATATTCATTGTAATTAGCCTGTGGTCCTAAATTTATAGTCCGTATTTTTAACACACTCGCTATAAATTTCACTATCAATTTTTTCATTGTAATTCTGTTTCAATAATTTTTTGGCTATGTTTTGTTGTTCATTAATGCATGATGTTCTTTTCTTATACCACGCAGTATTGCTGATATCTTTATTACAATTGATGTCATAGCCACAACTAGGCCCAGGAAATACACAACCTGAAATAAACACCAATACCATAATGGAACTAATAATGTTTTTCATTTTAATTGAAATCCACCTTACTACTTATACTGATAATTGGTATTTTTTATACATTGATAATTAATATTATTTTGTATATCATCCGAATATTTTTCTTTTAAAATCTGTTTAGCTTTCTGTCTTTGGGTTAATTGACATTCGTCAACTGAGTTAGACCATTTGGGATTTGGCTCACTACAATTCCAGTCAAGAAAGCGACAAGATTGACAGCCTGTATGAAATAAGCATAAAGCACTAATAGTCATAAGGCTCTTCATTGTATTCAAACTCCTTATTCCTACCTGTATTTAGGGTCGGATTTGAATTTGTAGTTATGGTTTTCAATACACTTATTTAGTATATCAATATCAACCTCATCGTTATATTTAGTACCTAAACTATTCCTTGCAATGTTTTGCTGTTCTATACGGCAGCTTTGCGTCAACTTATAAGCTCTAGTTTTATCGATATTTTGGTTATTCCAATCAAAGATACCATAGTTACAAGCGGATAAACTTAGGCAGAAAACGACTGTTATGATATTAAAAAGCATCTTCATTATAAACTCCTTCTAATTGAGGGTTTTTAGGCTTAACCAAAACAGGAATTGATGGATTAATATTGTCTTTTGGCGTACCCCATTTATCTACAAAATCTACATAAAGTGGATTTTCTACTTTCTGTGTTTCTGAAACAACTTTACCTGCATTATTAATATACTGACCTTGATTATTCGTTAGGTACTCTGCTGGTATCTCCGCATAATAACTACTGTGTGAATAACATGCCCAGCACTCGCCCCCTGTCGCAGGATTACCGCCTAATATTATCGGAGGACGACCGACAAAGTCCGCTTTGTGTACTGCAGAATAAGCACCGCTTTGATAAACAACCTCATTACCATCTTTGTCTATACCCACATAAGTATATCCATTTTTGGCAAGCTGATCAGCGTAGTCCTGTACGTTAGTGGCAGTACCATAAAAGCGTGACTGACGAATAGGAATATTTGTAATATTCTGATTGTTATTTAAGTCTTTTAGAGCAACGCTACCGGTCAGTCCACCTCGACTGTGATTACTGGTATCTATCTGTAAGCCTTTTTCCATAGCGTCAAGGTAGATATCTTGATTGAGTTTTTCTGAATTAGTTAAGGGCAGCCTGCCACCTAAAGTATCATTAAACTTGTCATATCCAGCATACATTAACTCTGAAGTTAATGACGATAGTATCCACCAGCCATCATACTTACCTGTTGGCTGATTCATGACGACTAGAGCGCCTACTTTATTAGTATCATTGGTGTTCTGTTTGGCGGCATTGGCTAAGGAGGCTTCTTTATCGTTGAAGATACCAGGATTAGATAGAGTTATGGCGCTAAAAAAATAAGCGCAAGCTAAATGCCTGCGCTATGTTAAATGATTTAGATAAGCTAAAGCTAATTACACAGACCCGTTAGCTTATTATTCTTGCCATCGACACATTCTGTTTCACCTAAGTAGATATAGCCTTTGTTTTTCATACAACTTCTAATAGCTTTACTGCGCTTACTGACATCTTCACTCGTCATACCTGGATAATGATTATTTAAATCTAGACTACCATCACGAAAGTTTTTCACTCCACAGCTCTGAAAATCTTGCCGACGCTTATCTACATTAGTACGACCAACAGTATCTGCCTTTTGCCAACCTTGTATCTGAGGCGGTGCTAATGAAACGTAAGGACTATAACCAGGCACTACATAAAAGGCTGAGCAGGCGCTTAATAAAACTGCAAGTATGGATAAAAAAATCATTCTCATAATCAGTTACCTCCTAGTTTTAATAGCATAATCATTATATCGGGTGAGAGTAAGTCTGCTAATGCAAATGGGGCGACAGCTGGATTGCTAGAAAAGAATAAGCGCAAGCTAAATGCCTGCGCCATGTTAAATGATTTAGATAAGCTAAAGCTAATTACACAGTCCTGTTAGCTTATTATTCTTGCCATCGACACATTCTGTTTCACCCAAATAAATATAGCCTTTATTTTTCATGCATGATCTTATTTTCTTACTGCGTTCCGACACTTGATTACTAGTCATCCCTGGATATTGTACGTTTAAATCCAAGTGGCCATCACGATAGATTTTAACCCCGCAACTTTGAAAGTCTTGCCAACGCTTATCAACTTTGGTACGGCCAATAGTATCTGACTTTTGCCATCGCTGTATATGAGGTGGTGCTAATGATACATATGGATATAGCCAGGGACAACGTTAAAGGCTGAGCAGGTGCTTAGTATAACTGCAAGTATGGATGAACAAAGAATTCTCATAATCAGTTACCTCCTAATTACACAGCCCTGTTAGCTTATTATTCTTGCCATCAACACATTTACTGCCAAGGTAAATATAGCCTTTATTTTTCATACAAGACTCTATTCTCCTACGACGCTTTATTACATCATCCGTACTCATGTTTGAGTACTCAACTGATAAGTCCAATGTTCCATTATTATAGTTTTTTACTCCACAACTCTGGAAATCTTGCCAACGCTTATCAACGTTGGTGCGACCAACGTTATCTGCTTTTTGCCAGCCTTGTATCACAGGTGGTGCTAATGATACATATGGATTATAGCCTGGGACGACATTGAAAGTATTACAAGCGCTTAGTATAACTGCAAGTATGGATAAACAAAAAATTCTCATGGTTAATTTCCTGATAACTGTAAGAGTATTGCCATCATGTCGGGCGAGAGTAAGTCCGCTAGCGCAAATGGTGCAGAGACTGGATCGCTAAAAAATAAGCGCAAGCTAAATGCCTGCGCTATGTTAAATGATTTAGATAAGCTAAGACTAATTACACAACCCCGTTAGCTTATTATTCTTACCATCGACACATTCGGTTGCACCAAGATAAACATAGCCTTTATTTTTCATGCAAGATTCTATTTTTTTTCTACGTTTTGACATTTGTTCAATAGTCATGTCTGGATACACTACTGTTAAATCTAGGTTACCATCAAAATACTTCTTAACCCCGCAGCTCTGAAAGTCTTGCCAACGCTTATCAACGTTGGTACGGCCAATAGTATCTGACTTTTGCCAATGTTGTATATAAGGTGGAGACAATGATACATAAGGACTATATCCAGGGACAACGTTAAATGTATTACAAGCACTTAATACAGCGCTAAATATCAGTAAATACAGAACTTTCATAATCAGTTACCTCCTAGTTTTAATAGCATAATCATTATATCGGGTGATAGTAAGTCTGCTAATGCAAATGGTGCGACAGCTGGAATGGCAGCGCCTGTAACAATCCCTTGGAATGGCTTATCACCAGGCTTCGTATTGCCATCATCGCCATAATAGCCTGGCCCTTGACCCCCTGCCAAATCATGCGGACCCGCGAAGCTTTCGATATTCATGTCGATAAGTCCACCAGGCTTGTATTCAAAGCCAAACAAGGTTCCTTGCTCTGCCTGAAAGCCACCTGTAGCGCCAATTTGAGGTTTGAATTCTTTCTTATCATCTTTTAAGCTTTGGTAGGTGGGATATTTATCATTACCTTCATAAATATAATTACCATTTACATCAGTCAATAGTTGATTATTAGCATCTCTAGCACAACGTGTATTCCCCTCCCCACAAATCACATCAGTAGATAAACGCGTACCACCCAATTTAACCCCATCAAAATAGCCACTGTCGTAGGAGACGTTATTGATGACTTGGCTATCGCCGTTTTCATCAGTATATACCACCCCTGGTGACTGTCTTGAATTGTCCAAGCTCTCTTTACGCATTTTGGTGGCTGCCAGTTGTAAGCTACCTTGAGTGATGGCAGGTTCAGGTAATCCTGCTAGTATGCCTACTAAGGTTTGTAATAAACGCTTTTGGTACTGTAGTTTGTAGATTTCATTATAAATGGCTGTCTTTTGCTCGTCACTAGCGGTTTCAAGCTGCTTGAGTAAGTCAACTTGGCGAGTGCCAGTGTAGTCGTTAATGGCTTGAAAGCTTTCTTTACGGAATTCTTTGGTGATTTCAACTTGTACGTTGAGGTCTTTTAACACAGCATTGGCATTGAAGTTGTTCTCAAGCTTGCCGCCAAGAGCTTCACGGTTCTCTGTAGTCAGATTACCTTGTGGATCATTAAAGCCACTCACACCGCCTTTGGTGATACTGCTATCACTATCGCCATCGGTGCCATAGCCGAGACCATTCATGGTGGCTTGTGGTTTATCTTTGATCTTACCAACACTGAGACCAACAGAGATCGCATCACCCTCATAGCTTGTGGTGTTTACGATGTCGGTTGAGGTGACGCCTTGTTTGAAGACAATATTGCTCTTGCGATTGGCTTGTGCTTCCTCTGAGGTGAGGAAGACCGCGCCTTTAAAGTTGCCTTTGTCTTCAACAACTAAGTCGGCTTCGTTGGCGAAGAGACCTGTTTGCTGACCGACCATCTTAGAGTCTGCATTGATATTGGTTTTAGCGCCATTGAGAGATAGGCTTGAGCCTGCGCCTTTTAGATCGACATCAAGGTTAAAGCCCATGTTCTTCTGATTACTATCATAGGTGGCCGTATCTTGTAGCGATTCGGTATTGACGTTACCACGGATGATGCCTTGTGCTTTGTCGGTATTGAGGACGCCGCCTTTGATGTTGACATCTCTGCCAATGTCTAAGGTGATGGTTCCACCAACATTGATGTGGCTGTTGGCATATGGACATAAAAAAGCTACGATTCGTTGAGAGTCGTAGCTTTTGGATAATTATTAAACATATTAATTGTGCGTTATAAAACTAGAAAAGTAGTATTGAACTTTATTAAATATTTGTTTTAATCTATTTTTTACAAAGCTTATCGTACAAATAGTCTAATCCTAAGATATTACCTTCTTTGTGTTCTTTAGTGTCAGTAGATGTACGTAAGGGAAGAGCAACACCTACAGCGTACAGCTCTGTTTTAAGATTCATAGTGCTGCTATTACAGTCGTACTCAGTGTAAGTTAAAAAATACATTTTCTCTATTTTATTAGGCGGTGTGCCAAATGCCATTTTAAATTGGGCATAAGCTTTACCTTCGCTATTTTCAGGTTTAGTAGAATTCTTGTCCCAATAAAAAATATAGGGTTCGCTGCCACCACCTGAGAATGGAGCAATGATCCAGTGATAGGTCTGAGCTTTTGCATAAGTGATGCCAATGGACAACACTACTAAAGTTACAATAGCAATTGGTATCCAAACAAATATCTTTTTAATAACAGATTTCATATTATTCTACTCATAAATACTGACTGATAATTGTTCTGGAGTCAGCTGAGAGATTTCAAGCCAACCATTTGCCATATCACTGTCTTGCGGAACACCTTTGCCTTCTCGGTACAACTCATTCATCTTGAATTGAGCAGATTTATCACCGTCTATTGCCGCATAAAAATAATAGTCTGCTGCTTCTTTAATATCCTTCCTGACGCCAAGACCTGTTTCATACATGTTGGCATTTGCTAGGTATTTAACATCATCTCTAGCAATATTTAGAGGTAAATCAAGAATTTCATTGTAGATTTCTAAAGCTTTATCTTCATTCTTTGCAACTCCAACACCATATTGATTAGCATATGCCACTTTGTATAAAGCATTACCATAAGTTGGGCTCTCTTTATCTCCTTGAGTAGCCTTTGTATACCAAAACATTGCTTTTTTATCATTTTTAGCAATATATTGACCGTTAGAGTATATATCACCCAAACTTATCTTAGAGTAATCATACGACTCTTTACCCTGTGCAGCTTGTTCGTACCAATAAATGGCTTTATTAATATCTTTTTCTAAATACTGCCCTATGAGATAATTCTCAGCTAAAGTATTCTGAGCATAAGCATTATTTTCATTAGCTGCTAGCTTTAGCCAACAGATAGCCATATCAGAATAATCATCTCTCAAATAGCTATATAGAGCATTTGCCTCTTGTAGTTCACCATTTAGAACTTTTTGTTTCATATCTACAAGCTCTTGAATACTTATTTCTTTAGATAACCCTATATCTATACCAGAATCAGGAATCTGACAGTCGCTAATTATCAAAGCTTTTGTTACTAAGGTAGGAGTCATAGCTACACTCTCTACTATTTTTATAGTTAATATTAGAATTGTTAACGAAAGCGTTATCTTATTCAATAGTAGTACTCCTTATGCTTTATTAATGTATAGTTTTACACTTAAATAATTACACCTTACAACTATTATCTATCTCTCATAGGAATATACCCTTTAGGAATAGGCTTTGGTTTAGGCTTCGGTATTCCATTAAGTATTAAATTGAGTTGGGGATCAACTAAAGATCCACTTATGGCACACTTTTGATTTAATCTGCAACCTGGAATTGCTGATTCAGCTTTTATGTTGTTTCTACCTGAAGAATTATCGTTAACAATGTTCTGAATAGTAGATATTTGATCGTTTTCACCATTTACTCTTACAACTTCATTAGCTATACGATTAATTGCACTACCATTAATGTTCTGCCTCGTTGCACGATTTACAAGCTTTTGTAAACCTTCAACATAATTTTTATATGCCTGAGGATTACTATTGGGTTGATCAGGATTTTCCATATCTTCTAAATGACCTTGCCACGGAGCATAGTGAGTACCGTCTGCTCTTACATGAGCAAAGGAATCTCCGTAAGAGTGTAAGGCATTCTGCACATTAGGGTTTTTCAATATTTCAGAAGCTCTCGCTGGATTTAAGTATATCTCTCTTAATATCGGAACTAAGAATGTTTCAATGTCTGTTCTCTGCTGAGCTATATCATTCAAGTTCGTCATACTATCAAGTAAATGTATTTCTCTTTGAGCAGTGACATTTCTGTCTCCAGCTACATTATAAAATGTAATTGCATTACGAGTATCAGTATCAGGTCCCCATGCGGCATAACCTATCGCTTCGGCTACTTTTGGAGGAAAACCACCTAAATACATCACTGCTGCTGTTGTTGAGAAATGGCCTTCTGCTGCCCAGTTATCTTCAACCGCCACCTTGTTTGTTTCAGCAGCATTGGCTGCGTCATTGGCACTACCTGTTGTCGCACCAATACCAACACCAAGAGCACTAGTAATTGCACTAACGGTATCCTTTTGATCAGCCGTTAAATCAGAAGAATCAGAAGTACCATATAAGAACTTAGAGATCAGAGGTGCTGAGGCTTCTCCTGCGCTAGCAGATAAGCCTCCTGTAAGTGCATCATTACCAGTTGCAAAGCTAATAGCAGCTCCTAATATACCTTGAGCAAGAATGTGAGCAGGGCTATTCGTTTCTAGTCGATTACCACCATCAACCTCATTAAATACTTTATTATCCTTATAATAATCTCCAATTTGATTCGCTACAAATGGACTAGCAGCTTTTGCAACGTAGCCTGTAATGCCATTGCTGTTCGGTCCATAAATAGCACCCGTTATACCATCAAAGAGCAGACCTTGATTTTTGACTTTGTTCGCAGCATTTTCTTTTTCTACCACAAGTGGAAAGTTTCCAATATCACGAGCTTCTTGTGCTTCGTCTCTTAAATCCTTCTCTTTCGTATTAATATCCGTCTTAACCTTACGACGCTCTTGATCAAAGGCTTGGGTAATCTCAACCTGCGCCCCAAGCTCTTCATTGGCCCTGCTGATGACATCAATATTAATTTGACTGTTGGCGTGGAGAAACGAAAAAGCTACGATTCATTAAGAGTCGTAGCTTTTTCGTTTCTTTTTAAATATAACAATTTTCAACTATTATAGGCGTTAAACTCCCATACCTATTTGAAAGCCTTTATAAAAGTCGTACGCTAGAAAAACAACTAAAAAAACAATAGCATAAAAAATATATTTAACATTATTTTCTTAATTTTTACACTGTACCTTCTCTTTTTTTAGTTGTTTTAAATCATGAATAATCATAAATTATAAGCATTGTATAATTGCCATCCATAAAAAAAACAAAGCAGAAATCAAGATAATAGCGATTAAAATGAAAAATTTATTTTTCATTTATTTTCCTTTTTAAAATCTTCTAAAGCTCTATCTATATATGCTTGGCTCAATTTGTTCGCTATACTTCCTTTCGTACCTAAAACAGGTGGTAGTGCCACCAACGTTGACTTGAGTGTTGGCATAGAGAAATAAAAAGCTATGATACAAGTTATTTCGTAGTTTTAGAATCAACTACCTTTTAAAATTTAAACATGAACCCATGTTGAGAAAAATGCATAAGTAAAAAATAGTGAGCCATTAAAAGCCAATAGAAAAACTAAGTAAAAAAATATAGTAAATAGAATTATAGATAATCCATTTTTATATCCTTCGAGCAAATTTAAGTAAACAATTGCTAATGCAGGAAACAAAGCACCATTTACCAAGTAAATGATAAATAATAATTTTGAATCTGAAAAATTTCCAACAAACATTGTAAAAAAACTAACAAGCAAGAAACCGAATACAAAGTATATATTTCTTTTACTTCGCGACCATATAAAGCAACTAGCTATAAAATTCATTATAACAGTTGATAAATATAACGAGTTGTCAGTTATACCTGCTTGGATGAACAGAAAAATAAAAAAACATCCCAACAATATTGAAAAAGTAGTAATTACTGCATATTTAATTAAACTATTTTCTAGCATTTCCTTCTGCCTCTTTATATTTCAAAATAGCTTTATCATTTTCTAATTGCACCATATTTTTTTGATTCCACCCTGGAAAGTTATTTGGGTCTTGTAATTCTCCAAACAATTTCCCAGCCGTAGTTGAAACCTTAACATAAGGAAGTGTTTTACTAACAGGAATTTTTCTTCGCTGAGATATTGTTGTTGTGTCTCCTTTGCCGCTACCAAAATCTATATAAGGATCAACATCATAGTCTATATGTCCTAATGTATCTGTAGCAGGTGTACCTTTAACTGAGCTATAGTAGTTATAGCTTCCAGCATTTTTTGGATCATAAACGACTTTATTATTTTGCAATGAGTCTACTACAATTTCAAGCTGACCATTATCATGAACGTATTTCTTATACCGTAACTTGCCACCAGACAGATATGAAAGTTTTCCATTAGCATCATAGTTATGAAAAGCATTTTCATCATCACTTACAGCTGTCCACTTCTGACGCTCAGATTTAAATAATTCGTCAGCTGATTCATTCCATCTTATTCTCTGAGTAACATGAAGATCATAGAATTTATTACAGCCCGCACCCTTTCTGCAATTATCATAAGCAGCGTTGAACTCTGCATCACGATCAGCACTTAGATCCTCATAAATCTTAATATCTTTATTTATATCAGCAAGTTCTGCTCTACATTCTGCGCTTCTATTACATAAACGTACGTTTCCTTTGCCAGTCATACGTTCTTTCTTAGCACGTAATTCATTCAATATTTCATGTTCAATATGATTCAAGTAATTATTCTGAGTTTGATTGACACTACTAGCTGCACCTGCTGTATTTCCACCAACAACACTACCTACACCTGCTGATAATCCTAGCAATATAGCGCTTTTGGTCGTCTCATCAACGCCTTGCTCATCAAGATAACGACCTACCGCAGGAATAGAGACAGCGGTTGTCCCACTTGCTAATGCGCCTTCAACACTACCTGTAGCGATAGCACCAACTAAGGTATGCAGGGCAACACGATAAGCGCCACCTTCTGCCCATTTGTCAGCTTCATCTACTTTGCCTTGTTCAATAAGATCTATTTGTCGATTAACCGCAAAATCCCCAACCGCTTTCGGCGCTTCCTTACCGAACTCTTTAGTAATCTGATTCTGTGCTTGCAGCTCCTCAGTCACACGAGTGGCATCAAACACACTCTCAAGCTTACCCGCGAGTGCTTCGCGATTGTCAGTGGTGAGAATACTGAACCGCCCCGACTATATCGGAGACTGTTTATTTAAGTTAGGCCACTAGGCTTAACCGATTAAGATTATCATAATACATTGACTCATACTTAAAAGGCGATACATATCCAATCGCGCTGTGCAAACGTATCTTATTAAACCAATCAACCCACTCAAGCGTTGCTAATTCAACATCATTTATGCCATTCCATTGCTCTTTTAAATAATGAATCACCTCCGTCTTGTACAGCCCATTGACGGTTTCAGCTAACGCATTATCGTATGAATCACCCGTCGTACCCACGGATGCTTGAACGCCCACCTCGGTCATTCTATCCGTATAGCGAATGGATAAATACTGACTGCCTCTATCGCTATGGTGAATAACATCCTTAGGCTTGCCTCTGTCAGACAGGGCTTGCTCTAAGGCATCTAATACTAATTTGGTATTCATACGATTGGCCACCTTCCAGCCGACAATGCTACGAGCGAACACATCAATGATGGAGGCCGTGTAAACCCAGCCGCTAGTCGTCTTGATATAAGTAAAGTCAGCAACCCATAACTGATTGGGATGACTGGCTGTAAAGTTACGTTTCACTAAGTCATCAGCCCGCAGCTGATCGTCACGGCTATTGGTGGTAATCTTACCTTTGCCACGCCAGACGCCTTGTAGGCCATGCTGTCTCATTAAACGCTCTACGGTACATCGAGCAACCTTTAACCTGTCAGCTTTCATCTGCTGCCAGATTTTACGCGCACCGTAACGACATTTACTGTTCTGCCAGACGCGTTTAATCTCGCTGAGATAATAGTCGTCATGCTGACTGCGTAGTGAGCGCTTTTCAGGGCAACTCTCTAAATTCTTAGCGTGATAGTAAGTTGATGGGGCAATCGGTAGGACTCTACAAATCAGCTCGACCCCATAAAGGAATTTATTGTCGTCGATGAAATTAACCATTATTTTGGTGAACGGCCCGTCTCTATCTGGGCGAAAAAAGCAGCAGCCTTACGTATAATCTCATTGGCTTGCTTGAGTTCTCTATTTTCGCGTTCAAGATCTTTGATACGTTGCTCTTGGCTTTGAGCTTGTACCGAGGCAGGAATGGTTTGTTCTATATGCTTCTTATGCCAGGATCGTAGAGTTTCAGGTGTGCAGCCTATTTTAGGGGCAATAGCTTGGATAGCTGACTATGTGGAGGGGTAGTCGCTCGCGGCTTCAATCAGCATGCGAACAGCGCGTTCTTTAATCTCAGGGGTATAGTTTCGTGTTTTCATTGTCGTATTCTCTCAGAATGTTAAGTCTCCGACAATCCCGGGCCGGTTCAAGACGGCGCCTTTAAAGTTGCCTTTGTCTTCAACAACTAAGTCGGCTTCGTTGGCGAAGAGACCTGTTTGCTGACCGACGATTTTATAGTCGGCATTGATATTGGTTTTAGCGCCATTGAGAGATAGGCTTGAGCCTGCGCCTTTTAGATCGACATCAAGGTTAAAGCCCATGTTCTTCTGATTACTATCATAGGTGGCCGTATCTTGTAGCGATTCGGTATTGACGTTACCACGGATGATGCCTTGTGCTTTGTCGGTATCAAACACGCCGCCTTTGATGTTGACGTCGTTAGCTATTTCGTTGGACTTTGACCTGTTGTAATAATCTTCTAAAAAAGCAAACATAGCTTCATAAGCTTCTTGATGTGTTAAGTATTCTTTCATAACGTTATCTCTTACTGTATTGATTGGGTTTCGCAAGAGAAGTAGTAAAGCTACGTCTATATAATTTTGATAGACATTATTTAATATTAATTAGCTTATCCAATTCAAGAATTCATTGAAACTCATTGCTGCTATCTCTTTATCACTATTTACGTTCCCCTTGTCGTTATCTAGAATAAAATTTAACTTATCACTTAAACTAATAACATATTCATATAAACTTATATCTGACTTCCAAGTTATAGAATAGGCTTTAAACTTTCCTATTTTATTTGCTATAAATTTAATTTCTTCTTCATCAAGTTCGACATTCCAATCATCGTATGTATTTATTATCAAATTAGCTATATGAGAACTAGGAATATAGATACATTCATGTACATGTTCACCTGATTTATAAATCATTTCTGCTTTGTCATTTTCAATATACATGGTTATAATTTTCATCTATTTCACCATTTCAATGAGTTCGTCAATATTTTTAGTAACTTTGCCTTGCCCATTTTTTACAATTGATGGTTTCAAGTCTGGACCATAGCCCACAGTTTTTGCACCAGTGCCAGTCTCTGTTCTTTGAATTTGACTTGTCAATCCCTTACCTCCGCCAGATTTTATTTGGATTATTGTTCCATTGGTGAGTAATATATCAGCGTCAGTAATTAACGAACCATCGCCCCTACGTACTGGAACATTTACATTTTTAATTAAGCCTGGATATTTGCTCTCAATATAATTTGCTACATCTGCAACGTGAGGATCAGTGGACTCGAAAGTTCTATTTTTATTTTGATTATTTAATCTATTTGTTCCAGCTTTAACTGAACCCAACGCAACAGCAGGCACAATCTCTAAAGCACCAATACCAACTTTAACTATACCCGCTTTATATTGACCATCGTAAATTGCTGCACCACCATAACCGACATCATATACACCTTTAGCTGCCAATGCGCCACGTAGAGCTAATCCTAAAGCACCAGGCGATACAAATATAGCATCGCCACCCAATCTAGATAGCTCTCTTTGTCGAGTATTGATACTACTGGTAGCAAGAGCTTCATTGTAGACCTCCTGATTCTCACTTTTAGGTCTAGTATAAGACAAGAACTTTAGGGGATTATCCCAGAAATCACCTCTTGCATTCGATACCTCACTTGCAACTTTAGGGGCATTTAAAAAGTTGTCTGTAGTATACCCTGCGGCTGAACTTCCACTAATAAGTGTTTTAGCTGCTACTGCATCATAACCACCTTTTGCCATCAAATCATTTAATGCTACTTCCAGAAACTTACGATCTGTTACACTTAAGGAAGATGGATTTTTTCTATATGCTTCTAGCAGTATATTAGTGACCTGATCATATTGTACTAAGTATATTAAATTTTCTGAGTCTTTTAGACTAAGCCCACCATTTCTCTTAGCTTTGCCTAACAATGCGTTCAGGGCTTTTCTATCTTTATGACTTAAGAAGTTATTCTGCGTCTGATTGACACTACTTGCAGTACTGGCCGTGTCTCCACCTACAATAGCGCCAGCAGCAGCCGATAAGCCTAGTAGTAATGCATCGCGCGTAGTCTCATCAACACCTTGTTCTTCTAAATATTTATCTACCGCGGGAATAGACACCGCTGTAGTACCAGTTGCTAGTGCACCTTCCACATTACCAGTAGCAATAGCGCCAACTAAGGTATGTAGGGCAACCCGATAAGCGCCACCATCTGCCCACTTTTCAGCACCCTCTAAATCACCATCGAGTATCAACTGTGTCTGTCTATTTCCAGAGAACTCAGCCACTGCCTTTGGCGCTTCCTTGCCAAATTCCTTAGTAATATCAACCTGCGCCCCAAGCTCCTCATTGACTCTTGTAGCATCAAACACATTCTCAAGAGCCCCTGCATACTCTGCTTGATTATCAGTGGTGATACCGCTATTGCCTGCTATTCCAGTAATACCAGCTTTGGTAGTACTACTATTACTATCGCCATCGGTGCCATAGCCAAGCCCATTCATCGTCGCTTGTGGTTTGCCTGTAGTATTGCCTAAACTTAAACCAACTTGTATTGCATCACCCTCATAGTTGCTGTAGTTCTCAATGTCTTGGGTGACGATACCGCCTTTGCTGACATACTTATTACGTCCTGCTGCTACGGCGGCATCAGTCGTAGTTATAGCGCCCCCAATTAGAGTAGTCTTACCGCCAACTTCTAGATCAAAGCCGCCATCCCCTGTGAAGATGCCTGATTGCTGAGCTACCATCTTAGAGTCTGCATTGATATCGGTCTTGCCGCCATTGACCGATAGACTAGGCCCTGCACCCTCTAAAGCCACATCAAGAGTAAAGCCTGCGTTCTTTTGTTTGCTGTCATAGGTAGCGGTGTCTTGTAGTGACTCTATGTTGACATCGCCACCGATAGTGCCTTGGGCGCGACCTGTATTAATGACGCCCCCTTTGATGTTTAGATCGTTGCCGATGTCAAGGGTTGTGGTGCCGCCGACGTTGATTTGGCTGTTGGCATAGATAAATGAAAAAAGCTACGACACTTATTGTATCGTAGCTTTTATTTAAGTTTAGGCCATTTTAGAGGTGGGAGCTCCATATAGTTTATATGTCGGAATCAATAGAATTCTAGAGACTCTACTTCTTTGTAAATAGTCATATGCTTAGATAAAAAAACAGCATGCAAACTAAACCCCTCGTTAATATCAGTAGATTTATAGTAACTGTTACAAGCGTCAAAAATAATTTGAAGATAAGTAATCATTGAGTCGTCATTTACATCTAAATATGAACTATGAATTATAGTTACACTTTTAAATTTCTTATCAAGTTCATAGTCTAAAGAACATAAATTATCATAAAAGGCATCCCAGTTTTCAACCTCTAGATCATTGTTATTAGGTAGCTGACTTTCAATATCTTTAGCGACATCTTTACCAGAAAGATACTCTTTATTTAAAGTTATCACTATACCGTTTTCATGAATATTAACCATATCTAAACAATCTTTTATTTCGATATTGTTCATTATTGAACCCTTATAAAACTTTCATAATGGTTAGGAGTATAATAGGTTTCTCCATTTTTACCAACTACAACTCTTTGAGCACCAGGATATCTAAAAGTTGGAGGAGGAGATACAACATACTCAGTATAATATCCTTTTGGTTTAGCGGGTAATCTACCTTGACTATTTCTAAAGTTTTCACCATCGTTACGGTGTTTAGACTTTTGTCCGCTATTGATTCTATCTATGGTTGGTTTTAAATCTACATTCCCTGTTATTACTCGACCAGTTGGTTTGTCTTCTACTTTTGCACCAGAAATAATACGCGTTTTGGTTTCAACTTGAATGTGTTTACCATTGGGAACTACTTTAGTAACATTACCACGACTACTACCCATTTTTCCTGCTATAACACTTCCAGCTATTACAGGAGCCATCTCCATCGCAAAAGCCTTACCAGAACGACCTTTTTCTCTTTCTTGATTAGCAGTTTGCTGAATAAATACGCCTTCTGCTTCCATGTTATGCATGGTTTGTATTACACCCAACTTACTACTAGCTTTTGATCCATAACCGTAGCTTATAATTTTTGGTGCATATTTATCAGCTTGTTTATCGTATGGTATACCCTCAACATTGTAGTAGTTGTTTCTTATGATATCGCATTTTTGTGCATTACCATTTGCACCACAAGCTGACTTTAGTTCTTGTTGCTGCTGTTCAGATTTTTTAGTGTATTTATTATTAATAGCTTCTTTAGCCGATATAGTACATTGACTGCCTCTATTTTTAACACAAGACTCTAACTCTTTACCCCATTCGGCAATTTGTTTATGGGTCAAATAGTTATTCTGCGTCTGACTAAAACTTGTAGCTGTACTAGCAGTATCACCGCCAACGACTGCGCCAGCTGCCGCTGATAAACCTAATAAAAGTGCATCACGAGTGGTCTCATCAACGCCTTGTTTCTCTAAATACTTATCTACCGCTGGTACAGAAACTGCCGTCGTTCCACTGGCTAATGCACCCTCTACACTACCTGTGGCAATAGCACCAACTAACGTATGTAGCGCAACGCGATAAGCGCCACCTTCTGCCCATTTATCGGCTTCATTTACTCTACCTTCATTGATAAGATCTAGTTGACGGCTACTCGCATAATCCCCAACCGCCTTCGGTGCTTCCTTGCCAAACTCCTGCGTAATCTGCGTCTGCGCCCCAAGCTCCTCATTCACACGAGTTTCATCAAACACATTCTCAAGTGCACCTGCATACTCTGCACGATTATCCGTGGTGATGTCTTTATTACCAGCGACACCCGTAATACCTGCACGAGTCACACTGCTATCACTATCACCATCTGTGCCGTAGCCAAGCCCATTCATGCTAGGGTTTTTATCTTTACCCACACTTAAACCTACAGAGATCGCATCGCCTTTATAACTCGTGGTGTTATCGATGTCTTGAGTGGTGATACCGCCAAGACTCGTATAGTTATTGCGCCCAGCCGCTACCGCCGTATCAGTGGTGGTAATGGCACCACCTATTAGCGTGGTTTTTCCTTTAGCAGCAAGATCAAAGCCGCCATCTCCGGTAAAGAGTCCTGACTGCTCGCCAACACCCTTATAGTCAGCATTGACATTCGTCTTACCACCATTGACGGAGAGACTGGAGCCTGCGCCACCGCCTGCTATATCGATATCAGCGCTAAAGCCCATGTTCTTTTGGTCGCTGTCATAGGTGGCGGTGTCTTGTAGCGATTCGATAGTGGTGTTACCACCAATAGTACCTTGCGCTCTATTCGTGTTAATCACGCCGCCTTTGATACTTAAGTCGTTACCAATGTCTAAGGTAGTGGTGCCACCAACGTTGATTTGGCTGTTGGCATAGGTGGTGCTGTCGCTGTTGGCATAGCCTTTAGCACGGCTAGCATTAGCAGTGATGCCTGCACTAGTGTTTTGACCAAAGCTGGCATAACCCCCAATGGCAGCGCTTGAGCTCTTATTATCACTACGAGTATTGCTGTTTTGTGCGACACCATTGACGTTGAAGTCGTTGTCGGCTTGGAACAGGGCATCATTGGTGACGTTGAGATTACTGCCATTGATGTTGATGTCGCTCTCAGTACCTGCGCCGGTAGCGATAAGCGCTAGGTTGTTGGTAGTGATGTTTGAAGCTTGGTTTTGCTCAGTATAGCTTGAGCTATTCGATTGGCTCTTTGAGGTACCCCAAGTGGCTTGTATGCGAGTATTGCCTGCTTCTTTAAGATTACCGTTTTTGAGGGCGCCGAGTTGACTAATACCATCGTCGTTTTTCTTAGCTAAGCCTCTAATTTTGAGCGCTGCTGCAACTCCTGCCATGCCTTTCATGCGAGTGCTGTCTGTGTTACCAGCAGCAGTCACTAAACTGTCAATGCTCTTAGCGCTGTCAATGAGACTATTAGAAACGGCAACAGTAAAACCGCTTTGCTTGAACTTTTGCTCGCTTTGATTGGTATAGACATCCATGACATTATCGACATTGATGTCTTGGGCGCGTACGACAACGTTGCCACGACTGCTGTTATCAGGGGCGTCATTGATATATGCACCAGTATCTGCACCCATTCCTGCGACGAGGTTGCTGCCTGTCTGTTGATAGGTGCGGCCGGCATCAATAATGACGTTACCATCGATTGCAGCAATGTTACTAGCAGTATGAGTAAGTGCTGTTTTGGCATTGCTGTCATCGGTTTGCTGCTTGCCAATAGTGAATCCCATACCCCCATCTGCACCGAATAAGCCTGATTTTTTGGTTTGACTAAAAGTGCTTTCACCAGAAGTGTTCTCAGCGGCTAGAATATTGACATCACGACCTGCTGACAGCTGCGTGCCGCGATCACTGATAACGTTGGTGCCAGTGAAGTTGATATCTTGTCCTGCTTTAACGATGATTTTATCGCCTTCAATATTGCTGCTAATAGCACTATCACGTTGGCTATCGAAACGGTCTTGAGTGGTTTTTTTACTTAAAAACCCAGTGCTGGTCATTTTATTAGCCGTTGAGAAACTCTGGGTGGCACGGCCCTCGACAAAGGTGACGTCGTTCTCAGCGTAAATAGAAGTATTACCACCATCGCTAGTCAGTATCGCTGCCGTTCCTGAAACATTTTTGGCAGTGATATCTAAGTCGCCATCGCTTGTAACACGACTGCCAATATCTTGGGTTTGACCGTCTATGTAGTAGTTATTAGCGTCGCCAATGGCACGAACTTCATTGCCAGTCTTGATAGCGTTAAAAACCACGTCGCCTTCTTGAGAGACAATTTGAGTCTTGCCTCCTTGGTTGTTTAGAACCCCAGCATTGAAAGTGACATCATTGGTAGCGCTGATAGCCAAAGTAGTTAGCACTTTACCATCAGCATCTACTTGACCTCGCAGACCATCACCGACACGGATTGATCCTATTTGATCGATACCTGTGCGTGTCGCGCTACTGGCGCCAAGCTGATTATTGGTTGTAAATGTGGTGCTAGTATTTTTAACACTCTTGGCCTTTAGACCTAACGTATTGTCAGCGGAGATACTACCGCCGACGTTAGTTATCTTATTCTCAGCATTCAATCTAGCATCAGCCGCGCTCAGACGCCCACCGTTAGTATTATTGATGTTGTTTGCCGTGATATTGAGCGTTTTTTGAGCAGAGATGAGCCCTTGGTTATCCAAATCACCTGTCAGCCTGAGATTGACTCTCTCAGCTGCAATGAAACTACCGTCTCCTCTGATCGCGCCTTGTTTAGCACGCACATAGACTTTAGGCACGAGTACGCTTTGAGTACTACCATCAGCGAGAGTGACTTGTTGCTGCTCCATCCAAATGATATCGCTAGTGAGACTGGCGACTTGGCTTGCCGTCAGAGCAATGCCTGGACGTAGATTTAACGTCTGCGCAGTTGTGACCCCCGCATCCATCAACCCTTTAAACTGAGCATCTTGGGTGCTGTAATCTTGTAGATAATAGCGTCCTGTCAGCATCATGATTTGATCACGGATATACTGTTGCTCGTAATAACCGTCGCCTAAGCGCTTTTGAGTAATATTGGGATCAAACTGTAGCCGCTCTAACATATAGTCTGAGGTTAGCCAATTGCGATAACCTGTAAAGGCCGGATCACTTTCAATCAAATAGTCATTTTGCTTGTCTGGATTGATATTGTACAAGCTATTATTAGGTAGGCTCGTGGCTCCATTGACGCTTCTTATTTCATCACCAGATGGTGAAGTGGCTACGTTAATAGCCGTATTATTAGTAGGGCCATCTCCTTGTTGCAAATTAGATAAGGCAGGACCACCATCTTTAATTTGGTTGTCAACGTTTGGTGCCTGTTGCTTAAAAGGTGATGGATTTAATAGCATTAAATTTTTGATAGTAGTGGAAATAGTAAACCACTTTCACAGCAGATTGTTTAGATGATCTTAGGGTATAGATGCTTAGAGAATAGTTAAAGAGGTGAGCCATAAAAAATAAGACATCAATACGATGTATTTATACTACTGTAAATACATCATATTGATGCTTTAATAGTGACCAAAATTGGATATTAGGACTTCATATATTGCTTTAAATTATGCTAAAGGTCATTCAGTGCATCTTACTTAAGCCATTTCTACGTATACCATGGCAGGTTATTATACATTAAGATTAGTTAACGAAATATGGTGGGTCTAGCCTCCGAAGCCGAGGGTTCGATTCCCGCCGAGCGCACCAATAATCGTATTTCACCCTTCCCTAGTATTACCTCACACCTCTAAACCCCTTTGATACCAACGCTTTATGTGCTTGGCTGTTACTTGTTATTACCTTTAAAACTTGAATCAAAGATTTATTGGCTTTAGCACTTTAATATTATCCGTATTGTTCTAACTGTCCTGACATCGCCTAACTATTTTAGACTACTTGACTTCTTGTAAGTTCGTGCTTAATTGTGTGCGGCTGGGTGTACGATGATAGTTAAGGATAGGCACGTCACCCAAACGACGCTGACCGGTGGCGAGCTTCTTATCAATAGTAATCATCGCGATTTTTTTGCCCTGTTTGATAATCAGCAAATGATTTCCTTTACGAGTGACACGATAGTCAGGAAAGTGTTGTTTAAGCATAACAGCTGTTTTTTGTAGCGCATCGTTAGAAGCCACTTTTGTACGCGTGGCGACCGTGTTTACGTCATCCTTTTTAGCACCGCGCTTATGTGCCAGCAACCATAGACCAGCGCCCACTGCAAGCAATATGACAAGCCACCAAATTCCGTCTATCATGAGGGTATATATCCATTATTAGCAGGGGTTATGCCATGTTAACAGCGTTATCAGCAGCGTTAGTAGGCGACGTGAAGCGTGCTGCCGAATTGTTAGTTTCAAAAAAGCGTATTTGTATCTTAACGGGAGCTGGGGTCTCAGCAGAAAGTGGCATCCCTACTTTCCGGGATAAGCAAACTGGCTTATGGCAACAATACCGCGCTGAGGATTTAGCGACTTGTACCGCTTTTGCACGTGATCCTCAGCTGGTATGGTCGTGGTATCAATGGCGTAGGCAACTAGTAAGCGATAAAGTACCTAATCCGGCGCATCATGCTCTGGCTCAATGGCAGCAGCATGCTAAGTTACATAAGCAGCAGCTTAGTTTAATCACTCAAAACGTTGACGATTTGCACGAACAAGCTGGCAGCACGGTCACTCATTTACATGGACATCTTTGGCATAATCGCTGTAGTCAATGTGACCAGCCTTATAACGATAAATCCAATAATAAGCCTAATAATCAATCCAAGACTCATAACGCTGACCACAATACATTACCCACTCAGTCTAATGAACAGTCCGAGAGCTCAAATATAGTCAGAAATCATGACGATAAACTATTAAATTGCACACATTGTGGGTGTTATATTCGACCTGATATTGTCTGGTTCGGTGAGTCATTACCTATGCAGGCCTGGCAAACAGCAGAAAGTAACGCCGAGCGTTGTGAGGTATTTATCAGTATCGGCACCTCAAGTCTGGTGTATCCAGCCGCTGGACTTGCGCAGTTGGCCAAGCAAAGCGGCGCTAAAATTATCGAAATAAATCCTGATCCCACACCCAATACCGTAGTTGATATTACCCTAGCAGCTAAGGCAGGGATAGTGATGCCGCAACTGATCAAACAGGTCATTGCGCTACAGCCGTAATAATATTAGCAATATTGAGCACTGACAGAGTAGCTTCTAATGCCAATGGTCTACTAGAAGCTTAAAGCATAGATAAGGGACTTATTCTATTGTTTCAAGACACAGGTTACTGATGCTAGCTAATAACGATATGAATAGCTGTGCTAATTATATTTATACCGCTCTATCAACTCTAGCTAAGTACTCTTTTTTTAAATCTTCATCTATAAATGAAGATCTAAAGGAGTTTTTTACCAAGGTGATAACATCATCTTCCGATAATGGTAGGTTTTCATACAAGTTTATAAAGTTTTGGTTCATGTAACCTTTAAAATAGGCTGGATCATCTGAATTTACACTGACATTCAGTCCATAATCTAATAGCTCTTTTATATTATGCTCTGTGTAAGCCTCAAAAACTTTTAGCTCGATATTTGAGTTCGGACAAACGGTAAGCGGTACTTGTTCATCTTTAAGTCTTTGCATAAGTTCTGGGCTGTTGATAGATTGAACACCATGGTCAATTCTATCAATACCTAACAAATCTAAAGCTTCATAAATATAGGTAAAATCAGCTTCTTCACCGGCATGAGCCACCAACTTAAAGCCCTGTTCTTTGGCTTTTTTAAACACCTGTTCAAACTTCGAAGGCGGGTTTCCTAGCTCTGCAGAATCGAGGCCAACACCAACGATGTCTTCTTTAAACATTAAAGACTGTTCTAACGTTTCAAAGGCTTCTTCTTGTGACAAATGCCTCAAAAAGCACATGATAATACAAGAGGTAATGCCATACTTTTCTTTTGCATCCGCTAACGCTTCTTTGATGCCGGTTATTACCGTCGCAAAAGGTATTCCTCTTGCAGTATGCGTTTGGGGGTCAAAGAATATTTCAGTGTGAATAACGTTATCTTCAACACATTTTAAAATATATTCCCAGGTCAAATCATAAAAATCATCTTTGGTAATAAGTACGTTGGCACCGGCATAATATATGTCTAAGAAGGTTTGTAAATTGGTAAAATTATAAGCATCTCTCACATCTTCTATATTTTTATAGGGAATCTCAATATTATTTTTTTTGGCTAGCCTAAACATTAGCTCAGGTTCTAGTGAGCCTTCAATATGTAAATGCAGTTCAGCTTTTGGCAACCTTCTTATTAAGTCAATCATATGGCTCCAGTAATACTTTTTACTTTGGTTAATAACGTCAAGTAATTTTTGATTTATAGCACTCTGCACAAATATTTTATGATACAAAGCACAATACCCTCAGGGTAAATTGACTCATAAAAAATGAATCTCAAAATCAGCACTATTTTAGTAGTAGAAACTACTTCAAGAAAACTACCGTATCAGACAACTCATTGCCTTCCGGATTGTTTTCAAGATAATAATACTGACCGAGTAATTGCCCAATTTCATCTAGCAAGTCAGTCAAGCTCTGTTCTGTCTTTTTATTAGCGATACCTGCTACTGCTTTGTCACACATTGCTCGCCATACTGTGGGGCTGACATGCGTACTGATGCCACGATCAGCGACGATATCTAAGCTTTGTTCACAGATATTCACATAGACTAAGACACCGGTATTCTCTTCGGTATCCCAGACCCGATACTCACTAAATAGGTCAATAGCGCGCGCACGGCAGTTAGTATGATAAGCCTCTTGAATGGGTAGGTTGTTTTCTATAACCAAAAATATCTCACCGCGATGCCCGCGCTCCGCTTTGGTCACTTTGGTCGTCAAACGCGCTTTGGACTCTGCTGTCAACCACCTGCTATGTAGCATTGGGACAAATAAGACTTGACGCCACCAGCGAGCAAAACTTGGCTGTGATGAGGTTAAGTTGTTTTGTGCCATTATATTATTTCCTCAAGTACGCTACTAGCGACTACAATTTAGTAAATATAGCTTAATGCATATAGCCTAATAAATGCTGTCACGTATTAAATGTGGTCTAATCAATAAGTCTACCACGAACCACCTGCGCCGCCACCGCCGAAGCCGCCACCACCACCACCGAAACCGCCGCCACCAAATCCGCCGCCGCCGCTACTACCGCCACCTAAGCCCGGTAGGAAGAACATTCCACCGCCACGTCCTCCGCGTCCACCGCCAGAACCACGAGCAATTAAGAACATCCACAAGAATATCGCCATGATCAGGGTCATGAAAAAGCCCCCACCTAATGCCAGTGAACCGGCAAAAAAGCCACCAGCAGTTAAGATAGAGCCAAACACACGGCCAAAGATACTAGTAATAAAGCTACCGAATATTAAGGCCATAACGAATAGGGCAATTGATGACGGGTTCTCATCTGTGGCTTGCTGAGTACTACGCTCAGCAGCTTGAGCGTCAGCACGTGCCAACACTTCAGGATCCGCATTTAGGCGAGTTTCGAGGGCACTAACACCCGCAGCAAGTCCCGCAGCGTAATCGTTCTGTTTAAAAAGCGGCGTAATATCTTCACGGATAATACGATTGAGTGCGGAATCAGGCAGCACACCTTCGAGTCCATAACCGCTTAAAATATAGATCTCACGATCATTGACTGCCAGCACAATTAACAGGCCATCATCGATGTCTTTATCACCCAACTGCCATTTATCTGCAACTTGTAACGCATAGTCAAAAATCGGTAGACCATTAGTAGTCGGTACAATAACTACCGCCGCTTGAGCCAAACCTTTCTGGTAAATACTACTCAGCTGCTCGGTTAAACGCTGCTTTTGCTGAGCCGTTAAAATATTGGCTTGGTCAACGACTGGCTGATTTAATATCAGTTTATCAGCATCTATACTAGCGGCACTGGACTGGACTGGCGGTAAAGTAGCATTATTTGCCTGAGTATTAGTCGCGCTATTAGCAACATCAGTATTAGCAGCATTAGGATTTAGAGCATCATTACCCAACACTGCTTCATTAATAGCATCATTACCTAGTACCGCATCATTGATAGCCTCATTGGCTTTGCCTACTTTGGCAATGCCCGCTAGGTCCTCAACGCTACGATTTTGTATATTCGAGGTACTATCCGCAGCGACAGCAACATCATTCGGCGCCGCATACAGCGAGGTCGCGCTACTAGCGCCGAGCGTGAGTAGTAATGCTGATACGATTGCTTTTGAATTATTCATTTAATCTATACCACCTCGGGTAACATCTGTGCTGAATTATCTCGTGTTGAACTGGTGTTAATGCTTCCTGAGGTTAACACGCTATAGGTATAAAACCTATAGTACTCAGGTCTATCGCACCGCTTTACCGTTATGCTTGTTAGTTGAGCACTACTGCTCAGTAGCCGCCTTGTCTCCATCGAAATCAATATTAGGAGCAGTAGAGATTGCAGCCTCATTGGCTACCGTAAAGTTTGGTTTGGCTTGCATACCAAATACTTTGGCGGTGATGTTGGTTGGGAACTGACGCACGGTCGTGTTATAGCCCTGTACTTCTTGGATATAACGATTACGGGCAACCGCGATCCGGTTTTCTGTGCCTTCTAGCTGCGCTTGTAAGTCCTGGAACAAGGCATCAGACTTTAGCTCAGGATAACGCTCAGAGACCGCCATGAGACGTGACAATGCACCGTCCATCTGTCCTTGGGCTTCTGCGTAGCGCTCCATAGCTTGAGGATCGTTGAGCACCTCCGGCGTTAAGGTGATGCCACCTGCGCGCGAGCGAGCCTCGGCCACTTGCGTAAAGACTGCTTGCTCTTGATCCGCGTACTGTTTGACTACTGTAACTAAGTTGGGGACCAAATCAGAACGGCGTTGGTATTGGTTGACAACCTCCGACCATGAAGCAGTAACCTGCTCATCTTGGGACTGGAGATTGTTATAGCCGCAACCACTTAAGCTGACTGCTGACGTTACCAATACGGCGGATAGCAACATGGGTTTTATAATAGACTTACGCGTCATTTTTGTTTCTCCTAAGAGTAATAAATAATTATGGTTAACGAGTCACACGTGTCTTGATAACTTTTTGCCTACTATGTTTATTTGCTTGTTATGGTGAGCGTTTAAGATATAACCTACATTTAGGTATGCATTAACATATCGACATATCAATTATCACGACCAAAGTCTATAGCTGACTTTTTGGCATAGAGTTTTTTTGCTAGTGGTTATAGTGCTAATAATGGCGATATCATAATACTTTTACAATTCACCGTTACCAAAACACAACCACCAAAACGTCAACATTATTTTTTTGCTATTAGCATAATTTTATTCTGTTGATCTGCTTACTCTGTATCCTAACGCGGTTATTGGTTATCCGATTATTTTCAGTCATCTACTTATAGCGAGCTTACCTAAAAATCTATCTTGGGTAATTTCTGTGAAAAAATTGTATATTTTAAATACTTACATAACTACACATACGTTTGCTAACGACCTTTTGAAAGTAGAAAATAGGCATCAATTAAAAAAAATTCTAGCAATTGTTGTAGAATTGTGGCAAATTGCAGTTACTTGACCGTATGGTTTGCATACAATTGGTAGTGGCTTTGTTGCTCATTTAGTATTAGTTGAGTTTAAACTGTTAATTGTTCTTGTCACCTTAGCGTATAACGACTGCAAATGCCAAGCTAAATAGCCCTCAGTTCTTTATCAGTATCAGTTGAGATTATTGGTAAAAATTGTAGATTAAGTTTAAAGCGCTATGCATTCACAGTCATTTGACTGATAGTTATGAGCAAGTTGAGAGCATGATAGAACAACCATCAAAACTGCAAAGGGAATTGCAACCGCAGCTAAGTTTAGCATCGACACTGATATCAGCACTGAGATTGAAAAGCAGTATTAATACGATCAATGTCGATGCTAAGCCAAGCGGATAAACACTGGCAACTATAAACTATCCTAAGTGGTTCATTAAATATGAGTGTAAGCAGTGACGTTTAGATTCATACCTAATGCTTAAATAGCAAGATAAGCATGGCCACTTCGAGACAGTACTAGGAATATAAATATGGAAGGTTTAGTCAATGTAGTAAACGGAATTATCTGGAGCCCAGCACTAATTTATTTATGCTTGGGCGCTGGTCTATTTTATTCCATCATGACGCGCTTCGTTCAAGTACGTCTATTCGGTGAAATGATTAAATTACTATTCACTGGTAAATCCAGTGCAGATGGTATTTCCTCATTCCAGGCACTTGCTGTATCACTTGCCGGTCGTGTCGGTATGGGTAACATCGCAGGGGTGGCTGCGGCTATCGGCTTTGGTGGCCCAGGCGCCGTATTCTGGATGTGGATTGTCGCATTCTTAGGTGCTTCTACTGCTTATGTTGAATCGACATTGGCACAGATCTATAAAGAAAAAGACGTTATCACCGGCGAATATCGCGGTGGCCCTGCTTACTACTTTGAGCGGGCACTCGGTCAAAAATGGTACGGAATCCTATTTGCGATATCCTCCATCTTAGCCTGTGGTATCTTCTTACCTGGTGTACAGGCGAATGGTGTTATCAATGCTTTTGCTCAAGTTATGGGTGAAGGTAGTCTAGTTAATATCGGCAGCTTAGAAGTTGGCTCTATGCGTTTAGTAGCGCTAGGTATTATTCTAGTCGTTCTCGGTATTATCATTTTTGGTGGTATCAAGCGTATTGCCACTTTTACCGAGTACGCAGTACCATTTATGGCATTAGGTTATATTGTCCTAGCTTTAATTATCATGTTCGCTAACTACGAAATGATTCCTGAAATCTTTGGTATGATTGTTGGCGATGCATTTACCGCCCAAGCAGGCTTTGGTGCCGCGATTGGTTGGGGTGTGAAACGTGGTATCTACTCTAACGAAGCCGGTCAAGGTACAGGCCCTCACGCTGCTGCTGCTGCTGAAGTTGAGCATCCATCACAGCAAGGTTTGGTACAGGCATTCTCAGTCTACGTCGATACTATACTAGTCTGTTCTGCAACCGCCTTTATGATTTTAACCATGGGTACTTATAACATTCAAGGTACGTTACCTGACGGTCAATTCATCGTCCAAAATGTAGCTGCTGGGGTTGAAATTAACTCACCAGCCTTTACGCAAATGGCCATGGAATCAGTATACGGTACTTTCGGTAATACCTTTATTGCCGTTGCTGTATTCTTCTTCGCCTTTACCACAATTTTGGCTTACTATTATATCGCTGAAGTTAACGTCGCTTACTTAACCCGCTTTTTAGGAAAAGGAGTAGGTAAAACCGGTAGATTCCTAGTCAAAATCTTAATCATGGCGATGGTTGCCTACGGTGGTCTTAACTCAGCTGGCTACATCTGGGCTATTGGTGATATTGGTGTTGGCTTGATGGCTTGGTTGAACATCGTTGGTATCTTGGTCATCTTCGTTGTGGCTCGTCCAACGCTCACCATGCTGAAAGACTACGAAGCACAGCTCAAAGCAGGTGTGAAGCGTTATAGTTTTGATCCAGCAAAATTCGGTATCAAAAATGCGCCATATTGGGAAGAACGTCATCTAAAAGAGCAACAGAGATTAGCTGAAGAATCTGTAAATAAGGACTCACTAGATAAAGATCTTAAATAATAGACTTTAAAGTGAGCTAGGCTAATAATAATGCTTAACTGAGTGAATCTGATTAAAAAAAGCCCGTGGCTATCGTCGCGGGCTTTTTTATGTCGCACTTATTATTATATTACTATGCCTATTCTTAGCAGTATGGCAATACTGACCACTGCTCATGGGTAGAAGGTAAAATTTATAGTACTAAATTTATTTTAAAATCTTCATCCACTTACTTAGCATAACCTTATTAATCTGTTGAATCTGACCCTCATCCCTTTATCAATGCTTCACATAAATAATCCAAGCTGGTTTTAGAGCACGCTTACTTTGATAGTAGGATTTTACCGATAAAAATAGCCTCTAAAACAGTGCAATAACCTTAAGAACAAGGTAGACAATGCTTTGTAAGAAATACAATACATTTGAAGCACATAAAGCTATAGAATACTTATTGAGGTAAAGGAATACTGACAAAAATATCCTAGGTAAACTGTAAGTTATAGTTAGTTCCCCTAATTATGGGAATCAAGCCAGCTCAATGAGCGTTAATGGGTCAAATTTTAATTACGTAAGCTTAAATTATATAAGCTTTAATCAAAAAAGAGAGGATACTTAATCATGAAATCTAAGTCTAAATTTAAATCTAAAACCAAAATAAACCCACAACAAGAAACCTTCATCCATATCGTGCACAGTAAGCGGCTACAGCCTCTAAAGAAGCAGCCGGCTGTAAGCTGTGTTGAGGCCGAAAGAACTATCGACAAGGCCTATCTTGCTGAGCTGGCTGGGTCTGATGAGTATGTATCGATCGCTTTTTGTTATAAAAACTATAATGAAGCCACTAAACCACGCCTCAGTCCGAACGAAAGCTGTGCTGTTATCAGTGTCGCTAAAGCTAAAGAGTTATTACATACTGAAGAACTGGCCGAAGAGGCTTTAACTTCAGTCAGTATTATTTTGTTCAGTGCAGTGTCTCAGACCTTTGGTGGGTTTTTGACTGATGGTGAAACCAGCAAGCGTTATGTACTGTCTAAAGGCTCAGAGTATGCGAACTTGTCATCACTGTAACAACCAGTAATCAGTCGCGCCTGGTGATCGTAGCTGATTGCTGAACGCTGTAGGCAGCTGCCCGTGAAAGTATACTGAGTAAGTGATTAAAACAAAGAAGCCCGTGGCTATGAGCCACGGGCTTCTTTGTAGCAGACTTAAAATATAGACTGATATATTTTACTCATCGATAATCTTCGCTCACAAAAAAGCCCAGCGCTAATGGCTGAGCTTTTGCATACTGTGAATTACTTAAGTTTTATTGTATTACGCTTACTGTGCTAGTAATGCTTTACCAACTACATAGTTGGTAGTAATACGTTATCAATAACATGAACGACACCATTAGTTGCCATCATATCTGTAGCAACGATGTTAGCCGTGTTACCGCTAGCGTCGGTGATGACATTGGCATCACTGATAGTGAATTTTTGACCGTTTACAGTCTCAATCTCAGAGCCGTAAGGAATGTCAGCCGCTTTAACTACCATAGGAACTACATGATACGGAAGAACAGTTTTTAGCAACTCTGTATCCGCTAATAGCTCTTCTTTGGTGACACCAAGCTTGGTCAACAAGGCAGCAAATGCATCGTCAGTAGGTGCAAATACAGTGTATTCGCCAGCATCCATCATCATAGTATCCAGACCAGCGGCCTGTAGTGCTGCGGTTAAGATCGTTAGATTTTCGTTGCCAGCTGCCATTTCAGCGATACTTTGCGTAGCAACCATATCACCAGCCATAGCAGCGTCTTCCGCCATTGGCTCAGCTTCAGTCATTGGATCAGCTTCGACCATAGCTTCTTCAGCTACAGGCGCATCAGCAGGTGCAGCAGCTTCTTTGTCACTACAGGCTGCTAGTGATAATGCGGCCATGGCGATAGCTAGAGGTAATAAAGTCTTTTTTAACATAGGTGTACCCTTATGGATATTAAGTGGATTACTTATTTAGTGAGTAACAGTCTTGTTCGACTGACGAAATTTCTTGGAAATGGGCAAAAGTAAGTGTTAATAAAAACCAACTGTCAATGATCTGGCGTTAGGAGCTGACAGTCGTTATTTTATTACCAAACATTTACATTGAGCTGAAAAATAGTAAAGCCAACATGAATATACTATATCCAATATTGGCAGTTTTGTAATCAGCGTATTGTAAATATTCGCTACCTTTAAAGATTTGAAGCTAGTTTATTTAGGCATGAGTACTTTGTCAATG